>NZ_JBLBVL010000004.1:0-276974 GCF_047250365.1 Thaumasiovibrio clandestinus
TTCTGGGAACATTATGGTGACCGTTTTAATCACACGTGGCGCACTGTTGTAGCTCATTGCGGTCAATGAGCTCGTTTGTGTCTTAATATCAATACTAACAGCGGGGGTGTTGACCACCTGGTCATAGCGCAGCAACTCTTCATCGCGCGCCCATTGCGGTCCATTACGTCCCCATATGGAATCACGCAACCATTTTTCAAATGGTGACTTTTTCAGCCAGTTGAGCAGCAGTGCGGTACCCAATATAACAAGACCCGCAACAAACAACGTGGTGGTCATCCAAGCCGCGGCGACAGTTTTGATTGTAGTGGTGCCGCGGAGCACTCTGAGAAACTGACCACCATAGGCAATACCTTGGGCAGATAGAGCAGCAGCTTGAGCACTCAGTAGTAGCTTTTCAATGTTGGTATCTGCACTATTTATTTTCAAAACAACCCGCCAAGTCTCAAGCCCTGCCGCTACAAAGCCTGCTGCTGACGCCGCGGCGACCAAGCCTCGAAAGTAATGCACATTTCTTCTGGATGTAGCGAATCTTGTTTTGTCATTGATTTGTTCAAAAGTCGCCTTTATCAGCGTATCACCTCCAGTATTGACAAGATGATTTTGCACATGACCTCGCATCACATCGGCCATTGAAGAGAGCGTCCAACTCAGAGAGTAACCTAACTCAAACATCACTTCTCTGCGCTCTGAGCTATCAACGGGCATGGCAGTGAGTTTATCCGACACTGAGCCGAGATTGATCAGGTTGAGCAGCATGGCCACAGAGCCAACCCCACCCATATTGGTGAACTCGGCATAGGCTGCTGAAGCGCCGCGACTCGTCTGAGAGGCTAAGTTTCTTGGCACCGCTTTAAAGGCGGACTCCATTTGGTATTGCAGCGCTTGGTTTTTGTAGATGACCAGAGCTGGCTTTTCACCCAAAATATTATCGACCGCATCTTCTGCCTCTTGAACCGTTCGTTGCAACCGAGTTTTAATGCCGCCTCGTTTCTTCTGGTTTTCAACTCTCTGTCTTTCCGCAGCGCTTGCACGACTGTTGGCGCGTGATTGTGGCTGCGAATTGTTGAGATCAGGGTTGCTCGTTTCATAAACGTTTAACTTATTTTTGGCACTGTTGAGCGTATCTTCCGCTGTCTGTAACCGTGACTTAAAATCCTGTATTTTGTCTGAGTAGTCTGCGCTTAACCCTATGGTGTTATGGAGGGCATTTTCCATAAACAAAGCGCGAAACTCATACACACCCTGAAATTTGCCATTTTGAGAAACTTGAACTGGCACAATGGCGCTGACTACGCTATCCCATACGCCAGTGCCCACCGCCTCTATTCCCTGCCTTAGCCCAGACAGCACAGCATGAGAGCTTTGGCTTAAACCTTTAATCCATGGGTGATTTTTTATCTCATCGTGGTGGAAGAAGCTTTGCGTTTCCCCAATGCGGCTGATCAAATTGCCGTAATCGCTTACATCTTTGAACACTGCATTACTGACTGTCGCGCTATCTAGCGCCATTTTTAATGCTTTACTACCGCCGAAAGGGGCAAGCCCAAGCAGGTTGTCGTCGCCATTAAGCAGGTTATGAAGCCGCTGCTGTTGACCTTCATCTTGCGCTAGGTGAACTAATGTTGGCGCGGTTTGACAGATCAGGATTAAGAAGCTGATCTGCCCCTCTCGGCTTTGCACGTCAAAGCCCAAACGGCCCATGTCGTCGCCGAGTCCTTGAAACATGTTAAGCAACATATCAGCCCACGCTTCACCTTTAAACTCCGCTTTATTGAGATCAGGCTCAATCGTATCGCAAAACTCACGTAAGCCACGAGAATCGACCTGCTGCTTCAGTTTGATCTTATTTCGGTATTCGAAATAGTAATTCTTCTTCGTTTGTCTTTTCGCGGGGTAAAACTGCCACACCTCACCGAGATGGGCTTCGCGTTGCTCCATACGCTGTTTGGTTAGGCTGTACTCAGTCGCACCCGCTTCCATGGCACCCAATAGGAGAATTGCAGCCGCTTCTCGGTTATACAGGTAGTGCGCGTCAAGATAGGCGTTCACATCTTTTTCAAATTGGTAGTAGTTTTGCTTGGTAACTGTACTGTACGGCCAGTCTTGTTTATCTATCGTGACGAACGCAATGTCACGAGTTAAGCGCGCCATCGAGAGTTTTCTGGCCGTCTCTTCGTCGTCAGTCAGCGCGCATTGCTCTACCAATGCGCTAAGCATTGCCATTGCGGCGTCTTGCAGATCAGCCAATGGATCTTCCAATGCAACCACGACGGCAGGTTGGTCATCAGCAATATCGGCTGTCCAATCCGATGGCGAAGTCGCTGCTTTGCATGCAACTTCAACATAATTTATCCCTTCAATTGGCGCGTCGGTAGTAACGTCTACCTCAACCAAAGGGGTAGAGCTGTGAGTAAAGTCATGCGGTAAATCGGGCTGCATGTCTGCCACTAAGGTATCGAGGGTTTCAAGCCCTCCAGTGTTATGAATACTGCTCACAGATAAGCGTTGCATCCAGCGATTGCGGCTTTTGGGCATGAAACGCAACTCGTGCTTCAGGCGCTCTGTTAACTGGACAGGTGAAAACATGATAAACAAAGGTGCAGAGACCGGATAATGCAGGCAACTGGCACTCTGCTCAGTTTCAGTGTGAGTAAAGTGGTGTCCTTCTAACTGATATTCATCTAGAACACCACAGCGCTCTTCATACACATACACGTAGCCGTCACGCAGTTGGCGTAAAATATGCGGCCATTTTAGATTGCTTGAGCAATTCTCTGCACTTTCTTCTGACTTGTTTGTTGGTATGTTTAAGGCATGACTGCTTGGATAAATCCAGCCATTGAGCAGCTCACGCATCGGCTCAATGGTTTTTAAGTATCGCTGACCTTTCTTAAAGCCGATATCGAGGTCGGGATCTGGAAACGGTGACACACCAAGAGAGTCAAAGGCATAACGCACCGGAACAATGGCACGCATTGGCTCATCTGCAGGATATTCAAAAGTGGGAGCAGGCATCTGCGCAACAACTGGCTTTTTGGTTGTTACCGGATTTTGCCTCATCTTCTTTTCTTGTGGGGTTTGCGCTTCAAAGGCTTCCACCGCTTGCGCGTAGCTCATCTCACGCTCAGGTTGCTCCCAGTACATAGAATGCTCAGGAGGAAATGGATAGGATTTCTCTTCACTCGACATCTGATCCTCTTTTGAATCTCACCAGACTAAACAACCTTAAACTTTATCATTTAATTCAACGACATATTTCCTGATTTATATAGGTAAAATGACTAAATTGATAGTGACATTGGCGGCTTGGAGGATGATGGTCGGATTCTGGGGCAGATTTGTGTTACAGCACCCCATCAGTACAGTTATGGACAAAGGTGCTGATAGTGGAACCACCTTAACAGGAAGGAGGCGTTTTAGCGCCAATAAGGCGTTATTTCCACATTATTTAAGCTTAGTTACACTTAATTTCATGTTTAGATTGTAGCAATTAAAGTTATTTTGATTAGTAATGTTTTCAGTTTGCTTGCTGAAGCTTTCATGCTGCCGCCAAAATGCCTTCATTAGCCTTAAAAATGTCAATTTATATAGTGGATTAGTCAGATTGTTATTTTTTATATGAGAAATATAATCACGCTCAAAATACTACTTTGATTTGCTGGGCTATGTTATTCAAACGAATTTTTCAGTTAGTTTTTATCCTACTGATCGCTGCATGTAACTCTTCGACTTCTGATGAACCACCTCACCGTCCTCCGGGCCGTGATTCGGCGATTATTTCTGGGGTCGTTTATGATGCGGCAGTATCTCAGGCGATCGTTAAGGTATATGAATATCAAAATGGCCGAGTTGGTACATTACTAGGTAGCGATTACACGAACCCGAAAGGTGAATATTCGATTCCAATAACATCGGGAAATATGCCGCTCTATATAGAATCGACAGGGGGGGTATATCTTGACCCATATACCAATGAAGAAGTATATAAAGGACCAAATGGACAGTTAAGATTACGAACTTACATTAACTTCGTTGAAGGGCAAGACACCCACGCAATGATAACGCCGCTGACTAATGCTGTAGCAGGATATGTCGAGTACCATAGTGGGCCCTCTGGCCGACTTACCGCAGCAGTTGCGATTGCAGAAGGGTATTCAGAATTTAACCAAGCCTATGGGTTAGATATTTTAGCGACGGAACCGTTTGATTTAAAACATGATGGTGTAAGTAGCGTTACGTTAGATGAACATCGCTATGGTGCTATTTTAACGGCCTATTCATCGTTTGCTTTTGATAATATAGCTTCTGGTGAAACGGAAGGGTATACAGATGGAAGTCAAGTATATACATCCTACAATTTAGCCGATATCCAATATCGCGATATTCGTTCAAATGGCATTATGGACGGATTAGAAGTACTGGGTAACCCACCAGTACTTAGACCTATCTCCTATGGCTTAGTTGTGGTTAACGCAGATCTTTATACCAATCACATCGCGCAACATATGCTACGTGTCGTAAATGACTCGACGATCAATAGAACAGGAACAGATCCTGCTGATTACTATCATATGGCGGAGCGTATAAACGCAGCCAGTGGTGGGATTTTCCCAATAAGAGATACTGATAAGCCAATTAATGAAACGCCGCCGTATGTCTCCCGTAAAGGAAATGAGATTTTATCAGGAACCGGGCGATTAACACTTGAAGTTAGCGACTTTATTGGTGTGCACGGCGTTACGGTGAGCATTGAGCGTGAAGTCGACTACACGGGCAATTGGCAAACCGTGGTGGCAACTTGTAGTCTATTAAATAGTGATTGCCGCGCGTTAGATGCGAATTTTGAACAAGGTATCAGATACCTCGATTACCGTTTAGATATCAACACACTTAAACTTGATGAAGAAGCTGAGAATGTGCTTTCTGCTCGAGCGGTGGTCATTGCTGAAGATGTGTTAGGTAATATTACTGATAAAGTGTATATACCGTTTGAATGGGATAATAACCATCCAGTCATTAATATCGATGAGTTATTATCACCGCCCTCATACAATCCGCATAATCCGAATGTTGATGACTATGTATTGGCAGGTACGGTCACAGAAACAAAGTCACCGCTTACGTCATTAGTCTATTCGATAAATAATGGTGAATTTGAAAATCTTGAGTATCGTCCAACAATGACACCAAATGTATACTCTTTTAATCAGTATATTCATCGCTCTCATTTTGAAGGCTTAACAACATTTACTCTTCGAGCCACAGACAGCAATGGTAACCAAGATGAAGTACGCCATTTCGTTTATTCAGATGTAACCCCACCAGAAAGGGTGATCCACTTCCCGATAAATGAGATGCAGTTTATCTTGAATGACAATATCGATCCTGTAACCCAGATGTATACGGCTGATACGTTCAGTGATATGAGCAGAGCGATCTATTTGTCAATTAAGCACGGGTACGCGACCCACGGCCTAAGAACTATGTTGCCTAATATTGACTTTGAAGATATGACGCGAGAAGAGCTTGAGGCGGAATATATCCCTTACTTACGAGTAGAGGTGCGAGACCCGCTGGGAGGTGGTGGTAGCGTTGGCTCATCGGCGGAAAATTTGTTGTTAACCGTACGATGGGAGTCAGGCCCTAATTTGGACGCTCCTGTTTATTCTCGAACGATAACCAGCCGAGATACTGTTGACGGATCGCGAGCGATACCGCATGAAAAGATGCCGCAGCCTGACGGAAATGGCCACATCCCGTCAATGACGTACTTTGTCCCATTTACCAGCGATATTTTTGGTCCTAGTTTTAAAAACGTTGGACCTGAACATCAGCAGCGTCTCACCTTAATGGTGACAGATGAGTCTGGTAATGAATCTCAGTTATTCACAACGACGTTTAGAACCACATTTAATCTACCTTACATTGAAGTTAATACGCCATTTATTAACGCCAAAGTCAATTTCTATCGTTTTACGGAAAATGGAACGACAGCGGATATTAATCAGTGTATCACCAAGCAAGTGCCGTTGGTTTCATCGGGAGGTGATGCGAGGGATCTTGCTCGTTGTGGAATTTTTAGTCAACACACTAACCAAGTAATTAAAATTACCTTGGATAGTAACAATAACCAAGCACATTACTATCAATGGAGTAAAGATAGTAGGGCGAATGCAAAACTAGATCCTGCAAATCTTAATGAGGACCATGCCTTTTCTGCTTATGTATTTGTTGATGAGTACGGTAAACAGATCTACATGACAGAACTGACTGTTTATCAGGCTGGTTTTTTTGCATACTTATGGAATAAAGACAAAAGTGATCCGCGGGTGACGTTGGACGCGGTAGATAGAATTTTCCAATCAGAAACTGATTTTTTTGGCTTTAACCCGACACGCACCCGCTATGCGACCAATGAAGATCTCGATGAGTATGTTGATATAACTGAAGAGTTTCAGCATCGCTTCATTGTTGAAGCGCTAGGAGAGATGGCGGAGTACCCTACGAGCAACAGTGTCGATCTTGCAAAACTGTTTTTTGAAGATTTTAGTAGTGACGGTAAACCAAATGGAAGAGGTTGGAATAATCGTCGCTTATCATACGGGAGGGAAGATATAACTTCTGATTGGTATCGTTCAAAATTGGCCGAGCATTATATTAAATTCTTAACGAGAAACTATGGCGATTCAATATTAAGTCAAGACATCTACTTTTTTGCTAATCGGATGGCGAGCATTAACCCAGTACTCGATGGGAACGAGTTATTTGATTCAGCAGGCGGCCCGATTGATCAAGACCCGCCGTCAGTGACTATTTCAGTAGATGCGCTGTCAGCAAATTCTGCGGCGCTTTATCAAGGAGGATATTGGTACCTGCGAGGCCTTATTGACCGGGTACTGATTGAACTTGAAGATCCTTCAGGAATAAAAGACTCTGATGGCGAGGCTCCCGCTTTTGACCTTGTTTGGGTCAATACTGATGCTGAGCCGCAAAATGCTAACATTCATCCAGATGCCGAGCAGACAGGAACCTATTATCATGCGTATCAGTTTGGTTTTGATACTTTATCGCCAAGTTATCCGAATATCGCACGGTTAGAGTTAGATGTTAGTGCTTCTGATATTTATGACAATAATTATGGTTTTTCAACGGATACGTATCATGTTCCATTTATTATTGATAATGATCCGCCAAAGTATGAGTATTTTCCACCACCAGGTGTTGATGATCCGCAGCAAGATTATATTAGTTTTGCCTCTTCACGATTCTTAGATTTTAGCGCTCAAGATACGGTAGGTGAGAACTTTAGCGAACGCACCGTCATTATTAAACAGGGGCGTACCGAATTGGAGTTCGGCACTGATGATATGCAAGGCTCTCGCCTTGTATTGTGCAAAGCGGGTGATTGTATTGATGAATATGCTCATGAGATCGGTAATGGCACCTGGGATATATTGGTATTAGGAGAAGATTATCTTGGTAATAAAACGGATTTATTAGATGCAACCAGAGATGCCTTCACCCTAAAGGTTGACTCCAATGCTCCGGTTATCGACCCGGTAGGAACGTATATTCTAGGTGGCAATCAACGCTGGCGAGTAGCCAATGTTATTGATTATGGCGTTGGGGACTTTAGTGACCCGGGGCCAATTTCGATAACAATGCGTGGTCATAATTTGCCAGCGCATCCTTTAACACATTGTGAGAGTGATGACTGCAATGATGTAACAGCGTACCTTATTGGTCATAACGCAAACACAGAGGTGAGGCTCGTTGCAGACAGATTAGAAAATGGGCAGGAGTACATTTTCGAAATCACAGCAGAAGATACTGCGAAACCTTTCCCAAATCTTAATACAGGGGAGTTTACTTTTACTGTTGATAGCGAAGCACCGAAAGTAAGTTTAGGTACCCCTTGGGTGACAGATTATGTTGACCATTTGGGCACCAATAATATTGTAGGAAAACGCTTCTATGTCAATATCGCAGAAATCACCGATGCATCACGCGTGACGTCGGTTAGTGTCTGGCAACAAGGACAAGAGTTACCGTTGCTGCCCCCTCATACACCTGAATCTCTGGTTAACCTTAAGTTGTTCTTAGATGAGGATGCCACAAATCAAATAAAAGAAGATGCTGATGGTTGGGTAACTTTATCTGTTGAAGCAGAAGATGAACATGGTTTTTCAAGTAACCAAAATTTCCGCATCATATTTGATAATCAACCGCCAGTTATAGGACTAATGGGGTTCGATGAAGAAAATTGGTACGCACGTGAATATGCGTTTAACCTGACCGTAACCGATTTAGATGAGCACTCGGTACAAGCGGATTCATTAAAGTATCGAGATTTCCCTGTTGGGGGCGTCCCAGGCAATTGGCTGAATGTTAATGAAGATCGCATCATTAAAATTAACCGCGGCGAGACATTTTCGCTAGAAATTGCGGCAGAAGATATTCGGGGCAATGCAACAACCAGTAACTTTACTATACAAGTCGATGATATCTATCCAACTGTCGAATTAAGCCTCTTGGTGGGAGGGCGGCCGTTAGAGCGAGGAGAAACGCTAATAGAACACGTGAGTGAACGTGTTGTTGCAGTGGTCAACGCAAGCGATGATCAAAGTGGTATTAATCGAGTATTGGGAACGATTGCTTACGCGGGCCAGCAAGGACAAGCGCTCAATTTTGAAAGAGTTGGAGAGGGGCGCTGGGAAGCCGAGCTAAGCAGTTTTGTGCAAACCGACGGTGACTACCAGATAAACGTTGAGGCAACGAACCGAACCTTGGTTAATCCGGGTGATGATGCGATGAAGCAGACGGATGCTTGGTCTCTTGGTGTTATGCGTGGTGGTTATCAAGTACTAATTACCAAGCCGGAGAATTTTAGTAGCCATATTTCTGGACGTGAAATGGCGGTAGAGTTCGGATACGAAGATACCAACGTTACTGGAAATCCACGCAGTATCGAATGTTGGATTCGAGAGCGAAGTGAATGGGATGGCAATAACCCACCTGGAAATACATTATCCCCGTATGACTATGTCAGCAGCCCGCAGGGTAACCCGCAGTGTTTATTCGCTAGCTTTACTCAAGATTACAATGAACCTGTGCTTATTACCCGTACAGTTGGTGGTAATGGTGCAGAGGTTGTACAGGGAATGTCTTTTCGAGGCATTGATATTACGCCTCCAGAGATTATCGATCGTGAGGGTTATGCTTTAAATAACACCCACTCAGTGGTTACAACTGGCAATGAGAAAATGATCTACCTTTTCTTTGAAGTTAAGGATGATATGGCAGGCATTCCTGATGAGGTGGTTAATAATATTGTGCTGATTAACCATGCTCAAGAGAGAATAGCGTTAGATAACGCCACAGGAAGTACTAGCAACCGTCACCTGACTTTCAAAGGAACATATGATGAGATAATCAACGCTCGTACGAGTGAACAGAGTGTTCGTTTAAGTGGTATCGAAGACGCTGTTGGAAATCAGCAACTTACTCAAAATACGATTAAGTTGCTACCTCCAACGAGCGCCCCGACTATTCGTCATGTCGACCACGCTAATGGTGACTACATTAGTAGTAAGACATTGGAGTTTGTTTTTGAGTACGAACTCGGCCTTGACTCATTGCTATATGATTTAAAAGTGGATATTACCTATTACGATGGTTCTAAGGATACGTATACCTTTATTGACCACATTGAGATGTTTACTCGTTTAGACTCTGAAAATTGCTCAACTTTAGATGTGTGCTATCGCTTTAAAGCTGACTTAGGCGGCACACAAGGGAATTTGTATGTCGGGGTTGAAGTCTTGGATTTTTGGAATAAACAAGCGAGCTCATCTGTTAGGTTGATTTTCGATGATACACCACCGGTAATTGGTGAAGTGAGTGGTGCAATGATTTCTGAATATCAACCACCGGGTGGTGGTGAGCCTGTGCCGGCGGGCGGCTTTCAGTTTGATATTAGTGACGCACAAAGTGGTCTTTATGAGGTCGCCTACAATCTCATTGGGAGTAACCACTCACAAACGAAACGCGTTGACGAAAATGACGCGAATCTGACCGTGTTTGATATTCCATACAGTGTGTTAAATCAGATCCGAGGCAATGAGTTAACGTTAACGGTGATGGCAATAGACCGTGCAGGAAATGAGTCTATTGATGTTGAAGAGCGGACCATCTTTGGTATTGATAAACCAGACGTTAGTTTTGATGTCTCTGGGGTTGAGTATCGTAATGGTATTATTGAGTTTACGAGTGAGAGTGGCCCGTATAGCTTTACCATCGACGCTCCGACGGCTGAAGGTGCGATGGTGACTGCTGCCAGTTATGAACTTGCTTTTGTTCCGCGCAATGGCGAGCCAGAGCAGGCTCCAAGCACCGTGACAGGACCTATCGGTAATGGTTCGGTCACGCGTCAATTGCATTTCACGGATGCAAACCAGGGTGAATATAAGTTAAAAGTGACAGTATTTGACAATATTGGTCGTGATATTACCGATTTCGTTTACGCGAATACCAATTTCGATGCTGATGGTATCGATATTATTCTTGATTGGCAGGATCCGGTAATCACAGACATACATTTTGAGCAGACAGGCGAACAGTCTGGAGATCTCTATAATGTGGTTGTTCGTGCATCCGTATATGATGCCAATCTACGAGATGTCACGATTGATTTAAATCCCAAGCTTTTAACCCGTAATGAAGGGGCATCGGCAGCGACAATGTCATTTAATTTGCCGTCGACCGACGCAAAAAGCTTTAATGTCCCAGTAGGACAGTACATTGCAACGCTCACAGCAACAGACAAGGTTGGACATAAGAGTACGGAAACAGTAGATGTAGAAGTGTTTGGTGTACCAACATTAGACATTACCAACGTAAAGCCTAACCCGCTGTTGAGTTGGAGTAATTTATTACGCTATAGCAGTACAGCTAACACCGCTTTTTCACTAGGGTATGAAGTGAAAAACGCTCAAGGTGTGATCGTTAAAGAAGCGCTGCTCGGGGATATCAACAACGGGAATGGCGGAACGATTTCAGATACCCTCAGTCCGGATTTTAATGCACTATCAAACGCTGAATATACCGTGTCGCTGTTGGCATGCTTAAAGGGTGATTTAAGTGGTATTTGCTCGGTGTGGAGTGAAACATTCACATATGTAGAGCCGCAGATTAAGCTGACCAGCCACAGTAGTGGCAATACGATTAATGCGCAAGAAGCTGCTGCTCCGGTGTTTAGTGGCACCGCTAGCCACTTAGACAATAGGCTGGTGAACATGCTCATTTCTGGTCAGGGCAGCAATAATATTTCAGCACAAGCAACGATTACTAATGGTCAATGGCAAATATTGCCGGGTTCACTGCAGGGCTTCAATAACAATGCCAATTTGACTATTCGAGTTACTGTTGATGTTGAGGATGGGTTGACACTGAGCGATGAGGTCGTTGTTACCTTAGTGAAGCAGGGGGTTGAGATAACTGTCGACGATGTTCCTGACGTCAATATTGATATGGCGAAACAGTTGCAAGTGAGAGGAACCGTGAGTCGACACCAAGATGTTCTTGATAATAAGGTGTGGCTATCGAGTACACAGGTCGAGTGGATCACTGGTACAGCTTCAGTTAATACAAATAATAATACTTGGGAAGCGACCTTGGATGACTTTTCTGAACAGGGCTATGTAGGAGAGATAGATTTAGTCGCCACAGTGACAGATAGTAGAGGAAATACTGTTTCTGTTAATACCTTAATGAATGTTGGGTTAGTACCTCCGTCAGTGACGATTGAGCCTGTAATGGGTGGCGGTTTAGTGAATGCAGACGCAGCGAGCCAGTTAGTGATATCTGGCAGTTCTTCGGCGAATGATGACATTATCGAGGTTATTATTGTTGGCGCGAACAATAACAACCCACTACCTCTTGAATCGCAAACAGGTAGTCGCTGGCAAACACAGCCGTATAATTTGCTATCGGACGGCCTTGATGACGGTACGATCCCTTTCAGCGTTGAAGTTATCGATCGCTACGGCAATCACGTTTTGGCACATAGCAGTTTTGATTTACAGGCGACGCTGCCGTCAATTTCTATTAATGAAATTGGTGAAAATGGCATCATTAACAGTGATGCGGCAAACAAGTTTGTTATTTTTGGCACGAGAGACAAGAGGGACTACGCGGTTACCGTCGTATTGCAGCAGGGGGATAAAGAGTTTGCTTTAAATGTGCGAGATGATAAATCCAATTGGAAAACAGCTGACACTAACTTGGTTTCTCAAACAGATCTAGCTGATGGTGAAGTGCGTGCTCTCGCGACAATTATCGACACAATCGGCAATAAGAATAGTGCAGAGCGAACCTTCCATTTACAGGTAGATGCGCAACCCTTATCGATATTTGATATAGATAATGAAAACAAGATCAATGCGAATATGGTCGGTGAGGTGACTATAGGTGGAACAATTGAAAATCGTCCGCAGTCATTGAGGGTTACTGTCACAGATGAAAACAGTCGGACAGTTTCAGCAGATAGCTTTACTTATCAAAATCAGCAGTGGAACACCACACTCGATCTTAGCAGTTTGAGCGATGGCAATTTAGATCTAGCAGTCAGTTATATTGATGTGTTCGCAAATAGTGGCTCAGCCGAATTTGACCGCCCACTGTCGTTAAAAAGCACCATACCGGAAGTGGCATTTTCACTGTTTGATAGTGAAGGGAACGAAATTAATACAACGTCAGGAATGACCAAGAAGCAGCTAAGTGATGGGGTTAAAGTGGCAGGGATTAGCCGCTATGCGCTTGATGAGCAAGTCCATTTACAGTGGCTTTACTCTCATTTGATGGGTTCAAGTTCCGATGAGATGCTGATTGACATTACCGATGAGGCAGGTGATTGGCAGTACTTGCTCAGCCATAGTTCCTTTTTTAGCGGCACATTGTCCATCACAGTCAATCTTACTGATGAATATGGCAATCTAGCAGAACAAGTTGAGCTTCAATATGACGTTAATTAATTAGTGATACAGTAATTTTCTGTACCGACATGCTCTAAGGCCAAGTTATTTACTTGGCCTTTTTATTTTTATGGAGACACTGCTTCTCTGCGTTAAATCCCATATTTCACAATTTACTAAAGAACAGTGAATATGCCTATTAATAAAGTCAGAAAGCAACCCATGTCATGATTTAAAATAGTTGTTATTTTAATCAAAGAAGTATTGTTATGGGTGTAACTGTAAATGCAAACGGATTGAGTGTGGTACATCAGGGATCTGGTGGTGTTGCCAATGCTGATATCCCCGATGTTTGTATGACCAAGGTAGGGAAACCAATTAAAGATTTGCCATATCAAAATACGGCCGAGTCTTCGGATCTTGCTGGTGGATCTACAACCGTCACGGCTGATGGGGGTAGTAGTATTGCTATTCAGGGAAGTACATTTAGTAAAAGCACTGGCGATGAAGCAGGAGACAAAAAAGGAATAAAGTCAGGTACAATCAAGGGCGAAGCAGAGTTTACCACCCAATCTGCAACAGTAAAAATTGAGGGCAAAGGGGTATGCCGTCTCTCTGATCAAATGAGCATGAATGAAGCAAACACCATGTGCTTAAGTGGTGTACAAAACCCCTCGGTCTCTGTTTCTGCAGATGATGTGGGCACATTCACTGTTTCTTTGCATTGCCACTACCCCAATGGAACTCCTTTAAAGAACGCGCAGTTTGAAATAGTCGACGAGAGTGGTGATGTTGCAGCATCAGGGACGTTGGATGACAGCGGACAAGCGATAGTTTCTGGCTTAGCCGAAATGCAGTTTTCGTTACGCTTTATGGATACCGATACACCTTACATATTTAATCAGTATCTATCAGAACAGTTCGAGCAATCTATAGAAGAGCATTCGAGCTATTTTAGTGCCGCGTCTGGGCAAAAATGCCTGTTCTGGGAAGATAGAATTGGCACACCGCAGCGCTGGGGATTGTTAAGGTCAAAACGCTTTGCGGATAGAGATTTTGCGGATATGGTGCACCGCTCGGCAAGCAAGCTCAGCCCAATGCTAGCCTCAGCCACGGAGTATCGTCATTTCACGGCACAATTTGTCTCAGCGTTGGATGAGCTGCAAACTGAGCGAGATAATGAACAGGTTTACAAATCGTTCGCCCATAGCCTGTTTCCTTTGTGTATAAAGGAGGGCCGTTCACTTCAGCAACTAACGCACGTTAACGAGGAAACACTCCATTCTACTTTACTATTGGCAGCTCGGAATTTAGGCACTGGAAACGCGCAGCATGGGTTAACGGAGCTAGATTGGTCTCAATATGGGCAACAGATAGTTCAATTTTTAAGTGAGTTAACAGAAAGCCTTTGTTATCGTCTGTCCTATATTAAAACTCATGCTCGCTATTGTAACTATGGCGCTGTCATCGAGATCATAGAGCACTATGAAAAAGAGATGAAAGCAGTCGAGCAAATATTGCCAGAGTTAATGGAGCGCTTATTAGTCTCACTCGGAGAACAAATTAGCAATATAGTACTTTCTGCACCACCAGAGCTGCATACCAATGTTTCTCACGCGGTATTTAATTCATCAATTGGCGACATTAGTGTCGTCGTTGAAACGAACAGTGCGGAGAGCTTAAAGGGTCCATTATATTGTTTTAAAAATAGCTATTCAGAGTAGCTGTGTTTACACAACAAAATGACGTTATCTGGAAGAAAAAAGAGTTGGCAAATCTATTTGGGATTGAGCGAGCTTAAAATAACTTTTGATCGTAGCATTTCTTAATGTAATTTCATGAGTAAGGGGGAAGTGCATGAATAATGCATCACCCCAATTAATAGATGCCTCGGCTATTAATACCCCTCAAAATGAAAAAGCGTGACACTCGTTCCGCTTTTGTTTTGGTGTTAATTACTGTACACGGGAGCGTTGAAACCTAGTCACTCGAGCGGTAATATTACCGTCAGAGAATCGCTTATTTGAGTCTAATCAACTCACTAATCACCGCGGCTAACTTTTGCATTATTTGGCTGTGGAGATACCATGTACACACAATACCGTTTTATCCCCGGATCAGCGCTGACTAATGCCGATCTGGTGTATGTTTTATCGCCTGATGAACTCATTCAGGCACTTCGTCATACCCCAAATATGCGCGCAACGTTAGCGCAACTCCCTAAGATGTTGTCGGCCAGTTTGGGCGATTTACAAAACAGTATGCGTGTCCTTGAACTTTTGCGCTTTACGCTTGGGTCTGCACAGTGGGTTGCCTTGGCAACGGTTCCACGCCAACAACCGATAACAGGGCAAAGGCTCAATGCTTATCCAGCACTCCGCGCCCTTATCTCGGGGCTTGAACATGTTAATCACACCCCAGTCAAATCAAATTACAAAGCAGTGCAAAGTGATGTCGTGCTACCTGCGCTGTCGACACTCAATCACACATCCCCTCAGGCGGAGAGGAAAATTGTGGTCGAGCTTGCGGGCCAGTGGCCAGCGAATAAATGCTATTTCACCTTGAGTAAAACCGAGCAACAAGCGGCAAAGAGCACGAAACCCAAACAAGATAATCAATACCCTCATCGTAGCTTGGCTCAATTTAGTGGCTTAAGTGCCGAACCCCGTAATCTCTATATATCCATACCGATGGATGGCCAAACGACACCACTACAACTGTTGGTCGCAGAAGGGCTGACACCTGTTGAAAAAGCAACCGAGATGGATGAATGGGAAAATGTATTTATTCCACTCCAGTTGTTGTCGTTTCTTGATGATAGTGCCTCACCAGAGAAAGCTGGCATGTTACGGGGCGGATACCTCTATTTAATATGGCAAGACGCAGTGTGGCGAGAGTTACAAATCACCTCGAACGGCGCTTTGCGCGAAGTCGATTTGACGTATTACCGTGGTCATGCTGGCAATCGTACAAGCGAGCAAGCGAATCGCTACGTGGAGTTGATGGCTTATGACGAGTTAGGTATTGCCGAGCCTTACGCACAGTATGAATTTACCAGTGCGAATGGCCGCGTTTATCAAGGTGAGGTTGGCAGTAATGCTACAGTGTGGATAACTGGTTTAGACGACGAATCGATTGACGTGACTTTCACAAGCTCGATGGCAGACGGCGTTCGATACACCTTTGTGCGCAGCTTTGAAACCCTTGAGGCGAGCCAATCTGGATATGTGTCAGTCAAGCGTGAAGCACAAGGAAAGCCGATGCCGCACGTTTGGGTGCCATACAAAATTAACGGCGAGCAGCAAAAGATTAGATTGGTATTTAGTGCCGAGCAACTCAATGAAGGCGATTTGGAGTTGGTAGTGAATAGCCCAGAAGAGTTACCGGTTAATTGCTATTCGCTTGACGAGTTGGAGCTCTATTCAACACAGCAGAACTTTGAGTCAGAAAGTCAGCACTTGTTCCAGTGTGGAGAGTGTAATGCAGACTATCTGCGCAAGCCAGGTGAGGCCATTCGTCTCGATAATGCCAGATTGCTCTGTGCCGATAGTGGTGTGCTGGCAGAAAACCGTGCTGAGAATATTGCCCACTGGGCAATGGCTCCTCCACCACGCGAGCTATACATTCAATATCAATTTGATGACAAAGTGGATTGCCCACAAGATTTTTACCAATTGCAAGATGCCGATGACCCTAAAGGCTGGTCGCAGCGACGCCCCTTAGGCGAGCGGGTAGGCAGCAAATCCACCATTCGAAACCAAACAGACGACGCGTGGCGATTATTACGGTTCGGTCCCATACCGCCAGAGGTAGAGCGAGTGAATCTCGTGCGTGGGAATGCGTTCACGCCCATATCAATCCCCGTAATCAGCAACGTGGCAGTACAAACCCTATTAACTCGCTCTAGCGAGACAGATTAAGAGAAAAATGATGTTTAAACCTTTACTTATTTCAACGTGTGTTGCCGCGGCTTTGTTGCTCACTGGCTGTAATGATAATAAACAAGCCACTGAACCTGTGGTAGAGGCGCAGCCTAAAGAGCCAGAGTGGAAGAGCTGGACGCCATTGTTAAACGGAGAAGCGGAAGAATATAAAAAGCGCTATGGTGAGGAACTAATTCCAACTTCCCGCGAGGTGATCAGCGAGCACAACAGCATAATCTACTACCCCAATGGCTATCGCGCTTATGATGTGCAAGTGGCGAGTGAGTGGCCGCGTGAAGACCGCACGGATGTCGATAGCTACAGCGAGCCGCGAATGCTGTTCATTTGGAATAACTTGAAGGAAGGCGCAGACGAAGAGACGCAACGTAAAATTTGGAGTATGAAGGTCGATTACAGTGATTTGCGTTTAGTGCATATTCCGCAAGGTAAAGGAACGATTAGAACTGAAGCACAAATGTCGCCCGATGGACGCTACCTCGGTTACATGGCCTCAAACAACAAGTATATTGTCGATTTAGACAGCGGGGAAGAGGTGTTGGTGGGCAGTGAGAGCGGGCGGACTCAATTGAACTGGACCGCAGACAGTCGCTATGTGTTTTTTGGTGATGGCTGGGTGTATAAGCGTTATGAGCCAGCCACCGGGGAGATCGCCGAGTTTACATCCGATGAGTACGTGCATGGCATTAAGCACCGTTATGTCGGTGATAAACGAATTGTGTTGCACGCATTAGGGTATGAAATTTATCAAGGCAGCAGTGGTGTTTTGGCTGATGAAGGATTGAAACTGACAGCCGACGAGCACACGGTGCAGCGCTCACGAATAAATCCTTCATTCTCAAGTATTGACCCTTTGGGGCAGTGGCTGTTTGCCAGCAATAATGCGCAGGAAAATATTTACGTTAATCTTGAAACTCAAGAGGTTGAAAAGCGCTCTTGCGATATAGGGAATAATCAACTTGGTCCGGGTGGCGAGTTTGCTTATGGTGGATTGCAATATATCGACACCCGCACATGCCAGCGCCACTCCAATTTGTTGATCACTGAGTTATCAGCTCTTCCTTGGGGAATTTCTTTTTATAATCTTGGGGGCAGCAATGAGTAATTTTCAGCCCCATCCAGAGCACAGTGACAGTGAAATTTTAACCTTAAGAGATAAGCTATATCTGTTTCATGTCAATGCGGTTGAGCTTGATGGTAATCGCCAAATTAGCTTTAAAAACCTTGCAGAGAACGGCATTGCCAGCGAGAGCGATATCTTGCCGCTGTGTAACACGCCGATAATAGCCAGGGTCGACGATGAGCCGTTGGCCTTGTGGGGCAGCTGTGAAGAGGGCATAGTTCATCATTTGTTACCACTAAAGAGAGTCGGCGGTGAGCTGGACGAGCAGATGCTCAGCCTAGACAGCTATGTACCCAGATCACTTATTGAAGTGCCCTTAGATATCACGGGTGCGGCGACGCAAGCACGCCAGGTGGAGTTGCTATTGCCACAACTGAGCCATTTGGCCGCCTATATTGGCAGTCTTGACTTTGACAACGATTCGTTGCCAGAAGCTTGGCTCGAAGCGTTTGTTGCAAAAACCGAACAAGAAGCGAACTTTCAAGTTTATCACCTACAGCCGGTTTGGCCTGAGCAACTGCAAGCGCCAGACTTAGCGAGCTCTGCCAAGGCGGCAGCCAGTTACCAAGAGTGGCATCAACAGCATGTCTCTAATTTACCATTAAACGGTTTTGCGGTTTCGAAAGCGGCAGTGATCTATGTGCAGTTTAATTCCGGTGACTTTTTTAGACAGAATATCGAGTTGATTGATGATGCAGGGATTCGTCCTACCCAGCGATTTGAAATTACTGACTCAGGTGCAAATAACAACAGTGCTTTTGCGTGTTTCTTCTTGCATGAGCCAGCGCCAACGGGGCGCTACCGTTTTCGGGTGATATTTGAGGCTCGTCGAAATGTCGAATTGATACCGTATATAGATCCTGAGCAACTCAAACTAAGCGAATCTGGGCAGTATTATTACGAATTTTCTGAAGTGCTCAGCTTTGATCTGCATACCTCGTTTGGGCCCATCGCGGTGGTCAGTGGCGATCCGGTCAGTTTAGAAGAGATGCTGATCAGTAAATACCCAGAGGAGCTGGCCTATCTGCATGAGGCGTACAGTGGTACCAATACACCTCCTGCTATCAAGTCTATTACCGATCCATTGGCGAATACACGCAAATTGGCACGCGGCGCCATGAGTTACGCGAATGGTTTTATTAATGTTAATGGCCATGTCAAGGTCGATGGTTATTTTCAAGCAGATGGTCAACATAGCAAAACCGACTTTCGCGGCGCTGGCATCGATTTAGGTAAAAACCTGCTTGATGCGATAGAGGCAGGTAGTGACGGTCAGGCGATTCCGAGTGAGATGAAAAAGATCATTCAGAGCGTGTTTGCGTTGCACGACAGTGCAGACAAATATGGCAAGTTTATGGCGGCGCTTGAAAACCGTGGCAAAACGATTTCGGTTGCTGATTTTAGTCGTCGGGTATTTGAGCGTCATTTGGGGCCATTGCCTTCAAGTGACCATTTATACCAGTTTAAGGTTTCACGCCGTCATTTGGCTCCGTCGCTAACTTCGGAGAAAGCCTATTTTCGCGCGACTATGGCATCTCGGGCATTAACCATTGCTAATACCGCGTTAGCGGTGGATAAACTGCGTAAAGATATCTCGATTGTTAATCAAACCGAGGCGCAGTTAGATGACAGCAAAAAGGCACTGGAAAAAGCGGTGTCGAGCTATGTTCGCTACTGCATTTTACCAACCGAACGTTCTGCCGGGCTGGATGATTTTGGCGGTAATATAGAGCTGCGTGGCAATGAGATGGTGGCTTGCTTTGAGTTTTCTTTTGAGAAGAACGCGACAACCACATCGGAAGGTACTGATAAACTTGCTGCGATAAAAGCGTATATGACTGCGTATCCGCGTTCACGAGTTTATATTGTCAGTCATGCAACGCCAATCAATACCCGAGAGCATAACGACGCACTGGCACTAGACAGAGCTAGCCACATTGCCACACGATTAGGGCGTTCTGGAGAAGATCCGCGAGTGAAACTCGACTTTATTGGCTGTCGGGGCGTTTATGTGCCTGAAGCGCAACGAAGGGTGGTGACAGTGACACTTTACTCTGGAGAGTACGGGGTGGAAGTCGCACAAAGTCGCGGATTGTTCCAGTTGTTGGAGCGACACCGTTATGCATGTCAACTCGGAACCGAGGCGTTAGATGTGCAGCAAAAGCAACTGCGTATGCAAGCCTTTGAGGTTTTAGTGAGTACTGCGGGCTTCATTCCTGCTATAGCGCCTTATGTGGCGGGACGCGCATTGCTTAAAGAGGCGAGCGGACTGGTGACCGGGGTTGGCAGCATTATTGATGAGTGTTTTCTTAATAGCCGCTACGCAATCGCTGCGCAGCGCGAAAAGAAAACAGAGCATTTTGCTAATGTGTATGAGCTTGAACGTAAACTGATTCAAGAATTTACTGAAAACTTCAGCGGCTATCGTAACGACTGGGGCAGGAAAAAGTTTGCGAGTGAAGCTGAACTGAAAGCATTCTTGTTGAAGGGAGCCGATCTTGGGCAGGTTATCTCAGACCCAGAGAGTATCGAGTTTCGTAATGAGTACTGTGAATTTATTGTTCGTCAGTATTATAGCCGTGCTATCGCATTGAGTGGTTTGATGCGTTTGATTGACTATTTTGAACTGAAAAATCAACGTGATGAAAGCTTGTTCGATAAACGTGATGACATTATACAGGGGTATATTAATCACTACTTGTGTGATGATCAGTGGTTAGATTGTTACGATGGCTACTCGCTGTTTGGCGTATGGTTAGATGGCCATTATGAAGCAGAGGTGAGAAGCTCTAGTGCGCTTTACCAATACGTGAAGAATTCGCAAGACTCCCGAGTCACCTATAATACCCCCACTCAGCGAATCATTGCTGCGGAATTACTTGCGTCGGGCGATACGCTTGATGACTACATTAATAATCAATTGAGTCAACGGGATCGTCGCTCATTTCGAATGGAAGGTTTTCGTTCGACTTTTCCTGTTCTTAGCCAATACACCAGAAATCAACGGGCGTTGTCAGGGCTGAGTAGCTTGATTCAAGTAGATAAAACGGATTTTACAGCCAGAGATTTTGATTATATTGGCATCTATTTTTCGTCTTATGTGGATGAAGCGAAAACGGGCAAAGAAAACTGGCAGGAGTACGATACGAAACGCCATACACTGACACCGTTCGATAAGGTGATGTTTGTGTTGATCGTTAAGGAGCCTAAAGAGAGTAAGCGAGCCTGGGCTCATCTTGATATTGGTTATGATCGTTACGTCTACTTTGTTAAAGATGTTAAAGGGCCCGTTTTTCCGGCGACGATGACTCAGCAGAGAAGGCTGGACTTGCCGAAAGTGGTTGCAGAAAACAGCAAGGTTAAAGCGCTGTTCGATAACGATAACGACACTCAGCTCTGTGTGGCGTTTCAGCCATTTTATCACTTTGGTGTGACCCATTTTTGGGGGCTGAAACCACTGGCAGGCAACGATACAGGATGGATAGGTCGCGGGCTTGAAGAGAAAATGACGTATCGGCTTAAAGTTTCGACACAGGGTGGCCAGTTCAATTATAAGAAAAACTGTATCAATTTTGCCATAAACACCTCTGAGTTGGCGACAGATGAACGGCCTAATTTGGGAATAGAGAGGCAGGGGAAGATGTTTTATCAGCGGGACCTTTTAGTGCCGCAATTCTATTTAAGATCGACAACAAATAGTCAGTATCCTGATTTGTTTACTAAAAATCAGAATCATCTGCATCGCTCTGGGCAAACCAAGTTGGCAATTTTTACGCAGGTGGGTGATGGCGAGTTGCAAGATGCTTTCGGCTATAAACTGGACAGTCGCTCGGGCGTGTGGGATCAATCTGTGCGATTCTATTTTGTGCTAACCATTGGAAATGATCACTACAATGAGCGCTTAGTACCCGATTTTGGAAAAATGCAGTTGAGTTTAGAGGGTATTGAGATCAATTGTGAGTTGCTTGGCAAGAATGGTAAGGGCTTACCGATACATGTAGAAACTAAGCTGGTTGGCGAACTGAAACATAGTGACCCAAATAGGCGCTCTATGCAGTTTTGTCCTGTAAATGATTCGCTAAGCACTCAAGAAATGCAGCTTATTACCTACTTGGAGCAGCTGAATGATGAAGAGCTTGCGTTGATTGGCATGAAAGGAGCCCTGATGCAACGAGGCATGTATTTTGGCGCTAAAAGGCAGCTTTATGTAGGGTGTTTTGAGTGTCAGTATGAGGCGCCGACGGGGAAACGTGTCAAAGGCTTACGACCGCTAGGGGTTGATATTAACCAGGCGACAGCACCGTTAGAGTTTGAGTTTGGAGCGTTTAAGTTAAATAGCAGTGATGGCGCATCAACCGTCATTAAGAATAGGCGTAAGGGCGTTAAACCTCAGTTTAAAGATAATCCATATGCGGACGATCCAAGAGCGCGTTCACATACATTTGAAGAGCGTGATAACTATACTTTTACAGTCGATGCCCCAGAAGATTGGCTTTCGGCACCGTGGACGCAGCAACCTAAATACGGTAATAGCGGGCTGTATGAGAGGTGGCAGAGAAAACCGACAGAGCATGAAAAAATCGTTAAAGAGTGGGTGAAGGAAAATAATAGTTGGCAGTATCGCATTCCTGAGGGGGAGATTTGATGGCGAGACTGGCGAAGTAGAGTAAGAATGAACCATCAACCGAGCAGATAGGCTTTAGTTTGGTGTGATGGTATCACTCTTTGGGTGGGTAACTTCAGCGAGGGGCATGTAGCCCCCTTACTGTTGAGAAGCACGAGTTTAGGCATTTTGGTTTATGTTGTGCTTTTTAATTTTATGGTGAAGTGTACTAACGGGGACTTCGAGCTCTTTTGCGACCCGGCTGGTTTGCCAATTGAATTTGCATAGATAATTAGACAGTAAGTCCCGCTCGTATTGGCTAACGGCTTCTTTTAGAGATCGATTTTGGTTGGGTGTCGTCACATCTTGTAAACCGTTAATGTTGTGATACTGGTTATCAGTGGCAAAGGTGTTTAACTCATGCCCAAGCGGCAGGTTGCTAGTGCTAGTCAGGTCGCTGGTATCTGCCTCCTCTCCGAACTCGATATTGTCAATTTTTTCTAAATCTGACAGCAGGATAGAGCGTTCTATTATGTTGCGTAGCTCGCGGACATTGCCAGGAAAGTGATGGCGACAGAGGAGCTCTTTGGCATGTCGGGTGATTGTTGGAGCCATCTTGAGGTGTAGCTTTGTGGCGGCTTCACGAATAAAAAGCTCAGCCAGCGGGATAATATCGTCTTGGCGCTCACGCAGTGGTGGTAATGTGACTGGAAAAACATTGAGACGATAAAACAGATCGGCTCTAAAGTCGCCTTTCTTAATTTGCGCCATTATATTGCAGTGGGTGGCTGCGATAACGCGCACATCAATGTCTATCTCTTTTGTGGCACCGATACGGCGTACTTTACGCTCTTGTAATACACGCAGCAGTTTTGCTTGCAGTAGTAATGGCATGTCGCCAATTTCATCTAAAAACAGGGTGCCGCCATTGGCCGCTTCAAACAGTCCAATTTTGTCTTTATCTGCGCCAGTGAACGCGCCTTTTTTATGACCAAACAGCTCAGACTCGAGCAGTTGCTCGGGGATGGCTGCACAGTTTTGCGCAATAAAGGGTTGCGTGGCACGATCTGAGTTCGTGTGAATATATTTGGCAATCACCTCTTTGCCTGACCCCGTTTCACCACGCAGTAATACGTCAACAGGTAAGCGGAGTATACGCTGCAGCCGGTCCATAACGGTATTCATAGCACTGCTATGTGCGATTGGGCCGTCGTAGTTAACATGTTGGCGGGCTTTTAGCTGTCGGTTTTCTGCACTTAGCGCACGATTGTCTGATTCGAGCTGACGAAGATCATGACCAAAGGTCTCTAATAAGATGGCTTGGCGAATGCTGGTCGAGGCGAGTTGGGTAAATACACTGAGGCTCTGTTCGTCATCGATGATGTATAAATCAAACAGAACCAGCAGGCCGACAGTGATGCCCTGTTGATCTCTAAGTGGCCACGCGACAAGGTTATTGCTTTTTATTCCTATCGCGCGCTCTGTTTCATAGATCTGTTCACAGTCGTAGCCATTGTATTTGTACAGCTCGTTGATGAGAACCACTTCCCCTGATTGAAGCGCGAAACTGAATGGGTCATTCTCCGCTAAATCTTCGTATGCAAGGGCAGACCATGGGTGGTTGGATTGCGGTGCATTATTCTGATGCACCGCAAGAGGAACCAGCTGATCGCCAGTTTGATTAAGAACATAAATAATACCGTGCGTTGCCTGGGTTAGTTGGCGGGCAGCAGCCAAGATGGCGTTCATGGTTGACGCCAATTGGCTGCGATCAGCCATCGACTGGCTGATCGCAATGAGGGCATTATTGAGTTCGTCAGCTTTAGCTGAAGGCATACTCAATGTTTCCTTGCTCAGTGACTGAAATGGTTAAACAGCGATGAGTCGTGTTGTCTTCAATATGGCTAAGTAGCTGGTTTGATAGTTGCGGCAACAGCTGACGGTTGATTACAGCATCAATATTGCGTGCTCCTGTGTCGCTCAAGCGGCAATTGTTCAAAATAAAGGTCACCAAATCTTGCTCGTAGCTCAAGCTGAGGTGGTGATAGTTAGCCAAACGCTGTGCCAGTTTGGTTAGTTTATGCTGGATAATATCGGTCATCGCTTGATCGCTTAATGGTAGGTAAGGAACCACATTCATACGTGCCAACAAAGCAGGTTTAAAGTGGCGACTTAATACCGGGCGGATCCCTTCAGCGATGCTTAGTGCGTCGACGTCACTCTCCTGTTGGCTTAGTGCTTCTATTTCTGCTGAGGCAAGATTACTTGTCATGATAATTAGGGTGTTTTTAAAGTCGATGGCTCTACCTTCGCCATCATTTAAGGTGCCTTTATCAAAGACTTGATAAAACAGATTCATGACTTCGGGATCGGCTTTTTCAACTTCATCCAGTAACACGACAGAGTAAGGCCGTTGGCGTACCGCTTCTGTCAGCATTCCGCCTTCACCATAGCCGACATAGCCCGGTGGCGAGCCGATCAGGCGTGAGACCGTGTGCTTCTCTTGAAATTCCGACATGTTGATGGTGGTCATGAAGCGCTCACCACCAAAGAGTTGATCTGCAATGGCAATGGCTGTTTCGGTTTTACCTACTCCACTAGGGCCCACGAGCAGGAAAACACCGGTTGGTGCATCTGGGTTAGACAGCCCAGCTTTAGCTGCCTTTAACCCTTCCGCCAATGCGTTAGTGGCGAAGTGCTGCCCTTTAATGCTGTTATTTAGGCTCTGCTCTAGAGCCAGCATGGTTGCTGACTCATTTTGTTGCATTTTGCCAAGTGGAATGCCCGTCCAGTCGGCAATTACTTGGCCAACCTCTTCCGGTCCAACTTCAAAATGCACCAGTGGATGGTTGCCTCGTATCTTATCGAGCGCTGCGCGGCACAGGTTAATAGCGGATAGGTAGCTGCTACGCTGTTCGGCTGCTTGTGCGTCGTCCATTGGCGTTTGCGCTGCTTCCTCGGTATTTTCGTCCGCATGATTGACAGCGTGTGGGTGAGTTAACAAATGTAGCTTTTCACGCAGGCTGATGATCTCTTCAATATGTGTCTTTTCTTGTTCCCACTGAGCCTGTAAACTCGCTTTATCTTCATCAAGTTGTTGATTTTCTTCTTCAAGCGTCGGGATTGTCGCTAATGCAAGAGGGTCGCCAGTTTGTTGCGCTTCATCGCGGCGCAGTGCATCCAGTTCGCGCTGATTGGCTGCGATCTGTTGTTGCAGGCTTTCGATACTGGCTGGTGTGGCGTTTAGGCTGATATTGACACGAGCACAGGCGGTATCGAGTACATCAATTGCTTTATCTGGAAGTTGACGACCCGAAATATAACGAGATGATAATTCAGCCGCGGCAATAATCGCGTCGTCTCGAACGTAAACATTGTGCGACTTTTCATACGCTGGGCGCAGGCCACGGATGATTAAGGCCGCTTCGCGTGGCGATGGTTCATCAAGTTTTACGAGTTGGAAACGTCGTGCTAGCGCGGGGTCTTTCTCGAAATACTTTTTGTATTCAGACCAAGTCGTTGCTGCGATGGTCTTTACTTCGCCACGAGCCAACGCCGGTTTTAAAAGGTTAGCGGCGTCGCTACCGCCAGCAGCATTACCACCACCAACTAAGGTGTGGGCCTCATCAATGAACAGTATTATCGGCGTTGGCGAATTCTTTACTTCTTCTAATACTGCATTCAGGCGTTTTTCAAATTCACCTTTAACGCTGGCACCAGCTTGAAGCAAGCCCATGTCTAACCCATACAGCTCAACGCCTTTTAGAATGTCTGGAACATCGCCTTCAACGATTTTCAGTGCTAAGCCTTCCACTACCGCTGTTTTACCTACACCAGGTTCGCCTACTGCAATAGGGTTATTTTTACGACGGCGGGCAAGAATATCAATAATTTGTCGAATCTCGCGGTCACGACAGAAAACAGGGTCGATACCACCGTTACGCGCTTTGCCGGTAAAATCCGTCGTAAATTTGCTGAGCGCTGAGCCTTCGTCTCGGGGTTGCTCAGCAGTGGTAGCCACTTGTGATTCGATAGAGTTGGTAGTGAGTTCGCCGAAATTACGCTTTAGGTTATCAACATTTATCTTTTCAAAGTGTTGTGCGTAACTGTGCTGCCCATAGCGTAGAGGGTTGTTAATTAATGAAAGAAGCAGTGTTCCTGTTCTTACCTGTGTTAGTCCAAGATCGATCGAGGTAGTCAGCCATGTTTCTTGTAGCCATTCAATCAGCAGCGCGGAAAAAACTGGGCGTCCACCATTGGCTTTTTGCCCCTGCTCGAGTGTGCTATGCAGTGCTTGACGAAGTAGATGGGGTGAACAGTCAAAATGTTCGAGTAATAGGTCAATATCTGAATTTGGTCGCTCTAATAAGCTAAGTAATAAGTGCTCAATTTGAATTTCAGCGGAGCGTTCCGCAACAGCTAATGCGGCGGCATCTTCTAATGCTGTTTTTGCTAATGGGTGCAAACGCTCTATTAATGAGGAAAGATTTACATTAATCATAATAGTAGATTCGAATAAAAAAGATGGGCAGAGTATAAAGCAAATGCAGATTGCTTGTTTTTCATTGCTACTTTTTAACGCGTTGATTTGGTTGCTTTAACTGTTTAAATTTTTACTCCGTTGGTTATCAATAGCGAAAAAAAGGCGAATTGCATTAATTTATATTTATTCTCACTTATTGTATTGGTGAAATAGCTTTTTGTCGTAACTTGCGCCGGGGATCTATTTTAGTTTTTAGGGTGAACTTTTCGGCTGTTGCTATTTCCTCTCGGGATGTTTAATTTTTTGTTTCTGATTGACGATTTATTAGATGGGTCATCTGATTTATTGGACAGCCTAAGAGAAAGAAAAGCGCGCGATATTTCTAAATCCTTGATTTTAAAGGCTTTTAAAAGTTGGCATGCATATTGTACTGTAAAGCATAATCGCGGTGATTAGCGATTCTCTAATTTAATCGAATTTTAAGAAAGGAATTTATTATGCCTAGCCCAGCTTATATGTCTATTAATGGCGAAACTCAAGGTCATATCACTGCCGGTACTTACAGCGCGGACTCTGTTGGTAACAGCTGGCAAGAAGCTCACATTGATGAGTTTCTAGTGCAACAACTTGACCACGCACTAACTGTTCCACGCGATCCTCAAAGCGGTCAGCCAACAGGCCAGCGCGTGCATCGCCCATTGATTGTTACTAAGTCACAAGACCGTTGTTCGCCACTATTGTTCAACGCATTGGTTGGCGGTGAGAAGCTGCCTGAGTGTGAATTGCGTTTCTACCGTACTTCTGTACAAGGTAAGCAAGAGCATTACTACACCGTGAAATTGATTGATGCACTATTGGTTGATATCGAAACTCGTATGGCGCATTGCCAAGATGAAGCAACTGCGACACGCAACATCGAAGAAGTACTTAAGTTTACTTACCGTGCAATTGAAGTAACCCATGAAGTATGTGGCACTGCTGGTAATGATGACTGGCGTGCTCCTCGCGAAGCATAATTTTGACGGCTAGTTAGTGTTTTTTGATATCAATAAGTGTAGGTAACGATATGAGCGGCGATACGCGTTTTGAATTTGTTGTACCTGAGTGTGAGCACCTGTTCCGTGTTGAAGGATTTCAGGTGCAGGAGTACCTGTTTCAGCCATTTCAAATCTCGCTGAATGTTATCTCGGAAGATGCTGATATCGAGTTTGAAACACTGCTACGTCAAGCGGGTGTCCTGTCTTTGTTCGGACAGGGCACCGATGTATCACGCGTGTTTCATGGTGTGATTAATGAAGTCCGTTTTTTAGGGGCGGGGCGTCGTTTTAGTCGTTATCAAATTAGTCTGGTACCAGCGATTTGGTTCTTGTCTCAGCGTCAGGATTGTCGGATTTTTCAGACAAAATCGGTGCGTGATATTGTAGATGAAGTCTTAGCGGACGCTAAGATAACTGATTACCGTTGGGATGTGACGGGCGATTACGCTGCACAAGAGTACATTCTGCAATACCGCGAGAGCGATTTAGACTTCATTCATCGTATTATGTCTCAGCATGGGATGTGGTATTTCTTCGAGCACCATGATGCGGGTCATACAATGGTTATTGTAGACAGCAATGATGTGATCGCGCCGCTGTATAGTAGCGAGGAGAACAGTGCCGCTCCGGGCGATACAATTCGCTTTATACCTCCAGGGGGAGGACTACCAGACCGAGAGCATGTGTTTGGTTTAGATGTTGGTCGGCAGGTAAAAACGAGCGCAGTTACGCTGTCTGACTACGACTATCGCCAACCCAACTTGCCTTTAATGATGGGGGACGAGCAGGAAATAGATAATGACTTAGCGTTTTTTGATTACCCTGGGCGCTATCGTGCGGCATCAGATGGGCACAATCATGCGCGTTTCCTAGTTGCTGCGCATCATGTCAACAGTGTTATGGCTCACGGGCAAGGGTGCGTAATGCGCATGACACCAGGTTATAGTTTTGCACTTGCTCAGCATCCTCGCGCTGCGGTTAATACGGAGTATTTGCTGGTTGGGATTCAGCATTATGGCAGTGACCCTCAGGTTCATGAGGAGGAGAGCAGTGGTGCGCCCACCTCTTATTCTAATCAGTTCGCTGCGGTGACGTTGAGTGAAGAATTTAAAGTGCCAGCTTGTCCTGCTCCGGTGATTGAAGGGCCACAAACGGCTGTGGTGGTGGGGCCACAAGATGAAGAAATCTATACCGATGAAATGGGCCGAATTAAGGTGCAATTTCATTGGGACCGTTATGGTGAATTTGATGATAACAGTACCTGTTGGATCCGAGTAAGCCAGTCGATGGCAGCCCCTAACTGGGGAGCCGTTTATCTACCACGAGTTGGCCATGAAGTCGTAGTCACGTTTATGGAAGGTAATCCAGATCGGCCGTTGGTAACAGGGGCGGTGTATAACGGTGCTCAGCCTCTGCCGTATTCGTTACCGGATAATAAAACTCGAACCACTATTCGAACTCAAACCCACAAAGGTGAAGGGTATAACGAATTGAGTTTTGAGGATGAAAACGGGCGTGAGCAGCTCTATATGCGTGCTCAGAGAAACATGGTGACGGATGTTCTTAATGATCAGCATACTGATATAGGGCATGACCAGCACTTGAAAGTGGGGCGCCATCAAATTAATGAGATTCAAGAGAATCAATATAGCAAGGTTCATGGTGCTAAGACTGCAGAGGTACTTGAAACCTTTGACGAGACGGTGCATGGCGATGTCACGGTCAGTTATAAAAGTAACGAGACGGTGACCATTGCTGAAGATGCTAAGGCTGATATAGGTAAGGATCGGCACGTGCGGGTTGGGGGCAGTGATACCCTTGCAGTAGAAGGACATCGAAATACCAATATTACGGAAAACCATACTGCAGTTATCGATGGTCACAGCAGCTACCAAGTGGGTGAAACATATCGTCTGCAGGTGCAGGGGGCGACCTCTATCCAGTCCAGTGCTTCGACCGAGATTATCAGTGCAGACAATATTGTATTGAAAGCCGGAAACGCCCAGATTTCGATGAATAAGAGTGGTGCTATTCGAATTAGCGGAACAGCAATTACTATTGATGGTAGCGATAAGGTGATTGTAACGGGCGGTAAGGTAGCGATTAATTAATGACTCAGTCCTATTTCTCAACTCAGAAAGAGGCCAGTGGGGCTCTTTGTGTTACGGCGTCACATGAGGTTGGTGCGCGCGAGTTGCCCCGGTTTGGTACGATTGAAGAGATCATTGTAGAACAAGGTTGTGTAAAGGTGATGTACGATGCCAGCCCAGCCCCCATAAGTGCGTTGGCACGACTAGGGCGAGGCTTTTCTTTAGAGGAGCTGACATTAGCACTCCAAAATAAACTCACTTGCCGCATCGAGTTTATTGACGGAGATATCAATTTACCTTTGGTGACCGACATATTTTTTTCTCTGATTGATAATCGTGACACGTTAGTGTTAAAGGCGAAAAAGATTCAAATTGAAGCGGAACAAGAGTTAACGTTAGGATCACAAGGCGTGACAACACGCTACAGTGGCCGAGACCAACGCATCACGACGGAGGCAAAATATATTACCTCTCAGGCTGAAAAGGCCAATCAAATTCGAGGGGCCAGTATTTCACTAAATTAGACCTATAATGACTATTCACTCATCACTAAAGCCAAACACTGGCACTCATCCTCGAGAGCTACTTGAGCAGATCTCGCTGGAGCGGGATATTCTAGAGCACGCGATTAAACAGGTGCACGAAACGAATACACTTCTTTATGATTACTATCATGAAAAAAGTATCGAGGCAGCTGAGTCGGCAAGGTATTACCTAAGACAACGACAGCAGTTATTGGGTGCTGGGTTGCCCTCGTCAAGTTCTTCTTATTGGCAATTAGTCGATGCTAAATTAGCAACGCTATTAGCAGTATTTAAGCAGCTCAATACGATCTCGCCTGCCTATTTGGGGGAGTTGGAAGAGAGCTATCCGCAAGTACTGTTATGGTTGTGTTTAAACCTGCATGAGTTTGCTATAACCCCACTGTATTGCTTAGTGCTCCAGCCGCAAGTTGTGCCAGATAATTGGTGTCATGAAGTTGGGTTTGGAGTAAGAAGTGACATTGATTCAATGTTGGTTGCTGGCCTTTTTCATGAACACCAAACACTCCGGCAGTCTAGCTTGGCAGCGTTGATTCGGCGCCGAAGCTGTGACAGCTCGCAGTTGCGACAATATTGTCAAGATCGATTGTTGCCGTCTGATGTCAGGGTGAATATTCACCAATACTACGCGTTGCAGGGCGATTATAGTCTTCGAGATAAGCTGCAAGAAGATGGGCTAGAACTGCAGTGTTACCCTGCTTTTTTATATACCTATCCGCACGTTAGGCGCTGGTGGTTAGATAATAGTGATGGGCTAAAAGCCGTCATGACGGAGGTAGAACATCGCTGTTACCGCTACCTTGTTGTTGGAGATGAAGAAACAACTGCGATTTGTTATGCGCAACAAGGGCGAGATATTGATGTCGTTCTAAGTGGTGAAAAACAACACATTCCGCGCATTATTGAGTATTTATGTGATGATGTTGGTGATGACGAGTTTAGCCGTTGGTTTGATTGTTTGGTGGCGATATGTGGAGAAAGGTTACCAATTGATCGCACTCAGGCAGAACACTCTGCTTATCGAGAGCAGATACCGAGGCTAATTGAGGCGTGGTGGGAGAAAGAAAATGCCCACCTGCCTTGTCGGCTTCGTATGGGGCAGCACCTGAGTTTTTCGTCGTCACTGATGCTGTTAGGTGGTGAGCACATTCCCGCTCGCTATCGTGAATGGGTATGGCGACAGATTGGTATCGGTGGCAGGAGCTATGCTCACTTTAGTTGTTTTGAGGCTCCAGCGATACAAAGAACCGTGATTCAACGCTTGTCTGCGAGTGCAGTATTGCAAGAGCGATTTGACCTTAGGATACGAGATGCAGCTGTGGGATATTGAAACACCATTGCCTTATCAAGTGAATGGTGCACTAAAAAAGGATCATGACGGTAAAACGTTATGGATAGTGGTGCTTAAAAAAGGGTGGGAAAAGTATGAAGGTGGCTGGCGTGAAATGGAGCAATCTCCAGCGATTTATAGCCATGAGCAATATATGGGCGAAAAAGGGTTCTCTGCTATCAGTTTTGATACGGATATAGTCCCACAGAAAAAAAACACTGACATTCTTGTTTTAGGTCGAGCGCGTAGTCATGCAAAGCGCCCTGTGGCAGAGATGCAGTGCCAGTTATTGGTTGATGGGCATATAGATAAAACATTGCGTGTTGTTGGAGAGAGAGGCTGGTTCCAACATGCACGCAGTGCACAAGTGAATAGCGCTGCAATGTTTGTTGAGCGTGACATCAGCTATAGTGAGGCCATTGGCGGCGAAGATGGCAGAAATCGCTTAGGTTGTGGTGTTGCAGACTCCCTCCGGTTGCAACTAGAGCAACGTGTACCGTCGGTATTTTATCCTGGAGAAGACTGGAGCAGTGATACGAGTCAGGTACGAGTTGCCGGTTTTGGCGTTCTACCGATATTCTTTGATGCCAGAAGTCGTTTTGCCGGAACATTTGACCAAGCATGGCAAGATTGGCGACGGCCATTATTGCCAGAAGATTTTAATCCTGCCTTTTATCAGTCAGCTCCCAACGATCAGCAGTGTAATGGTTTTCTACAGGGGGGCGAGCGCATCGCTGTATCTGGCTTTTCGCATGAAGGTATCCTCGAGTTTGAACTACCTAAACAAGCTTATCAAGCGACAGCATATATTGATAAGTCGCCGCAGACAGCATTCATGGACTTGCACAGCATCTACATTGTTGCCGAGCAAGAGCAGGTTCACGCTTCTTGGTGTGTAGCGTTTGAATGTTGTGGGAAAGATCATTTGTTGGAAAAAACTATCGTGACAATGCGGCAAGTATAGAGGAAGTAACGATTGAAAAGTGATGTGTATATTCTTGCGAGTGATGTCGCAACGGGCCTGGCCCCGTTTTGTGCATTGAGTGCGGCGCTTGCAGAAGCAGGAATAAGTGGTTATCAGTCGCGAACCATGGATGGTTGCCGGACAAGCGTGGTGACTTGTCCGGCGAGCTATATTAATAGCGAAGGAACACAACGTTTATTTGACCTTCTTGATATTACATTGGGCAATTTGCTTTCGCAGATCCCAAAATTGTTAAAACCAATTCCCCTGATGCTAAACCTACCCGCAGGTGTTCAGCGCCAACACGCCGTGGATTGGCTTAATGGCAGCGGCAAAGAGTCTGAAGTGACATTGCTGGCGGTGTTGCAGCGCAGCAGTTCGGCTTTTCTTTCTGAAACATTGCAGAACATTAAAAGTCGAGATGCTTTGTTGGCGTTGGCGGTTGATAGCCCATTGATGAGAATTGAAGAATATCGTCCAACCTTGCTTCACTCTCGCGATACCCCTTGGGGGGTGATTTGCGGTGAAGGGGCAGCAGGTGTTGTTCTTGCAAAACCGAATACCCTAGAGAACTTGAAAGTATCTGCTTCGCATAAGCTGGATTGGTTTGGATATGCATCCGCGAAAGAGGGAGCACCGCTAAGAAAACTGTTACGCTATGTTGATGCACAGCCACAAGCGGTAAAAGTGGCCATAACGGATCGGCCGTTATCTCGACCGGAGAACGAAGAGATGGGTATGGCGTTTACGTATAGCTCAGCCATTTCTGCCAGGTCGTGTCAGCATTTTATGACTCAAGAGTATTGGGGAGATCTTGGGCAAGCGTCTGCATTAGCCTCACTTTCGTTAGCGACACAATTAAGCAAGAAAAATGCATCAATGGTTTATGGCGAAGTGAAGACCCAGCCAAGCCAACGAGCGATGACATTACAATTTGATTCAGATGGTGGTCGAGCTATTTCAATATTGTCTCCGCAATAGGGAATATTAGAAATATCCTGAGCAAATTAGGGTGACAAAAAGACATTTATTATAGTGAATATAACGTTTCTTATAAGCTAATTCCCTCTTTAAATTTGTGGTATTGAATATCGCTCGACTTTCTTTTTTAATGGCGGTGATTTCATATATTGAGGGGACACCTTTTGTCTGAACATGCCAGAAGTGAAGGACAGATAGTTAATTCACTTATCTCTAGAATTGTAACTAAAAAGAGAAAAAAAGAAGAAGAATTAGCTCTGGCCAATAAGCCGTCTCTAGAACAAGCTCTGGCATCTAGCTTCAATATATTGGAAGTGGTCGAAACTCCAGGCCGTTACACAAAACTGTATCATTTGTCAAAGAAAGATAACCCAAATGAACATGTTTGTTGTAAAGCACCCGCTGACTTTTGTAATGAACTGCATCGAGATGCTTTATTAAAAGAAGCGAGCAAGTTAGAGCGGTGTCAACATCCGAATGTTGGCAAGTTTATAAAAGTTGGGACTGAGTTGCAGTCACCTTACTTATTTTGTGAGTGGGTTGTTGGAGAGAACTTAGCAGATAAGATGAAACGCCATCAGGGCTTAATGGGGTTTCGACAAGATCACGTCGCTTGGCTGATATATCAATTGGCAGGCGCGTTGGAATATGTTCATTCGCAAGGTATTTGTCACCTTGATGTAAAGCCAGCCAATGTGGTCATAGGTGAAAATGACACAGTAAAGTTAATTGATTTTGGCTCAGCGCAATATTTTGGACAACCAAATGATTTTTTTGAGGCGAGCATAAAATATGCTTCGCCTGCCTTGCTTGATTCGCAGCTAGGGAAACCTCAGGACGATGTCTACTCTTTAGCCGTGCTAGCAGCTTTATTGCTACACCCATCTCCGATTAAAGGAGAGGAGGTTCAGCCATTTTTCAAGCGACGGAAATCGCCTGAAAATATCGCGCCGAATACTTGGCGCTTGCTACGTCGGGTTGTATTGAACCCGCGTAACCATGGGCTAACTCCCATTATGTTTGCGAAGCAGTTGGGCTGTATTGATACCCGTAAAACATTGAGTGGAGCACCGCTGTTTTCTCAGTTACGTAATGCGGATTTGGTGCTGACATCTTTTGGGAGTATGAATGCTGGCGCCAGACGTTGGTATGTATTGGAAGCGGCAGTGGTATTGGTTTTGCTGGCGTCGCTGTTCTTAACTGGGCAGCGGTATTTAGAACAAACAAAGGTGATAGCGCGCCATGAACACGCTCTATCTTTGGTGAGCTCTCGACCCGGCTTTGGACGAGATGTTTTACGTATTGCCCATACGCCACCTTGGGAAATGAACCGTGAGCTGTTGCGCTGGGAAAGCTACATCCCACAGGAATCGATTAAAGCTTATCAGGCTATCGCCCGAGAAAAAGAGCAAATTGAAGCTGGGTTGTATCAACAACACCAAAGCTGGGTTGAGCTTCAAGCCTCTGTGGCTAAAGAGACCAATAATGCGTTACGTGAGATTCATGATTTGACCAAAGCGATTCGCGATTGGGTTGATGAGACTCAGCCAGAGGACGAGAGGCTGATAAATGCGATATTGGCTGACTTAATTGCGACCACAACAAGAGTGGTCAACGATAATCGCCGAGCGTTTGTTTCAGTGCCGACGGATGAGCATATTGAGGCCGCGATTACATCCGATAGAGTTCATACCATTGAGAAGTACTTGGTCAATGGATGGGAAAAGCATCAGGCGATGAGTTATTTCTATGGCGTGAAACAGCGCAACCACATTGCACAAAAATTGGTCAGTGAGGTGGAAAGACGAAAGTCAGATGCAGGGCAAAAGGAAGCATTAGATTATGCACAAAAGGTGTATACCTTATTTCCTGATTCAACATCGGTATTAACCATTTTTGAATCTCTGCTCATAGACGTTGGGTTGCATTATATTCACACCTTTGTGGGTAGCCCAATTGACCCGAGTGAAGAGATGGATGCATTTTCAGAGATGCTGCATCAGTTGCCATCGAATAACTATGAGCGAGTGCGTGCAGAGCTGTTAAAAGAGCATGGCGTCGCGGCAAAGGATGTATCCAATTTATATCTCGAAAGTTTGAGTAATACGCTCACACAGTGGTTCGGCGATGATTCGTCACAAAAAGAAAGCTAAATACGATGATATTAATAGAAGACTTAGTTAAACCCATATCAGACAGCGAGCCTAGTGGTTATGACGCTAAATATGAGTTGTGTTTTGAAATAATGGAAGCTGAAACACGCAAGTTTGGCTCGCTTTTTGGCGAAACTGTTGATTGGAGTACTGTTTCAGAAAACGCGATAGATGTTCTACAAAATCACAGTAAAGATCTAAAAGCGGTGAGCTACTTAACCCGGGCGTGGTATGAATCCTTTGGTCTTGCGGGGGTAAAAAATGGTCTGGAGTTAATGTCGCTCGTATTGTCAGAATTTGGCGATAGTGTATTTCCGCGTCGAAAGCGTGCGCGCGAGGGGGCGCTAGAGTGGCTGATTAGGCACTTAGAAGGCATTACTGAAGACGTTAATCTGGTAACACTGGATGTCGCCGTTATAGATGAGATTTGTAGTCTGTGCCGTAGCGTCTCGTTTATTTATGATGATGCATTTCCGAACGCTGAAATTTCATTACTGGGGTTAATCGAGCCATTTTATCGTTTATCGACCCGAGCGATGTCAGATCAAATACACGATGATGAGAGAGCATCGTCTTTAGCTAAACCTGAGCCCGTTTCTTCTGCGCTACCGGCGGATGTAAAAGAGAATGTGGTTAAGGAAAAGGGCAGCAGCGAAATCTCGCATGAAATAGAGGAGTGTCCTGCGGTGGTCTCAACGATGGCGCAACCGACGTTACCCGTAGAGATTGATACTGACTTTTCTCGCCCTAATCTAGCGAAAGGAACATTAGAGCGCGTTGCTCATTATGTATTTTCCCAATCGGCGGGTCACCCTCTTGCGTATTTAATTAATCGTTATGTGTCTTGGGCTGATATCGATGAACTGCCTTCTTGTGATGAAAAAGGCAAGACGCCACTCTATTTAGCTATATCGGCTGACAGCGTGAGTGACATTGAATCTTCGTTTCAACAATCTCAGGATGTTTCAGTTTGTCAACGCCTTGAAAAGAGCCTGGTAAACGCGCCGTTTTGGCTGACAGGGCAAAAGATGCAATATGAATTCTTGCAGCAATTGGGCTACGACGTAGCAGCGCAAATGGTGGCGTCTCAGACTCGAGAGTTTGTTAAAGCATTCCCCGGATTAGTAGAGTTAACGTTTGCAGATGGACGTCCTTTTGCGGACGAGATGACAAAAATTTGGCTTGAGCGCACACAGGATATTGGAGGTGCGTTATCGGCCTCGACCCTTGATATGAACTGCTTTCAGATTGAGGAAGTGACTCAAGATAATTTGGGTGAAGTGATGTACCAGGCCGCGTCAATGCTGAATGATGCAACATCTGAGCGCGATCGGTTCATGGTGAACTTGAACCTTGCTCAGTTACTTCACCAAGCAAATTTATCTCACCTCTGTTGGCCATATTTAGAACTAATATGGCCGATACGAGAGGAGGTAAACCTAGAAGCATGGGAGCCACAATTAGCGAGCCAACATGATTTGTTGGTTGCTTCAGTTGTAAAGGCGACTTTTGGTGAACGCTCACTTGCTCCCGAAAAATACCAACGCTGGTTATCAAATTAATTAAAATTAAGGATTTATTATGTCCAGAGATGGCTCTGTTGCACCAAAGGAACGAATAAATATTCGTTATGTGCCTGCAACTGGTGATGTGAATGAAGATGTAGAACTACCACTAAATATGATGGTACTTGGTGACTTTACTGGGCGTGATGATGAAACGCCAGTGGAAGATCGTGACCCAATTAACATTGATAAAGACAATTTTAATGAAGTGCTTAAATCGCATGCTCCACGTGTGGTTGCACAGGTACCAAACCGCTTGTCGGATGAGGAAGGAGCTCAACTTAAAGTTGAACTGGATTTCGAGAATATTAAAGATTTCTCACCTGAATCCATCGCCCAAAAAGTGCCTGAGTTAAATGGCTTATTGGAGCTGCGTGAAGCCTTAGTGGCATTAAAAGGCCCTCTGGGCAATGTTCCAGCGTTCCGAAAACGTATTGCCGAAGTGCTGAAAGACGAAGACGCACGCAATAAGTTGTTGGCTGAATTAAACGTTAACAATAAATCTGAAGATAAAGCTGAGTAAGGATTCCCATGACTGCTGAAGTAATGGAAGCTGCTGTAGAAGCACAGGCGACGGATAATGCTTCGCTTCTGGATAGCATTTTAAGCGAAACTCGTATGCAACCCACCGATGAGGGGTTTGATGTAGCAAAGCGAGGTGTAGAAGCGTTTATTGGTGAACTGTTAAGTACAAATACGACCGAAAAAGTTGATCAATCGATCATTGATATGATGATTTCTGAAATTGATCAGAAAATGTCGAAACAAGTAGATGAAATACTGCATGTTAAAGAACTGCAAGATCTGGAATCTTCTTGGCGTGGTTTGAAGTATTTGGTGGATCACACCGATTTTCGTGAAAATATTCAAATCGAAATGATATCAGTAAAGCAAAGTGAATTACTGGACGACTTTGAAGATGCGCCAGAAGTGGTTAAGTCTGGTCTATATAAGCAGATCTATACCCGTGAATATGGCCAATTTGGTGGTAAGCCAGTTGGTGCAATTATCTGCGATTATCAATTTACGCCAGCATCGCCGGATGTAAAGTTGATGGAGTATATGTCAAACGTAGGTGCGATGTCTCATGCGCCTGTCATTAGCTCAGTTGGACCCAAATTCTTTGGCGTATCAAGTTATGAAGAGCTGCCGAACCTTAAAGATTTAAAAGCGATTTTTGAAGGCCCGCAATATACAAAATGGCGTGGATTCCGTGAGCATGAAGATGCACGCTACCTAGGTTTGACCACCAGTCGCTTTATGTTACGTAGCCCGTATTCTGTTGACGATAATCCAATTAAAGCCTTTGATTACAATGAAAATGTTTCAGGTAATCATAACGATTACTTGTGGGGGAACTCTGCATACGCGTTAGCGTCTCGTATAACGGAGTCATTTGCAAAGTATCGTTGGTGCCCAAATATCATTGGTCCGCAAAGTGGTGGAGCGGTTCATGATTTGCCTGTTCACAATTTTGAGTCAATGGGACAGATTGAGACTAAAATTTCGACCGAAGTGCTCATTTCTGATCGCCGTGAATTTGAACTGGCGGAAGAGGGCTTTATTGCACTAACAATGCGCAAAGGCTCAGACAACGCTGCCTTTTTCTCTGCAAACTCGGTGCAGAAGGCAAAAGTATTCCCGAACACCCCAGAAGGGAAAAATGCTGAAATGAACTATAAGTTGGGTATTCAGTTGCCTTATATGTTCATTATTAATCGCCTCGCACACTACATTAAGGTATTACAGCGAGAGCAAATTGGTTCTTGGAAAGAGCGTGGTGATTTAGAAGCCGAGTTGAATAAATGGATTCGCCAATATGTCTCTGATCAGGAAAATCCGCCAGCTGAAGTACGCGGACGTCGCCCGTTGCGCGCAGCAAAACTTGAGGTGACTGATGTAGAGGGAGATCCGGGCTGGTATCGTGTAGCCCTTTCTGTTCGTCCTCACTTCAAATATATGGGCGCAAGCTTCGACCTGTCATTGGTTGGAAAACTAGATCAAAATTAAGAGTTGAGGGTGATGGGTAAAACTATCACCCTATATTTATATGGATAAAGGTTATAGGTTATTAGAGCGTATAGAGCGTGGTGAACCAAAATCCAGTTATGACAAAGTGATTTCCCACGACCTCCTTATTGAATCGATACATAGTCATTTAAGAGATCTCCTAAACACCCATGCTGGTAACGCAATGATCGCAGAAGAGTATGGGCTCCCGGATTTTAACGATGTTCTCTCAGAGAAATCAAACTTGGTACATGAGGTACGAATATCAATAAAACGTTGTGTAGAGCGTTATGAGCCCAGGCTTAGTAATGTCAGTGTTACATATACGGAAAATCCGGATGACATATTGCTGCTGAGGTTTGCTGTGTCTGGAGTGGTGAGACATAACAACGAAGAGCTTTCATTGAACATTAATGTTGCGGTAGATGTCGATGGACAATTTGAAGTGTAGCGGGAGCTAATTTAATGAAATCAAACAAATACTTCCAAGATGAATTATCATACTTACATGAGTCAGGTGAAGAGTTTGCTAAGCATCACCCGCAGCTAAGTCATTTTCTGTCTGAAAGTAGCCGTGATCCTGATGTTGAACGTTTATTAGAAGGCTTTGCATTTCTTACTGGGCGGTTGCGGCAAACGATAGACAATGACTTACCGCAAGTGACAGAAACGTTGATGAATTTATTGTGGCCCCATTATCTGCGATCCGTTCCATCAATGTGTATTGTTGAGATGACCCCCAATACTGGAAGCATTACTGAGAAAACGACAGTAGAATCGGGATGCCAAGTGCAAAGTGCGCTTGTTGAAGATACTCATTGTGTTTTTGAAACATGTTATGACGTAGACCTACACCCGCTTACGTTAAATAGTGTTGCACAACATAACTCCAGAAATAGCGCAACATTAGAGTTACTGTTCGGATGTGACAAGAATGTCGAACTCTCTGCGATTAACTTAGAAACGCTGCGGTTATTTATTAATGGTGAAAGACATATTACCCGCCAAATCTACTTTTGGCTGTTTCGTTACCTTGAGGCTATCGAGGTAACTGTCGGCGATACGGTAAAAACCTTAGATATAACTGCAATACAACCCGTAGGGCTAAAAAGCAATGATGGATTGTTGCCGTATAGTGCCAATTGCTTTTCAGGCTACCGCTTACTGCAAGAGTACTTTTCCCTACCCGAGAAGTTCTTGTTCTTTGATATTCATAATCTCGGTTGGATCAGAGAGTACCCTCAAAATAAAACCTTTAAAATTACCTTTAAATTTAGCCGCCCTTTTCCTGCTGAAGTAAAAGTTAAGGATAAGCACTTTAAACTACATTGTTCTCCAGCCGTAAACTTGTTTGAGATGGACGGTGATCCCATTCGCTTTGATAAAAAGCGCACGGAGTATCGTGTAAGGCCGCAAAGTTCAAATCAAGAGCATTTTGAAGTTTACTCGGTTGATGAGGTAACAAGCTGGGATACACAATCCAGAAGTAAGAGTTCGTACATACCCTTTGAAACGTTTGAACATCATGCGATAAACGATAAAAATAAGTACTATAAAACACGGGTTGAAGAGAGTATTTGTGGTCGGCGTTTAGAGAATTACATTTCATTTTATAGCCATAAAAATGAGGCGAGTTTATCGTCAGAGAGTGTATTACTGAAGTTAACCTGTTCCAATGGTACTTTGGCAGAACGCTTGGCGATATATGATATCAATATTGCTACCCACCGTTCGACTAGTGTCGCTGAATTAACGAATATTACTAAGCCGACACCATCTGTATCGCCTCGGGTAGATAACCGCTTACATTGGCAGCTTATCTCTAATATGTCCTTGAACTATACCTCGTTGATAAATGTTTCAGTATTACGCTCTTTACTCAGTGCCTATGACTTCCAGAGCCAAGTAGATCAACAAGCACTACGCAGTTCGCAACAGCGTTTAGCGGGGATTGAAGATATTTCTATGAAACCCGTAGACAAAATTTTTAGAGGATACCCAGTACGCGCCTTGCATGTTTTGTTGACGATGAATTCGTCGTACTTTCCGAGCGAAGGTGAGATGTTCTTATTTGCTACCGTGTTGAGCGAGTTTTTTAGGCTTTATTCGAGTATTAACTCCTCTGTGGAGTTTGAAGTCAGGGATAAAGCGACTGGAGAGAGTTACCGTTGGGACAATAAGCAGGGAATTCAAGCGGTATTATGATGGATGATGTGTTCGAAAACAGCCATGAATTTTCTTTTTTCCAAGCAGTACATTTGCTTGAAAAGCAGTATAAATCTGATGTTAGCTCGCAGTTCGATTTGGTGGGAGAGTCTGATCATGTGAAAGATGAGCGGATATTATTTCGAATCTCTCCTGAACTTGGCTTTCCCCGCTCGGATATTCGGGATATCCGAGAGTTTGAGCGGGAAGGAAAGCGCGTCACTGAGGTTGAAGTTAACTTTTCAGGCTTACATGGAACTGGGTCGCCATTACCGACCAGTTATACGGAAAAATTAGCTGGAAGGGGAGAGGATGATAACCCGGTTCGGGACTTCTTAGATTTTTTTCATAACCGTTATTTGTCGATGTTTTATCGTATATGGCGAAAAAATCGCTATCAGGTGACCTATGAAAGTGGGGCGACTGATCGTATGTCGTCCATTCTCTATAATTTAGTTGGTCTTTCGTCTGAAGGTGAAGTACGAGATCACTTACATCTTGATTGGGCAAAGCTGCTTTCATACCTCGGACAGCTTTCGGCAAGAACGCGATCCGCTGATTTGGTTGGAGGAATTGTAAAGCATTGTTTTAATCTAAGTGATGTCGCCGTTGAGGAGTGGGTGCGGCGAGAAATTGACATACCTTTGTCACAGCAAACACGCTTAGGTGTTATAAATCATCAGCTTGGCGAGCTATCTCACCTTGGAAATCGCATGGTGGATATTACAGGGAAGTTTAATTTGGTGATTAAGGGAATTAATTACCAGCAATATAAGTTGTTTTTAGACGGAGCTGAAGGTAACCGCGAGTTGAAGGAATTGATGAAATTTGTATTAATTGACCCGTTGGCCTGGGATTTGAAGTTAATCATTTCATCCGCGGAACTACCAAGAAACAGTTTAGGAGAAGGAGAAGGAAATAGTTTAGGACAAACATTTTGGCTTGGCGAACTAACTGGCAGTAACGAGGAGATCATTATGTCTGGGGAGATTTAATAATCCTCGAAACCGCCATATGTTAGAAGCGTATAAATTAACTATCTCGGTTTGTTGGCTGATGCATGACAACCGAGGTAGTTATCTTCTCTATCTCATTAATACTTTCAACCTCATCATTGATTAAATGAAGTGCATGTAGGGATGATGTTTCCACGGTCGCTATGATATTAAAAGCCCCCCCTACAATACTAATGTTCTTCACTTCAGGGATTTGCTGTAAATGTTCGCAGACGACATTTTTTTGTCCTTTGGTACACTTTATGAGTAAGTAACAGACGGTTGATGCCGCCTGATTACTTTGCCCAAGCTTTGCAGTGTAGCCGGTAATAACGCCCATTCGCTCCAGTCGCGCCATGCGTTCGGCTACCGCAGTACGGGATAAGCCAATATTACGAGACATGTTGGCAATAGTTTCTCTTCCGTTTACCAATAAAGTTGATACGATTCTTCTATCAAGTTTATCTAATTTTTCACATGGGGTTATTGTCATAATATACACCTTCCTAAAAACTAATTAGGTACTAGCTGATGTTCTCTGGTAATGAGAAGTTAAATAATTCTCTCATTCTGAACGGGTTAATGGGTGCTGATGGCACAACATGCAATTGCAGTGATCTGCCTGCAATCTCGATGTGAGCAATAAACCCTCCGTCAGGAGATTGAGATATTTTTGCTTCATTTAGAAGTTTGAAAATTGCCCAATGACCCTCATATAGCAAAGTATGCTGGCGTGAGGTATCACCAAGGTCTTGAATCATTACGTTGACAGAAAGCTCTCCGTTTATCGGGGGCCACTGAAATTCGCGCATTCGAGTTGGGCCGTGGTAGTACTGAACTATATCGTCCGCTATCGTAATAGATGAACGAATTGCACTAGAGTCTAAGTCCATTATTTTTAAGTGAAACGGAACTAAGAAACGATTGGTTGATGTTGCAAATAGTGTGTTGGTAATTATGTTGAAGTTAGATAGCTGGACTAACAACGACTGGTCAATGTGCAATGACTTTCCATCTACAACTTTAGCGGTCCATAAGTTGGTGTCGTAGAAGGGAGCGAAGTGAGACTGAATAAAAGTGTCTAATGTTCCAGAACGAGCAAAGAACTCTTCGAAGTCAGTAATGGATATCTCATTGCTGGAATGAAGATTAAATGGGTATTTATCAACGGCTAATGCTTCAAATCGACTCCATACTTCGCTGCGCCAAAGCTGTTGGATACCTTGCTGAGACTCTACAAGTAAAATCCCCCATGTTTGACTGACAATATCCAAAAGCCAAGTTCTTACGGGTTCTGGCGTTTTCTGTGCAACTTGGCGTAAACGGATCAGTGGATCAGCTTCTGTTTCGCGCATACGGGATTTCGCGGCGTTCAGAGCGGCGAGTTGTACATTCGGAGCATCTGTAATGCCTTTTAAATATGCTCGGACATCACTTAGCGCAAGAATGATTTCATCCCATGGTGTTGCGGCTCCACGAGTGTGTGATTCACTTAAGCCATTAATAATACGAAATGAGTCTTCGATTCTAGTGAGAAGTGCATAGTCAGGCTCAATGATTGTCTGCGCTTTTTCTAACAAAGCGTTTGTTGCATCGGCAAGTAGACCCTCTTGTCCTATTATGCTTTCAGATAGTTCATTGACAGGCTTAAACTTTGTGTTGGCATACAATGTCCCCAGTACTGTTGATAATGGTGAAGCAGGCCCAGAAAGTAAGTCAAGTGTATCCGTCAGTTCGACGATTCCGTTATAACGTTTTAGGCGAAGCTCGCTAATCGCATTCCGCCAATATGTAATGTAATCATCTGAGTACATTTTAATGACGTCGTCTCTGAATTGGCGATGCTCTTCTTCGGTTGGCACTTGATTATTGGTTAAACCCAGTACCCAATCATCGGCGATGATCTGCTTAGAGATAAGTTCAGCGCGAGGACGGAAGAACGTGCTAAAACCAGTGCTTGTATACATCTGGTGAATGGAAATGTTTTCTTCTTTTATCCTAGGATCAAAGACATTGGTGAACTGAAAGCCGATCAATCGTGATAGATTGAGCTCACCCAGATCTGAGTGTGAAGCTTGAGCAAGTAACTGTTCATAAACCATGTCTATTTTTGACTGTGTTAACAACTGGCGACGGGTAGAACGAACCAGATCATGATTGATGGTGACAGGGTTGTTGTTGTGCGCAAAATAACTATCAAGGTAGCGTTGTGCTTTGTTGACTGCTGTCGCGTTTCTTACGTGTTTATTAAGCTGTCGGGTGGCTTCAGCAACGAGGTAGCGATTGTCTCGTTTATCTAACTCTGACAGCATTAAGTAGGCTTTAAGTAAGCTTAACGAGCTGTTATAACTGCCGAGTGAGTTCGTTAGCTCATTGCTGAACGTATCTACGACGATAGGTAACAAGTGGCTTTCAACTGCCGCTTCTAAGGTGCGAAGTGCAATGCTTTGGGTGTCGTTTAAGCGTTGGTTGCCAACCAGAACAAATGAATCGTTGGATGTGCTTACCGCACTTTGCCACGTTTCAAAGAATGGTTCGATATAGTTAGTTGCATTGATTAGTCTGCCATGAATGTCTTTATCATCGCTGATGGTAGATCTGTTGTGTGCTACCTTCTGTAATGCGTTTATGATGGATATATTGGCATTCAGAGATTCATAAAGTACCACCGCAACGGTTGTCGTTACGACAAAACAGGCCGCAAACGTTAAGCGGCTTCTGAAAAGCAGCCTTTTTAAATGGCGTTTATTTTCACCTGCATAGTGCAGCTCCGGTAAAACATGGCTATCAAACAGTAAACGCGTGAAAAAAGCGGCTTCTGTTAATTGCCGTTGCTCTGATGCGATAACCGGAATATTAAAACGATTGCTGCAGTTTTTTGCGAGCAAGTTGTATTTTCGTCCGGATTGCAAGCTTGAGGTAAAATATAGGCCTCGCAAGTCAATAGTGAATAGTCCATCGCGAATGATATTGAAGGTTGTAACAATTCGTTCAATTTCGCTGCGGCATAGCTCCATCTGTTTTGGGAAGCTAATAATGGCTGGTTTATCGTGCCAATTTCTTTCATTGTTAACAGCGTTAATAATACTGGCTTCCAAGCTGTTAATCAGTGTATCGAAGCTATGATTAAATTGCGCGTTTATGTTGTGTTTAGCATCACGAAGTGAGATTGAGAGATGTTCAACCTGGCTTTTTAGTGTACTTGCGCGTACAAACTCACTGAAACCTTGCAACTTGTCAATTTTAGTAGCAAACAAGTAGGCTGGAAGTGCGCTGTTAGTCTTTAGTGTGTATTGGGTCAGACGTTGACTTAAGATGTCTAGGTAGTAGCACTTATGCTCTTCGGTCTGAGAGACAAGATACTCAATATCAATACATATCAATACACCTGCTAGTGGCTTGCGAGGGTTTACTTTGACTAAGGCGTCGAGCATTGCTAGCCATAGCGAGGCGTCAGCACTTGAATGCTCCTGAAATATTAAGCGATCTGCTGGCTTTAGAAAGGATGCCTCTTCTGACTGGTACCAAGAGTAATAATCTGTGTGAACGGTGTTTTTTTCATCAATAGGTTTTATGGCATTAATACTACGTAATAAAGCGCTTCTGCCGGAATTTTTGGTTCCTAACATGAGGTATATCGGCTTTTTTGAACGAGAGTGAAGTAGTTTGCTCAGCGCATGTGAAAGTACTTCTGCTTCAGTTTCGATCGCGTCTTGCTCCGGCTGTCGCTTTCGTTTTCTGATGCCCCATATATTCATGATGAGATAGACAATGAATAGGCATGCTGCAGTCGCCATCGTTACTGTTGAGTAGAATGGAATATCTAGTAAGTAAATATAAATCAGCTCGAGAAGAGCGAACAACCCTATAGTCAGTGCAAACAAGTAAACGGCGGGCTTACCAAGTAATCTTTTAATCTTCATATTAAATCTATTATCGCTAGTGAAATATTAATGCAACTTGTTGCACCGATGTAAGCTGATTGTTTAGTACGTTATGCTATTGTCTAACACGCTTGCTAAATAAAACTGATAGCTGTTGAGTAATTGCTGGGCCTTTAGCGCTGATTCGTTATCATTTTGATTGTTTGCTATATGCTCTAATCGCCCTAGTAGCGGCATCAGGGTGTTGCTGTATCGATAAGCAATATCATAGTCAGGGCCGTTGAATTCTTGTTGTATATTCGCAATTGCTGTTCTAGTGGAACGAAACTGCCGCTGCGCTGTTATAAAGTCTTGTTCTAACTGTGTGACATCCAAATGAATTTGGTTTCTTATCTCTTTTATTTTAATTGAGTCTGGGTATATGTTATCTAAATGTCCTACGACTTCTTTATATATAGGGTAGTTGTGTAGTTTTCTATAATCACTAGACCATCCATATATCATTCCTTCCGTTATGTTCAGTATGTGACCTTGTAGTCGGTCTACAACGAAACTGTTTTGATTCTTAACTTTTTTCAATACGTGTGGAAGATCTTTTATTCCTGCTGTTCCCACTCTGTACTTGAGGTATTCATATTGGAGGTAATTAGCCATAACAATGATTGTCGGAATAGAGAAAATCACAACGCTTATCTTCATCCATTTAGGTAATCGTGTTGAACTGGTTTCCTTTAATGGGAGTGAAGGGGGGGGCGGTTTGATTTCTGTCGTTACATTTTTAATATCTTCTTGCTCTGTTTTCCGCTCCGATATAATTTTGCTATTTTTTTTGTTTTCTTTTTTAAGTATATCGTCAAGCATGTCGTTTAGGCGTACGCGCACCGGTCTCATGCTTGTTGCATGATTTCCATAGTGTATTCTTAACTCTTGTTCTAAATCTAGAACAACAGAAAGAGACTTTTCTATGATTGCTTTATCTTTATTGTCGTATGACGTTTTCTTTAAAATTCTGTCTAGCTTTTCAGTCATCCAGTCAAAGGATTGAATCCTAGCTTTTCCTTTTCCTACGTCAGGATAGGCGGAATGCCAGTAGATTACGCACATATCATAAATTATCGATATACCGTCCAGCAAGCCATTAATGCCATTTATATGAGTCGATGAAACACAGTAATAACAAGCACTACGGAAGTCTTTGCTATGTTCTTTTAGTATTTCAATGGCTTTGTCTTCAATATCTAGCCATGCATTTTCGCTTTGGCTTGTATTAAGTTTGTTAATAAGTTTTTTTAAATCTGAGAAAATATCTAACTCTGTTGGAGAGTAGCCGGCAGGACTCTCCGCACAAATAGGTCTTTTTCCTAGCTGACTATTTCGCATCTTCAATTATCTGTATATGAGTTTAAACGCATGGATTGTTATATAAATCTGACATGCGTGCCATTTAAAGCTGGCAGCTATTTTTGTAATTTGAATTAATATCACAGTTATGGATTTTTGAGTACTTTGCTTATGACTATTTATCTAGTCATTCTGTCTGTTGTTGATGTTATTTTGACTCAATAGATGGTGGTCCATTTCTAACTATTGATTCGGCTATGTTTTAATATTATCTTGCACGCATTGTTATAGTTAGGTTTTGTTTATGAAGCATTTGTCCATTATTACTTTGTTAGTGTTCATCGCTTTTTCAGTACCTGTACATGCTGAAGTGAAAGGTACTCGCTATGGTGTGTCAACGAGTTTGTTTAGTTTTGATGATTATGCAAAAGAAGGGATGACTGGAGAGCAAAATGGAGTCCGCTTTGGTTTAGTACATACACGGCCGGTAGACAAAAATAATTCTAGGTGGCGTTGGTGGCTTGGCCTTAATTATTTGTCTGACCATGTGCCAGCTCCAAAAGCCGGAGGCGTCTATCAAGAAGTTGATAACATAGAACTCAGGTTTTTACCTCAATATGCATACCCAGCCACATCATGGATGACTCCCTTTGTTGGTGCAGGTGTGACATTAGGATATAGCCAATTTAGTTACCGTTGGTTAGTCGATGATGAGGGATATAAATATGGCGATCAACTGCCTGACTATGAACAGTTTGAATTCAGTTTGGCATTTAATGTTGGCACCGCATTTAAATTAGGAAGTAATCCTAATGCGCACCTTCAAATCGTGCCTCAAATGTTCGTATTACTGCCTGTTGGTGATGGGTTGAGTGGTATTGAATTTAATGTATCAGTGCTGTTTTGAGGGCTTATGAAACAAACAACTTTGGTTTTGAATGTTGTTGATTGTCCCGAGGAATACAACGGTACACGTCAGCTAGAAATGGACGATAACGGTGGCAGTATTGGCCGCAGTGCTGCAGTGGCCTTCTCATTGCCAGATAGTGATAAATATATATCATCGACACACTGCCTAATTACTTCGTATAACGATGAGTTCTATCTTAATGATGTGAGTACAAATGGTACTTTCGTAAATGGTGTAAAAATTGCGAAGCAACAACCCCAGTGTCTCTGTTCAGGGGATTCGTTGTTGATTGGGCGGTATAAGTTTGAAGTTATTATTGAAGTTAGCTTCAATCGTCAGGATATCGCCGCAGATATACTCCCTGCGATTGATCCAAGTGATCCATTATCCCTGTTCGATCCTATTATTGACAGTGCTGAAGTTAGCGATGTGAAGGCGCTAGGTGACTTTTTTACAGAAACGACGTCTGACGATGAGATTCTGAGTGACGATCCTCTCGACCATTTAGTTCAGAGCAAAACGGATGACTTCCTCATAAAAGGTGATGTAGTAATAGAGCCTGCACCTGAAGCGATCACCAAACAAGCGCTTGATGATAGTGATGATATTTATGCCGAGATGATGATGCCATTAATTCCAGAAAATTGGCACCAATCCAGCTCGTCATTTGAGCCATCAAAGAGTGAAGTAGAAAGCCAATGGGTGGATGTTGAGAAAGAGGTGTTACCAGATGTCGACGTGCCGAGGTATGGAGTGGCCAATTGTCGATTAGAAGAAAGTGAGCGCAGTGTAACGTCTAGTACTTTAGAGAATGCAGCATCTGAAACTGTTATTAGAGCGAATGATAACTCGTTAAGATTGTTGCAAGCATTTATGCGTGGTATGGGCGTCACAGCGTCTGAGCAAACATTGAACGAAGAGTTTTTAGAATCACTAGGGATAGGGATTAAGTGCTCTTTGGCGAGTTTAGCGAGACAATTAAATGACGCAGAACGAAGTATGGATTCTGAGCCTAGCACGACACCTAAAGATACCGACCTTATGAATACAATGCTTAGCCTCTATCAGGAGCATCGTATTTTGCCGGATGAGTTACTTGATCAAGTTGTTGAAGACGTGGAACGACATCAGAACAAGTTGCTCGATTCGAGCTTTTCTGTTGCGAAAGAGCTATTGAACCAGTTGAGTCCAGTCATGGTTGTTAACAGTATTAAGCAGGAGAAACGGATCTTTTTAAAAAAGACGTGCTGGGATCGATACGCGCAAACACATCGAAAATTATTAGATAGTGTAGAACACGATTGGGATTTGGCGATGAAAAAGCAGTACGCGGGGAATGTGAGTTGATGAGAAAAATTTTACTAATATCGGCGACTTTGTTTGCGTTAAATGGTTGTGCGATTTGGGGGCAGTTTAAAGACACTGTAGGTTTAATTCCAGCTACTGCAGAAGTCGAAATTAATATATCCACCGCAGATATTCTAAATTTGCGACCAGACGGAAGTTCATCACCAGTTATTTTGCGCGTTTATGAGCTATCTTCGCCTATCTTGTTTCGAAGTTTAGGTTTCTTCTCTCTGTTTGAAAATGACAGGGCTGCGTTGGGGGATGAGTACATTCGCCGCTATGAATTCCAATTAGAGCCAGAGGAGCAATTAAGGCAGAAGCTTATACTTGACGAGAGTACTCGAGCTGTGGGATTTGCAGTCGCGTTTCGAAATGTTAATAGCGCTGTCTGGCGGGTTTCTCATGATATCGATGCGCGAACTAGTTATTACTTAGATGTGACATTAGAAGATAATATTCTTGATGTTAAGAACACTGTTGGTGTTGAGCAGATTTACTTTTAAAGGATTATTATGTCTTTATATAGCCCAGTAGTTTGGTATGACGGTATGTTCATGAAAGCCCAACACTTTCAACAACAGGACCGTTATCACCGTTTTCACGCCAGTACGCAACAGCAGTATTTAAACCCGCAGGGGTGGGGAATTAACAGCCTTGAGGTTAATACAGAGCTTCTTGCTATTGGAAAAATAGGCTTAAAGCGCGTTAGTGGTATAACTCAAGATAGAGTTCCGTTTAATCTGCCCGATGAGTCTCAAATCCCTGGCATTATAGATGTAGATAGTGCTGTTGTTGATACGGTGGTGTATTTATGCAGCCCATTGCCCTCCGAAAGAGAACAAGTTATAGATGAACGGGCAGCAGTTAGCCGCTATTCCCCATCTGAGCTTGAGGTATCAGATTTTGATTATGCAAAACACAACTCGACGAGTGTAAAGATAGGAAAGTTGAATTTCTACCTGAAGCTTGAAAGTGAGGATCGGAGTTCATTTACGTCAATACCAATTTTAAAAGTATCAGAAATACGTGCTGACGGACGGGTGGTTCTGGATGAAATGTTTGTACCAACATGTATAGACATTAATGCTTCATCGGTATTAACGCGATTTGTTAATGAATTCTGTTCTATGTTGAAGCATCGTGCCGAGTCGATTATTAAACGTCTTGGTGTCGTGGATCAGCAAGGAGTTTCGTCAGTTGCAGATATTATGCTTCTACAGACGATAAATCGTTTAGAGCCGTTGTTAAATCATATCAATGCTACCCAGGGAGTTCACCCTGAAACTTTATTTAGCTTGTTAATTCAGGTTGAAGGGGAGCTAGCGACGTTATGTTCGACGGAGAGACGCGCACAAAAGCCAGTTGTTTACAGTCATGTTAATTTATCATCGAGCTTTTCTCCTGTTTTAGCGTCGGTGAAGTGTAGCATGGGAATGATGTCTGAACGTAGAGCGATGCCGTTGGCCTTAAAAGAGCAGGGTTATGGGATTAAGCTTGCACATATTGCTGAGAAGTCAGTGCTGGAAGACGCGGTGCTTGTTCTAGCGGTAAAAGCGGATGTCACAGTAGATATGTTACATAAGCAATTTGTTATGCAAACAAAGGTTGGTAGCGTTAGTTCTATACGTGATTTGATTAACCTGCAGTTACCGGGTATAGGCCTAAAAGCAATGCCCGTGGTTCCTCGTCAGTTGCCTTATCATGCTGGGTATACATATTTCGAGATGCAGCTTACCGGAGAGGACGTCACCGAAATATCCAATGCAGCAGGTATTGCGATCCATGTATCAGGTGATTTTCCTGGTTTAGTTATGCAGCTTTGGGCTGTTAAATCATGAGCCATTATGATGATGATGTGACAGTTGTCTTATTTCAGCCAGAATCGGGCGGGCCATTAGAGGTGATGCCTAAGTCAGAGTTGGCTGCGAATATCACACTCGAAGACAAAAAGCTTGAGAAACTAGGTATAAATCCCTTGGTTGACGCATTCTCTGAGCTGTTTTATTTTTTATCTTGTGTAGATTCAATTCCTTGGGTCGATGATATTGAACCAATTCGAGAATCTTTAGAGAAAGAGCTGACAAAAAGTGAAAAAAAGCTTGATGAGTTAGAAGTGGAACGTGCAGTGATATTAGTGCTACGTTACTGCATGTGTTTAGCCTTAGACGAAGCCATACTACGTCAGGAGTGGGGAGAAAAAAGTAGTTGGAGCCAGAATAGTTTATTAACAACATTTCATAATGAGACCTCAGGCGGCGATAAATTTTATGCCATTCTGGAAAGACTAAAATATGATACAAGTCGTTATCATTCTTCAATCGAGTTCCTGTATTTGCTGTTGCAGCTGGGATTTAAAGGTCGCTATGGAGCGGAAGAACGAGGAAACGACAAGCTTGCTGATATAGCTGAAGAAATTTACCAGATTATAAAAGCGGTGAAGGAGCCAGAGAGCAAAAAGGAACATCTAAAGAATACGAAAGCAGCAACAAAATATACACCATTGCGCTTTATTCTTTCTCCATCGCTGATTGTTGGGGTATCAGCGGCATTGATTGGGCTCATGTATACTGTCTCTTATTTTTTAGTCGAGTATAAGTACGATGAGCTAATGGCCACGCTAGGTTAGCACTTATGTATTGCATGCTCAGGAACTAAAAGCCACCTTGCGTGGCTTTTTTAATGCCTAAGCACAGCGCGAAAACAGTAATGAGCGGTTCTCTGTTAGTTCTATTTACATTTAAAGGGCGGATCGGAGAGCAAGATCCCCAATATAATGAAATAGTGGGCATTTTGCGTGATTGCTACGCTGATAGTCTGCATGCTGCTGCATAGAAATTGGGCAGGAAAAAGTGGCACCAATCATGTGTTGTAGAAGTTACCGAGATCAAGCGTAGCTATAGTTATGGCCGATAAGGTGAGTGCCTCTTAGAAATTACGGATAGTGACGTAAAAATTAAGGTATGATGCACAATTGCCTAAATTGTAATTACTCATGAATATACCGATTAAAAGTGCTTCCTCTTCTCAAGTCTTGTGTTCAAACTGCAAAGCGTGTTGCTGTCGTCTCGAGGTGCTGATTATCTCAGACACTGGCGTACCTGAAGAATTTATCTTGCGCGATCAATATGGTGGCGAAACGATGCGACGATTAAGCGATGGATGGTGCGCAGCTTTAGACAGAGAAACGTTTATGTGCACCATCTATGAAAACAGACCTTGGATATGTCGCGAGTTCGAAATGGGTTCGTATGAATGTATTGATGAGCGAGATAAGTGTCTATAGAGAAATGGTTAAACCATATTCGGCAGTTGTGGCTTGATTGACCGTTGTGATTTGATGGGCTGCTCGGTAACTTCTTAAGGAAGGAGCGTTGTGAATAGCCCCCTACGTTATTCCGATTTCAAATACTAAAGGAGAAAATGATGAATGCCCATGAAAAGCTAAATTATGTTGAATTCGGCGCTCGTGATCTGGTCGGGACGAAACAATTTTTCAGTGCTGCATTTGGTTGGGAATTTGTTGATTATGGTCCTGAGTATGCTGCGTTTTCGGGCCAAGGTTTAGATGGCGGCTTTTTCCAGTCGGATGTTTGTAGCCAAACAGTCAATGGTGGTGCACTTTTAGTGTTTTACAGTGCTGATATTGTAGCAACGGAGCAGAAAGTTATAGCGTGTGGTGGCTCGATCGTTCGCCCAATTTTTGAGTTTCCAGGTGGTTGTCGTTTCCACTTTATTGAGCCGAGTGGTAACGAATTTGCGGTTTGGTCAGAAACACGGGCATGACCGTTTAAGCTAACAGTCAAGCTGCACGACGCTTAATATCAAACGCTGATCTCTGATATGTATGGGTAGTCAAGTCGAAGGCAATGGGTGTTAAGTAAAAATGGGGTATAACTCGACCAATTACTTATTGGTTCTCTTTGGTCATCCTAAATTTGATATTATTAATATGGATGTGAAGTTAATAATAATAACGTCGCATAAAACATGCCTATGTAGTATTTAAATTTAGAAGTGAGGGGACTTATGTCTTGGCTTAATAATATACGCTTGCGATATAAATTGGCATTGCCAATTGGTATCGTTGTTTTTGCTTTTGCGTTACTTGTTATTCAAGTCTACTCTGGATATAACAAGCAACATTATGCAAATGTAACGTTAAGGCAACATGTTCAGCCCGTTATTAGTAAGTTGGATAAAGTCTATATTGATTTATACCAAGTTATGAACGCTGGTATGGGGGTTGCGCTGGCAGAGCCAAACAATACAAGCTCACTTGATTTTCATATTTATAACTTTCACGATAATGATGGAAAAATAATCGAACGATTCAATTCTGTTAATAGCCTTATTGATATTGGTTTTTTGCCCATTAGCAATAGAGAGAGCATCAATCGGATTATTGCTAACTATAGTGAATGGAGAAAGCACTATGTCGCTATCATCAACAGCCCACAACAAGCCGCTAACTATTACAGAGCGAATGAAAACATTGTTGAAGAGGATTTCGAATCAATACGCAATCAATTAAAGGACATTCGCGACGCGATTACCACTGAACAGCATGTGATGGAAGAGGGCGTTCTCTTTCATGCCGAACAGACAAATAGTATGTTGATAATCGGCTCATTATTTATTGTCATTTTGGCTGCGGGTGCGATTTTTATTACCAACCACCTTGTAGCAATACCGATTATTGCTCTCACGCAAGCAATGAAAGAGGCTGGAGAAGGGGATGGATCTCTCTCTACTCGTATTGACGTTAACGGTTCTGACGAAATTGGTCAGTTGGCGAGTGCTTTTAATACCTTTGCTAATAAGATCCAATTTACGCTAAATAAAGTTGTCATGGCTGCCCATCAAGTTAAAGAAGAAGCGAATCAGCTAACAACGCTTTCAGCCAATATCCTTAAAGCTAGTCACGATCAACAAACTCAGTGCGATCAAGTTGCGACCGCGATTGATGAACTGAGTAGCACCAGCGAGAGTGTTAGCCAGCATGCTCTTGATGCGGCAAGTGCAACGCAAAATGTTAGTCAGCAGTCGCATACGGTGCAAGATAGCTTGGATGACTCAGCGGCATCGATTAGCCAACTGTCGGTAGACATTCAGTCTTCTAGCGAGTTAATTCAAGATCTTGAGAAAAATGTTGGCGGCATTGTTTCAATTCTGGATGTTATCCGAGGCATCGCCGAGCAGACAAATTTACTCGCGCTTAATGCGGCGATTGAAGCGGCAAGGGCGGGCGAGCAGGGAAGAGGTTTTGCCGTCGTAGCGGATGAAGTACGTTCGCTTGCTAGCAAAACTCAATCAAGCACAGGAGAAATCCAATTAATGATTGAGAAACTGCAGTTAACTGCCAGCCAATCGGTTGTCGCGATGTCCAATAACGCACAATCTGGGCTGAAAACTGTTCAGCGTTCAAAAAGCACCCACAAGGCACTTGAGGCAATGAATGGCTCTATCATTACGATCAATGAGATGAATGCGCATATGGCAACGGCTTCTCACCAGCAAAATCAAGTGACAGATGAACTGAGCGACAGCATTCAAAGTATCGTAATGAGTTGTAACGCGACACTCGACCATGTTAAGCAGGCGCAACAAGCTTGCGATAGTTTAGCGATTCAAAGTCGAGACTTGGACAAGTTAGTTTCTCAGTTTAAGCTCTAGTTGAAGACTATCGATATCTCGTCTTCATGGGGAGGCGGGTGCCACGAACATCTTATTTTGTGAGCCGGACATCAAGAGACTTGAGCATGGCTCTGGCTTTGACTACAATTGCGCACTTCTTATCTATATCAGGTTATAACTATGAGCGATACAAACTCAAAACCCGCGTTACCAGACCATCTTGCAGGTAACCCGCGCAGTCCACACCATGTGGCAGAGTGCTTTGAGCACCATATTGGCATTCGGTTAAATGGCAAAGAGCGCACTGATGTTGAAGAGTATTGCATTAGTGAAGGGTGGGTGAAAATTCCGTCGCCTAAAGCCAAAGATCGCTGGGGACAACCAATGCTGATTAAATTGAAAGGCGAAGTAGAAGCCTTTTATAAATAATTAGTAACAGCAATTACTGATACCCAACACATAGCGTAATATGAGTGCTATGTGTTGGTTTTCACCCTCTTCTCGCCTTAACTATTTATATCCTCTATACGCACCGCCATCGTAATTCGACGTATTTTTCTACTATAAACATAACCATAAAGCGATACAAAAAAGCGCCTAATTGGTGCCGTATATTATATGACGAGTATATGCTTGTTATAATTTAGTTGCTATTAATTATGCCGGCTTATTATTCAGTAAGGGGGGATTGTGAAGAGAATGCATACTGTGTCAGACGCGGCCTGATGAATAATGCTTTTGTTATGCGTTGTAAATATGTTTTCTTTTATAATCATGGTGTTACGAAGTATGTTGCGATGTGCTTTGGGTGTTAATTGAATGGTTTGGTTGTGTTTTTAATAACAAGAAAGAATAACATATATCATTTAGTTATTTGTATCTAAGAATAATTACCGTGCTAGATGAGTGCTTAATATTTGTACGCCTGTGTGGTAATTGCCACAATATATCATGTAAATGTTTGTATCATCTGTGAAATCTAGCGTATGTTGTTTTTAATTTTGTGGAGCAATCATTTCGCCATCAAATATCAGATCTTGCCAATATAGTTATTTTTTATCATAGCACGATTTCCCTGAATAGAAGCTGTATTGCGGTATTTATTGCTTGTTGATAATTTAATTGTGAAACATGGAATTACTTATTTGATGTTCATATTAGGGAAATAAAAATGAAAAAAACAATTCTAGCAGTGGCAATGACTGCAGCAATGGCATCTGGTAGTGTATTTGCTGCTGAAATTTATAGTAGCGATGCGGGAGCTGTTGTACTGGGTGGACACCTACGTACACAGCTTCAAAAAGTGGGTGATAGCGATGTTAAGCTAAACGCTGGTTCCTCTCGCGTTTCTATTGGTGCGACATACGGTTTGACAGATTCGATTGACGCGCTTGGTTATGTGGAGTTTGGGCTTTCTGGAAATGGTGGAGAGCTAGAGAATCGCCTTCATTACACCGGTGTAGTTGGTGATTTTGGTTCTCTAACATTTGGTCGCCAATGGACGGTAGCGGATGATTTTGGCAGTGCTGATGTGTCTTACTTTTACGGCGGTGGAGCGAACACTTCAACATCGTTCACTAGTGGTAGACACGACTCGTTAATTAAGTATTCTCATACAATTGGCTCAGTCTCTTTTGCTGTAGGTTACGGCTTAGGTGCTAATGCGGAAGATAATGATCAGCAAGAGATTGCTGAGGCAAATATTAACGCGGTATTTGGCCCATTCACTATTGGTGGATCATTCGGAACTGCGGAAGACCTTAACCTAATTAAAGGTAAGAAGGTTGAAGCGGATTATGGCACAGCGGTTGCGACGTATACGATTGACGCCTTGACACTTTTGGCAGGTGCTTCTGCGCAAACAGTTAGCGTTGATGGACAAGACCTAGATTCTACTGGCTACCAAGCAACGGCTACCTACTCTTGGAGTGAGAAAGCGACTGCGTACGCTGGTTATGAGGCGATTGAGTATAAAGCAGCGGGTCTGAAAGAAGATGGCTCTTTCTTCTACGTAGGTACTGACTATCGATTCAATTCGTTCGCTAGAATTTATGTAGAAGTCGCTCGAGTTGATGGTTCGGCTATCAATATTAGCAATGATAGTGCTAACAACGTTACGGCAAAACGCCTAGATGATGAAACAGCCTTCGGTGCTGGTTTCCGCGTCTACTGGTAAGCAATAAACATCCTTGATATTTTACTGCCTTAAACTTTTGGGTTAGCGAGAGCTAACCCTTTTTTTGTGATTGCTGGTTAATGCGATTAACCAGCAATCGGTCACTGATATTGTTACTTAAACAATACTTTATGGCTCCATTGTCAGTCTAACGTTGCCAATATGGATCGTCATATCGCCAATGTTTTGGTCTTCTCCAACCCACTCGGGTAGAAGAGAGAAAGGTTTCGCGATATTTTGAATCTTATTGACTTGAACAACACCATTTTCATCAGAGAATAGCTCTTTCAGTGGAATCGTAACCGTCTCAGTCTGGTTCAGTGCAAATCCTACAGGTAAGAAATACTCGCTGCTGTTACCAAACTCGTCGGTTTCCATTTGTACCTGAATACGGCGTGTTGGGTGAGTGCCATAGTCCCCAACCTCAATCTTAAATTGTAATGCGCCTTTTTCCATGAAGGCGGAGATATCGCGGTATTTGTCTTCGTTCATGCTTGGAAATAGTAAAATACCGCCATTGACACCATCGTTGGTTTCACGATAATCAATAGTAAAGAAGCCGTCGCCACCACGAGGCCAGTCAACCCTCAATTCACTGCCGTCAGTTAGCCATGTCGTAATGGCTTTAGCCCAGCCGGTTTCTGCGCCGTCTTCGTTATCATAGGGAAGGACAAACAGATCACCGTCGTTCTCACCAATACGAATACTGTCATTGTTACACGCGAGTATCTGTATATCTTCTAAGTTATCAATCGAATCCTCATACTCTGAGATTCTGATCGACCCAAGATCAATATTTAAGTTGTTGTCAGATGCAAGCATAAATGGGGTCAACGTTTCACCAAAGTTCATCCCATCAAAACACGTTAATGGAATGTTGACCGTTTGTTCTGTAGAGCCAGTATATGCCATGACAGCAGAGCTGATATCAAGTGAAGCGGTATCAACCCCATAGGCTTGCTGAGTGATGAGCTTGACCTTCTGTAATAACTCAGGCTTGCGGTTGACACGTAGATTAAATGCCAGTAAAGCATTGTCAGCTTTAACATCAATATTGATTGGGTTAGTCGCCGAATTTAAAATGCGCCCTGACTTATTCTCTTTAACTTGAACATTGATCTGACCTTGTCGCTCAGTAGAAAGGGCCAGTGTTGAGATATTGCCTTGGGTAAGATATCCACTTTCTGGTACATCAGCTTCATAACCCTCGCTATCAATGACCCTTAATGGAAAGTTACCATCACTTTCAGGACCATAAATATTAACTCGTTTTGTTTCTCCAGGTGGTAATGGCTCTCCTTGCGGATAGTCATAGGGGTCATCAAGGCAGCCAGTTAATAGCGTAAGTGACAAACTACCGATAATTAGAGATTTATTGTTAACTAATGTCATGTCTATTGTCTCAAGTTGTTAATTTGTACCTAGATACAGGAAATGTCTTATTTTTTAAATTGTTCGTATAAACGTTTCAGCAAAGGATGCGCAAGTTTAAATTCAAAATCAAGCAATAAGCCATTTCGCTTTATAAAAATGTGAGCCTCATCTGACTATAGCGGCGCATTGTGTAATTTATTTTTTATTTCAGTGGCTTATGTTACTTATCTTGTTGTTGCTGCTTGGTTGGTAGTGTTTCTTGGCACATTTTTTATGTGATAAATAGATAAATACAATCACAGATCACAATTCAGGGAGATGCTGTATTGACGGTCTAGGTGCTTTACTATCAGAATATGTAGAAACGTTTAAATTGCTTTTGAATTTCAGTAAAAGGATTAAAAGAATAATGATAAACAAGAAAAAGAGTCTTGCTGGTCTGGTCATGCTACTGCTCAGCAGTCAATCAGTAGCAAGTCAGGTTGCATTGGATAATCTATCTATTCGTGATCATTTTTATCCCGAGAATTTTCGAGCTGAACTACAGACAAATATCGATTTCTTTAAAGATGGGGTAGGCGTAGATACAAGCGCTAAAGTACCCTATGACAATGTCTTTATTGTAGATGGTGAAGTTAAGCCTGAGTATTATGTAAATACTACTGAGATTGGCTTATATCTCAATATTTTGGTTGAAGTAGAGCGCGCAGGTAACGAAGATGCCTTGGTACGAATTTCTGAGGTGCTAGACACACTAGAAGCCGCACCAAAGTGGCACGGCTTATTTTATTGGCCCTATGAAATTGAAGGCGATAAGTTAGAAAAAAATGTCGATGAAATTGTACCTGCAGTAGATAACGCAAACTTTATGTTTTCGTTAACCGCGGTTGCCGGTGCATATATGGATTCTGATAATCCTGAGAAGCGCGATATTGTCCGTCGTATTGAAGCAATATTTGATAATCAAAAAGAGGGCTGGTCAAAAATTTACGACAGTAGTCGAGGCTTGCTGCGTGCGGGTTGGACAACAACCAATGATCGCGCAATCCCTTACCATATCGATCGTATGGCGAATGAAAGCCGTTTGGCTCCGCTTTGGGCTGCATTGATTACTAACGACATGGGCCAGAATGCCGTTCCACAGAAAGCATTTACTAATATGGAGTTATACACAGCAGAGTATACATATGGTGGAGCAACATATAACCCAATATTGACATGGGATGGTTCATATTTTCAAGCAATGCTACCTGCGATTTGGTTGAATGAGCGTGATTTGGTTCCGGATTACACCATGTTTGAAGACATGACTTATCTGCACATGGTATACGCGAAAGAGCATAACATCCCAATGGTTTCAGCTTCTGCGACGACGGATGATCGATATGAACCTTTTGGTGTGCCGTTCCTTTCTGAAAGTAAAGTTAAGTTTGGTAATGAAATTCATGATGGTAAAACGGGCACTCCGCATGCTGTAGCATTAGCTTATATCATCGACCCTTCTATGTCAGTTCACGCTTTGAAAAACTTGAAAGCTTTTTATCCTGAAGTTGAGACTGAGTTTGGTTGGTTTGATGCAGTAGATAGTAATGGACGCATTGGAACCAAAATATTGTCACTTGATCAAGGTATGTTTGTCGGCGCATTCTTAGCGGAAAGCATTAATAAAGATGTTCATCATTATTTAGAAGCTCGTGGATATATGGATCAGGTCGTCGAAATGTATCAAAGCTTCGTACCAAATAACTAATCGAATAAATTGGGATTATAGATAATGAAAAAATTAACAGGACTGGTTTCAGCCGCACTTTTGGTTTCGCCAACGATTTACGCGAATGAAAACATCAATGGTATTTGGGATAATGTCGAGCTGGCCGGCTACGGTAGCATCGTTAATGTTGCAGATTCATTAAACCGTATTGGTGGGATAGGCGATGTTTACATCTCGGCTCCGACTGTCTCGGGTGGAAAAGCGTCACGTGTTTTAACCGGCTTTGAGTATGAAGAAGCGGTTTATCACAATAATCCGCGTTCACTACTGAAAAGCATTATTTTTGCTGATGGGTCAACGAAAATTAGTGATAATTTTCGGATGGCGTATTTGCTAAAAGAGACGCATCAATATAATGGCCGTGATAATACGTCAGCAGACTCTGCAGCCCAAACAATAGAGTTGATGCCTCGATATGAAAAATGGATCTCTCCAGAACTTAGTTATGCTTTTGAGTTTGGTTATGAAAAGGTAACGGGTGGCCTATCTGATTACCAAGATAGAACAAATTACTCTATTACTCCTGAGCTGAATTTAGGCTACGACAAACATTTCTTACACCTTAATCTACAAGTTGGTTATATGGACCATGGTGATAGAGGCATGTTTATCGAATCTGAGCCATTGTACATATACCAGTATAACGATTGGATTAACCTTGGTGCAAAAGTACTTTATAACGAAGAGAAAAACGATTTTGCATGGAAAGAATACGCATTCAAACCACTCGTTCAATTCAACTTTAAGAATGGTATCTATTTAGAGTTGCGTTATGAACGTCAGGAGACTGAGCAGCAAGGTGGCGCAACAAGCTATAGCAGCAATAATTATGCTCTCTATTCAGAGGTACCACTGACATCGGATATTAGCTTCCTTGCTGACTTGGCTATTCGTAAAGGGGAAGTAGGCGGAACAAGTGAGTATAACTGGGGTGATAAAGAAATTGCCTTCGCTAAAGTTGGTTTAATTTGGACCTTCTAACACTTTAGTCTGCTTAATGGAAAATGATAAATCATGTTATTGAAAAAAAATGTGTTTGCCGTGCTGTTGGCAAGTTTGGCGTTGGGCGGTTGTAATTCAGATTCAAACCCTTCGGATGGTGGTGATGAGTCATGGGGTTCTGTTGTTGAATCGATACAGATCCCGTCTCAGTACTATCCTGATAATTTTCGCGAAGAGCTGCAGGTTAACTTAGATTACTTTATCGATGGTATTGGGGTTTCACCGCAAGTGAAAGTCCCTTATGAACATATCTTTGTGAAAGATGACAAAGTCACTCGGCAAGTAGCGTATACAAACTCAACCACGATAGGTCTCTATCTAAATATTCTGGTTGAAATGGTACGTGCGGGTGATGACGTTGCGACTGACCGTCTGCACGAGGTTTTAGGGCAGTTGGAAGCGGCACCGAAATGGTATGGTCTATTCCATTGGTTGTATCTACTGCGGGATACCGACTTAGCGGCGTCGCCGAACGGTATTATCTCAGCGGTCGATAACGGCAATTTATCATTTTCCTTAGCGGCAGTTTATGGGGCATTTGTTGATAGTGAAGTGCCTGAGCTAAGAGCGATCGCAATGCGAGCGGACCGCTTGCTAGCGGATCAAAGGCAGGGCTGGAGTCGTCTTTATGACGCGGAAAGAGGTTTCCTCCGTGCAGGTTGGGACACTGCGGTTGAGGCTTATCTCCCGTACTATATTGATCGCAAAGCGAATGAAAGCCGCTTAGGTACATTGTGGGCAGTTTTGTCGACAGACAGTTTAGCCTCTCATGAATCAGTGCCAGAGTCAGCGTTTACAGATATGTTGCTTTATACTAAAGCACATAATCGAGATGGTGACTACTATGAGCCAATGCTTACATGGGATGGCTCATATTTCCAAGCGTTGCTACCGGGTATCTGGGTTGACGAGGCCACACTTATTCCTGACTATCAGATGATTGAGGATTTCTCGCAAATTCACATGAATTTTGCTGTTGAGAATAACATCCCGTTTATGTCAGCATCATCGACGACAGACAATGGTTATCTTGCCTATGGTATTGAGGCGGTGTCGGAAAGTTACCAAGTTGGTGATAATGATATTCACCAAGGTAATACAGGTACGCCGCATGCGACAGCACTGTATGCATTAATCGATCAAGAAGCCGCTATCGACCACCTGTTGATGATCAAGGCGATGTATCCTGAAATTGAGAGTAAAGCAGGTTGGTTTGATGCGCTCGACAGTAACGGGAACATCAGTGAGAAGATCATTGGACTCGATCAAGGCATGTTTACTGCAGCGTTTTTTGCGAGCTCGATTCACGTGGATGTGAAACGTTACTTAGATGAGTATGGTTTAGGGCATTTGATTGATTCCCTTTATCAGAGCTTCGTGTCTGATGAATTAGTTGAAGAAAGACCATAATAAAGGTGATGCAAGATACATAGAAACGTCCACGCCGTTTTTCTATGGTGATGGGCGTTATAGCTTGCTGATGGTTTGAGAGTTTAAGGACACTACGGTGTCCTTTTTTCTTACTTGCGCGAAACAGACTGAGCCACGAGTTAGCAAGAGCGTTACAGGTACATTTTAGTGGGTATAGTCTAAAATGGCGTGAAACGTTTCTATTTGGTGGTAGGGGACGTGTCATTGCGATAAATTTATCATATGGCGTTTAAAATTCGTCGCTCAACTCTTATTCCGATCTAATCGCCGCTGACTACCGTCATGGGCTTTCGAGCTTATTGTGTCTCACTGCTATTGAGCATGAGTTGGTAGTCGTTTTACTTCACAGCTTTCGTGTCGTTGAGGTTTAAAAGTGTGACCCGTGTATACAAAACAACAAGCTTTGTTGACACTTTTCACCTTCACTCTTATTATTTGTAGAAACGTTTCAATAGAACCTATTTAGCGAAGAGTACGGTGTATGGCTCAGGTCAAACTGCAAAATATCAACAAGGTCTACAAGAATGGTTTTCATGCTGTGCATGACTTCTGTCTGGACATTAAGGATGGTGAATTTATGGTATTGGTTGGCCCGTCGGGCTGTGCTAAATCCACCACCCTGCGCATGATAGCCGGATTGGAAAGCATCTCAAGTGGCGACCTTCATATCGGTGAAAAGCATTGTAATGATGTCGCCCCAAAAGATCGCGGCATTGCGATGGTGTTCCAAAATTATGCACTCTATCCCCATATGACTGTTCGCGAGAACTTGGCGTTTGGTTTGGAAACTCGCAAGAAGTCAAAAGACGTGATTGAAAAGCGCGTGGCGGAAGCCGCGGAACTACTGGAGATTACCGATCTTCTAGATCGCAAGCCTGGCCAGATGTCGGGTGGCCAATGTCAACGTGTTGCGTTGGGGCGTGCGATGGTTCGTAAACCTGAGGTTTTCCTATTTGATGAACCGTTGTCGAACCTTGATGCCAAGCTGCGTGTTTCTATGCGGATGCGTATCAGCCGTCTACATGAACAACTTAAATTAGATGGTCGTCCGGCAACCATGGTCTACGTTACTCACGATCAGGTTGAAGCCATGACAATGGGTGACCGCATCTGTGTGATGAACAAAGGTGAGATCATGCAGGTTGATACACCGCTCAACTTGTACCACAAACCCGCTAACCGATTCGTTGCAGAGTTTATCGGCTCTCCCAACATGAACATTATGGAAGGTACTCTAGAACAGAACAGTGCCAATGAACTGCTACTCGATCTTGGTCAGCAACAGCTAGTGTTACCTGCCACATTGCACACACGCTTAATTGATTATGTGGGCAAACCGGTCGCGATGGGGTTACGCCCTGAACATATCGATATTGGTTCGGCGGAAGCCGTGTTTAACGCTAATGTCACGGAGGTAGAGGAGATGGGGCCAGAGTCGTTTGTATACCTTGATTTTAATGGTCGTTCGCTGATCTGTAAGCGAGTGAATCCTGAATCACCACTGATGAAGCACAGTGAGCTACCTGTCCATTTTAACATGGATAAGTGCCATATCTTTGATAAGGAAACGGGCAGAAATATTTCGCTTCCTACTAACTAATACGTTCTTATACATAAAGTTTACAGGTCTATTTTCATGATTCACTCAATTTCTGATACTTATCATCACGTCTCCAACGGCCACTTGGCGTTGGTATTTTCTGAAAACAATATCCTGCAAAGTATTCGCGCCAATGCAGTGATGGTAAATTTATACGAGCCAAGTGAGTTCGAATACGCATTATCAAACGTTTATCTACGCATTAAGAGCAGTGAAGGGATCAACTTTACGCCTTTGATGTCTTATAATCCAACGCTACGTACTTTCCGCAATGCTGCAGGTCAGGTCGGTTGGCAGACTGAAACCGATGCCTTCCGCGCAACAGTGATGATCTCGCTAGCAAAAGATAGCAGCACACTCTATTACACTGTACAGGTTGATAATTTGTCTGACAGTGACTTCAGCTATGATCTCGTGTTTGGTCAAGATCTGGCCCTGGCAGATGAAGGCGGCGTCAAGAGTAACGAGTGCTATGTTAGCCAATACCTTGACCACCAAATCTTTGATACAACAGAACAAGGTTACGTGATCTGCTCGCGCCAAAATTTGCCACAAAGCACTGGTAACCCTTGCTCTCAAATTGGCGCATTGAGCGACAAAATCGTTGCATACTCAACGGATGGTTATCAGTTTTTTGGTAAAGACTACCGATTCAATCCGACACCAGCGGTATTGTGTGAGCCAACTTTAGCAAACGAGCGCTTACAGTTCGAAATGGGTTACATTGCTCTACAAACGGCTGAGAAAACACTGGCTGTTGGTGAAACGGCGCAGTCGACTTTCTACCTTGCTTTTGGGGCTAACCTGGTGGGTTCGAATGTGACCGAAGCTGGTTCAATTGCGAACGTTGTTGCTGCTTATGTGACTCCGGCGATGGAATCAGCCACAGAGCAAGTGCTGCCGAACTTCTTCCTAAATACCGACAATGTATTACTGGGTGAAACCCTGACGGATGAAGAGGCGACGGCACTATTTGGCAAAACACGTCGTTTTGCGGAAAAAGACGGCGAGACAGTGCTGTCTTTTTTCTACGGAGAAGAGAACGCCGACAGCCGGTACGTAACTCTCGCCGCCAAAGAACGCCTGTTGGAACGTTCAACGGGTCACATGATCTCTTCGGGTAACAACCAGAATTTTGTTAATGGCGTTATGAGCTCGACGCACGGAATGTATGGGGTATTTAACTCACACGTTGTTGTTGGTAATACTTCATTCAACAAACTGTTAGGTGTTGATCGTACATCATTGAATCTGTTCCGTTTTAGTGGCCAGCGTATTTGGGTAAAAGAAGGTGAAGCGTACCGTGTTCTGACTATGCCATCGGCATTTGAGACGGGTTTGAACTTCTCGCGTTGGTACTACAAGTACCAAAACGGCATGATCAAAGTGACTAGCTTCAGTTCCAATGACGTGGCGACGATTCAGTTAGACATCGAAACAGTGAATCTGCCTACCTTAGACGTGGTTGTTACTAATCAACTCTTGATGGGTAACAACGAAGGTGATGCGAAAGTAGACATTATCGAGGAAGGGGATCACTTGACGGTACGTGGTGATTTCTCGTTGATGAGTGATGCACACCCAAGCCTTCACTATTCGCTGATGGCTGACAAAGCGCTGGCAGACGTCTCTGTGATCAAAGCTGGCGATTTGCCACGCTATCTGCTGTTTACTGGTCAGGTTGCAGACAAGGCCAGCTTAACCATCACGGGTGTTATTGATGAAACCGTGGCACAACGTGCTGAAAAAATTGATTTTGAAGCAGAAGTAGCAGCGTATCATCAAAGCCAAAGTGCGTTGACGAACCATTTCAACCTTAGTTTCGAAAACGACAGCTACAATGCACAGAAGATGAATGAGACGATGCAGTGGTTCACCCACAATGCATTGATTCATTATGCGACGCCGCACGGCCTAGAGCAATACTCGGGTGCAGCGTGGGGAACACGTGATGTATCGCAAGGACCTTTTGAGCTGTTTATGTCGATGCAGCGCTACGACCGCGTGGTTGATTTATTGAAAACGATATACAGCCATCAACATATCGAAACCGGTACATGGCCTCAGTGGTTCATGTTTGATAACTACTCTAAGATTCAGCAAGAAGACTGTCATGGTGACATTGTTGTATGGCCGCTAAAAGCCATTGCTGATTACATCACCGCTACCGGTGATTTGGCTGTGCTTGATATCGAAGTCCCTTACACTAGTATTGAAGAAGGTTTCGTTTTCACCACCCAAAGCTATAGCCTATTCACCCACGTTGAGCGCCAAATCAAGCATATCATCGACAATCTAATTCCTGGAACATCACTCTCTTGCTACGGTGACGGTGACTGGGATGATACCTTGCAGCCGGCAAATCAATCATTACGTGAAAATATGGTGAGTGGCTGGACAATCCCATTAACTTTGCAGTCATTAAAGACCATGGCAAGTGCGTTGCAAGGCGAAGCACGATTTGAAGCCTTCGTTAACCAAATTACTGAGCTGTCGGTTAACATGGAAGCGGATTATCACAAACTATTGGTAAAGGATGGTGTGATTGCAGGCTTCATTCACCTTGCTAACAAAGATGTTGAACAGGTCGAATATTTATTGCACCCATCTGATCAAAAAACAGGCATCAAATACCGTTTGTTGCCTGCGTCGCGCTCTATTATCTCTGAAACGTTTAACAAGGAGATGGCAGAGAGTCATATGGCAATGATCGAGGAGAATCTCGTTCATCCTGATGGCGTGCGCTTGATGGAACGTATGGCCGAATACAATGGCGGTAAACAGAGTTACTTCAAGCGCGCAGAGCTGGCGGCAAACCTAGGTCGTGAAGTTGGCTTGCAATACTGCCATGCACACATCCGCTTTATTGAAGCTCTTTGTAAGATGGGTAAAGCTGAAGAAGTACTTGAAAACTTGTATAAAATTGTGCCGCTAGGCATTCAGGAGTGCGTACCTAATGCTGAGATCCGTCAGTCTAACGCTTACTTCTCAAGTTCAGACGGTAAGTTTAACGACCGCTATGAAGCGTACCGTGATTTCGATAAGTTGAAGAAGGGCGAAGTGGCCGTGAAAGGTGGTTGGCGTATCTACTCCAGTGGTCCAGGTATTTACATTAATCAGGTGATCAGCAGCGTGCTTGGCTTGCGTTTCGACAATCAAGGTCTGGTGATTGATCCTGTTATCGCGAAGTCACTAGGTACGGTGATACTTGATTTTGCCGTTCACGGTAAGCCATGTCGCTTCGAAATTCGCCCTGAACAGGGAGGTCACACGCCTAAGCGAGTGACTATTAACGGAAAAGATGTTGATGTTGTGCTGACGAACAACGCGTATCGTAGCGGTGGTGCCATCGTCGGCAAAGCATTGTTGGATGAAAACCTAACCGATAATGCAAACCAAATCACTGTTTGGTTGTAAGTGAAGTTGGGCTTTCAGTTTCTAGCTGGGAGCCCAATTTGCGACAATCCAATGAGTTTTGTGGATTTGGTCATGTTGTGCTGTGATATTGGGATAGAAACGTTTAACCTGATCCTCTATACTGACTTCAAGTAATTTTCTGTGTATCAAATGGCAGAAAATAGCAGAGAGTTTCATAATATTGAAGGATATGTAGTTTCATGAGACCCACTATCAAAGATGTCGCACGGGAAGCCAATGTCTCTATTTCGACAGTGTCTTATGCGATGAACAAAAGCGATCGGATTAGTGAGAAAACCCGCAATCATGTTCTTGAGGTCGCAAAAAGGCTGAACTATTCAGCCAATAGTAATGCTAAGCGACTGCGACAAAAAAATGTGGGGGCGATAGGTATCTTCTTCAACTCGTGGTTTGGTCCTATTTATAGTGAATTGGTCCAAGGTATCGAGAGTAAAGTGCATGAGATGGGTTATGACTTAATCGCTTGTAGCTTGTTTGGTGGTGCTGATTCTACCGCGCATCGCTATATGAAGGATCAGATGATTGATGGTGCGATTATCTTGAGTAACGCCTTCGATGACGAGTTCTTATGCTCAGTCGCGAACAGTGATATTCCAGTAGTTGTACTAGATCGAGAGATAAAATCTGAACACATTTACAATATTTTGATCGACAATTTTGGTGGTGCATTTGCAGCAACGAAAACGTTAATTGGGGTGGGATGCAAGGAAGTGGTTTTCTTTGCAGGACCAGAAGATTCGTACGATAACCAAAAAAGATTAGAAGGTTACATTGCAGCATTGGGCTTCTATAACGTGAAGTTTAATAACGAGTTAATCGTACGTTCAGACTTTACGGAAGACGATGCTTATCAAAAAATGACGGCGATGATCGTTGAAGGGCGAACGCCTAAAGCGATATTTTCAGCAAACGATGAAATGGCAATCGGTATATTAAGGGCCGCTGCAGATAATAATGTGAAAGTGCCGGAGCAATTAAAAGTAATTGGCTTCGATAATATTCGCGAGTCTGAAAAAGCTAACCCGCCATTAAGCACAGTGACACACCAAAAATTTGAGATGGGTGTTAAGTCAGTAGATATACTATTTAGTGCAATTAATGGTGATACCGATATAGACCCTGTTACTATATTGCCTACACGTTTAGTAGAACGTAACAGCGTTTAAATAACCATTCGTTTTCTGATCATCTCTAATATTTGCCACACAGTAGTGTGTGGCTAATTATCCCCTTATCGTATTGGTATAAGGTGTTAGCATATTTCAAGGATATCGAGATGATATTTAAGTGGATTGGACTGTTTTTATTTGCTATTACCTCTACTGTAATAGCTGGTGAAAAATTGGAGTTTATGGTTTCTTCCGGCGATCAGATGGCTTTTGCTACTGAATGGATTAAACCTGAGTTTGAACGTCGTTATCCCGATGTCGAGCTTGTTATCACTAACGATGGGAATCTGGAAACTCGTATGGCTGCGGGAGACTATCCCAATGTCTATGCGGGTATTTTTGGTTACATGGTACCGCGTTACGCTCGTTTAGGTCGACTTTCATATTTGGATGATTTTGAGGGTTTTGAAGCACTTAAACAGAGTATTGCTCCTCAATTTATGACCAAAAACTTTGGACGTCATTACTTTATTCCATGGCTGGCAACCACCCAAATGATGATCTATAACAAGGCGCTGTTTGAAGAGGCAGGGCTGGATGCCGATACGCCGCCAGAGACATGGGATGAACTACTTCTTGCTGCAGAGAAAATTAGCGCACTGCCTGCGCGACGTAATGGTTCACGCGTCCACGGTGTTGCATTGTGGAATGATGCTCTCGCTACTGGAGGGTGGTATTGGAATATGCTAGCCCCACTGTATTACAACTTTAACGGTGGCGAATACCAATTGTTGAATCGTTGGGGAACCCACCCAGTATTTGATCACCCAGATGCGGGAATGGTGGAGTTCTTTACTACCATGAAAGCGGTTCAGCAGTATGCGCCGTTGACAATGGAGCAAAATTTCTTCTCACGAACTATCGGTATGTGGCCTCAATATGGCGTATCTTGGGCTGCCAACTTGCAAGACGCAGCGGGAAAACCAATGGTGATTGGGGAAGATGTTGGTATTGCGGCACTACCTGTTCTCAAAAAGGGCGATACACCATACTCTAACCTTGATGGACGAGCTTTAATGGTATTTAAAAATAGTCGCCATTTAGAAGAACGCAGTTGGCAGTTGATTGAAATGCTGATGGAAGAACGGTTTAACTTAGAAGCTTTAAAAGCACTGCAGAGCTTACCGACGCTGGTGGCATTACAAAATCATGCCTACTTTCAGCAGCCGGAGATTAAGCCATTCGTTGAGCAACTCGAACATGTAGTGATGAATGAGTCTTCTGCGGCAGCAGGAGAGGTTTCATCCATTGTTCTTAGCTACTATTCAAAGGCGGTTGTTATGCAGAATATGTCGCCTGAAGAAGCGGTTGCGGCTGCGGCGGAAGATGCAAAAAAAATAACCAAACATTAAAGACCTGATGATTGAGCGGCTTGTTACTATAACGTGCATGCCGCCACACACAATATTTAAGTTTTAGTGGAAAACACAATGAATATAAAACGCTATTGGGTTTCTTACCTGTTTATGTTGCCATGGGCTGCGTATTTTCTAATTTTTATGCTTTACCCATTTTTCTTATCTCTTCAGAATAGTTTTTTAGATATTAATATTCTTAATCCAGAAAATACCCGTTTTGTTGGTTTGTCGAATTGGATTAATGGAGTCGCTGATCCGTACTTTTGGCGTTCAATATTTAACGTCATGTTTAATCAGTTAATATTTATATCATTGAGTTTCGTCTGCGCTATGTTAGCTGCATTGATGCTTAATGAAATTACGTTCCTTTCGAGCTTATTTCGTACAGTGCTGTTTATTCCTGTTGTGACCTCAATAACGGTGGCGATGATTATTTTTGACTTTGTGGCCGCTCCTACCGGACCGATACAAAGTGCCATGATGGGTATGAATATGTTGGACGCACCAGTATTTTGGAAGTTTGAACAGTGGCTACCGATGCCAGTGATCGCTGTGTTTAGTGCTTGGAAGTGGTTTGGTGTTCAGATGATTATCTTTCTCGGGGGCATCGCCAGCATTAACCGTTCCCTGCTTGAAGCGGCAGATATCGATGGCGCTGGTTGGTGGCGTAAAGTGACCAAAATCATTTTGCCACTGATTAAGCCACAGATAGTCTTTGTTTTGACCATTAACGTTATTAATGGCCTGCAGATGTTTACTGAGGTCTTCATGAACTTTGACCTCAAAGGCGGACCACACAATGCTGCGTTAACTCCGGTATTACACCTTTACCAAACAGGCTTTGAGCAGATGCGAATGGGCGAAGCGTCAACGATCGGTCTGTTACTCGCCATTCTAATTTTTATCCTCACCATGTTACAGCTGAAAATTACCAAAGGTAAGGAAGACTAATGAACAAGTTTAATAAAGGCAAAGCACTGGTCTACTTTGGTTTACTGGTTGCCAGTGCGATTGTGCTCTATCCATTCATTTTTATGATCATTAACTCCTTCAAGCCAGGTGCAGAGATTATGCATTCCCCAAACTCTCTACCAAGCGTTTGGTCAGCAAAGGGTTATGTTGAAGTTTTTGATAGCATCAATCTAGGACGGATTTTCTTCAATACTATCTTTGTCTCGCTGTCGGTGACTTTTCTTAATTGCATTTTGTCCGCGATGGTTGCATTTGCAATCGCCAAAACCAAGATGCCAGGTCGCCACGTTTGGCTACGTCTGATTTTGTCATCCATGATGGTACCGGCAATTCTGTTCACTATTCCGGTATACATGATGATGTATGAATGGGGTTGGGTGAACACCTATCGCGTACTGATCATTCCTGGAGCGATCAGTGCTTACAATATTTTTTTGTTATACCAATTTATGATCCAAGTGGACGAAGCGTATCTCGAAGCCGCTCGTATTGACGGAGCGAGTGAGATCCGCATCTTCTTCAAAATTGTCCTGCCAATGATGCGCCCGGCCATGGCCACTGTGGGTATCTTGACCTTTATGGGGGCATGGAATGACTTTATGGGACCGTTGCTCTATATCCGCGACGACTCAATGCTAACCCTTCAGATGGCACTGTTTAAGTTCCAACAGGATATTCCTGCTGGCAACCTTGAGCAGGTGTGGGCGATGACAACGATGATTGCCACGCCCGTGGTGTTTGTGTTCTTCTTCATGCAGAAGAACTTCATTAAAGCCTTTACCGGCGTAGGAGTGAAGTGATGAGTAACATGAAAAAAGTCGCCCTGCTGTTGTCGGTAGTGGTTATCGCATACTGGAGTGCGTGGGGGAAAACTTATTATCTAACTAAGCGCTATTTCGATTATGCCGTGGCACAAGAGGCCGAAGGCCATCCCGTAGTGGCATTAAAGGGGATGAATAAGTTGGAGTTAAGGATAGAAGAGAGATATTTTGGTGGTTATCAACAAGTGTTAGAGGCTTGGGATAGCACTACCTTCGGCTTACGACCAAGTTTTTATTACCAATCGCAACAGGCGCCACAACGTTTATTGTCGAGATTAAACGCGGCTGAGCTTTACGCATTCATTGATGTTTATGTTCAACTTGATGTGCGTTATGTGCCTGAAGTTGCCCATTTGTTGATGCTCAAATCTTCCGAGCAAGGTAATGAAGCGTTAGAGGCTGAAATGCGAGATTTCCTCATCAATGCCTTTCCAGATCATCCTCTTGCTCAGTTTTAACTGAGTTATTCAAACATTTTGCCGCTTTTGTATTTTATTGTCGGCCATTTTTCTTGTCTGTATTGTGCCGGAATATGGCGCAATACCCTTGTTAGTTGAGTAGCGCATGAACCCTATATATAAAGATCCCGCCCAACCACTTGCGGTACGTGTTGATGATTTGCTGTCACAGATGACAGTAGCCGAAAAAGTAGGTCAGCTGTGTCAGATGCCGATGCTCGAATATGCTAAACATCGTGACCACTATTTGCAGACGGTACGTAAAGGTCGTTGCGGATCGCGCATTTTGGCCGACACTGCTTGGGCAGGAAATGCACCAGGAGAGGCTGTCTCCCCATACCAACTCAATGAGATTCAGCGCGCAGCGGTCGAAGAGAGTCGTTTGGGCATTCCTATCATAGTGGCGCGTGATGTAATTTATGGTCAGCAGACTGTATTGCCAATACCACTCGCGCAAGCTGCTTCATTTAACCCTCATCAAATTGAAGTGGCATATCGTTGTATAGCGAAAGAAGCGGCCTCTCTGGGCATTCATTGGACGTTTGCGCCTATGCTGGATATTGTTCGCGATCCACGTTGGGGACGCGTGATTGAGAGTGGTGGCGAAGACCCATTGGTACTGAGTGAGATGGCAAAGGCGGTGGTAAAGGGCTTCCAAGGCAATGATCTTACCGCACAAGATAGCCTTGTTGCCTGTGCCAAGCACTTTGTCGGCTATGGTGCCGCCGAGGGGGGGCGTGACTACGATACTACCGAGATCACAGATAACAGTTTACACAACGTTTATCTTCCTCCTTTTAAAGCCGCTGTCGAGGCAGGGGTTGCAACTGTGATGTCGGGCTTCAATGACCTAGGCGGAACACCTGTTTCAGGCAGCAAAGCGTTGATTAATGGTTGGCTAAAAACTGAGCAAGGCTTTGATGGTATGGTTGTCAGTGACTGGGGCTCAATTTCAGATCTAGCCTATTTTGGTGTGGCTGAGAATGCGCAAAATGCGGCGAAGCAAGCGTTGCAGGCTGGGGTTGATATGGCGATGACCAATGAAGCCTATGAAGGACACCTTGAAGCACTGATTGAAACGGGTGAAGTCGATCTGGTGACGCTGGATAATGCCGTTTCACGTGTTTTGCTAACCAAGTTTCGCGCCGGCCTGTTTGAGCATCCGTATGTCGATGAAACAGCACATCAAACCATGATGCGTCGCGAAGAGCATCTGCTTGCAGCACGGACTCTTGCTGAGCAAAGTATGGTGCTATTAAAAAATCAGCAGGTACTGCCTATTCGTGTGCCTAAAGAAGGACAACCACTGAAAATTGCTGTGATTGGTCCGCATGCTCATTCGCAACGCCAACATCTCGGCTCTTGGTGTCTGGATGGTAAAACGGAGGATGTGACCAGTATCTATGCCGGTTTGCAGGCGTTTATCGCGAAACACTATCTTAATGTTACTTTGTTGACTGAAGATGCGGCATTCACGGATGAGATGGTGGAGTGTGCGCACCGTGCAGATGTGGTGATATTTTGCAGTGGTGAGAGCCACCGTCGCACTGGTGAAGCGCGTAATGTTGCCGAGTTATTGCTGCCTGCAGGTCAAGAGGAGCAGATTCGAGCTATTGGCGAAACCGGTAAAGCGATGGTTGTGGTGCAATGTACTGGGCGTCCACTACCGTCGCCCGCGACGGAGCAATTTGCCGATGCGTTGTTGTACGCGTGGCAATCAGGAACCGAGACTGGCCACGCGCTAGCTCGACTAGTGTTTGGTGCTGTGTCGCCATCGGGTAAACTACCAATGAGTGTGCCGCGTTCGACAGGACAAATTCCTATCTATTATGCGCGTAAACCAATTGGTAAGATGCGCGATTTCCAAGACTATCAAGCATATAAAGATCAGCAAGATACGCCATTATATCCGTTTGGTTTCGGGTTAACTTATAGCCAGTTTGAATTCGAAAAATTACGCTTAAGCCATACAGAGCTACCCAAAGATGGCATCCTTGAGGTGACGGTATCGTTGAGCAACCGTGGGTCTATCGAAGCGACGGAAGTTGTGCAATGTTATGTTCAGCACAACACAGCATCAACAACACGTCCGTTGCGGGAGTTGAAAGCTTTTTGTCGTATTACGTTACAACCGGGAGAGGAAAGGGATGTTACCCTTAATTTGCCTGCACATACACTGAGTTTTTACGGGGCTAAAGAAACGTTTTCGCTTGAAGCTTCGCTTGTTGATGTTTATGTAGGATCGGCCAGTACTGCGACGCTAAAAGACTCATTTACGATTAAGTAGAAGGGATAATGGGTTGTATCCTGGTCAGATTGCCTAGCTGCAATATAACGGTTTGACGATTATTGGAAAATCTGCGCCTCATTATTTCATGGGGCACTTTATATTGTCTGTTGTAGCCATCGAACGTCAATTATCAACACAGATAAGCATTGAGCGATTGGTATTACAAACGGAACTTGATCAGCTGCTTGCCTGTCAAACGTAAAGTGTGTGTCAACATAATTAAAGTAACGTAAAGATGCAGTACAAGCGCGTAAGTTTTTGCTATTGTGAACACTGTTTTATTGTATTGTGTCGTTACCCAGTTAAGAGGTATTGTGATGAAAAAGCTATTTGGTGCAGCAGTATTGGTTTTGTGTTCGAACGCAGTGGTTGCACAACCCGAGAGTGCACATATGTTTTCGGCTGAGCTATATCCCGAGTTAACCATGCATGCCTTCAGCTTGGATAGCCGTGAAAATGAGAATGATAGCTTGCTGCAAGTGGTGGCAAGAAAGCAGGTCGAAGCGGATTGTAATGTACGTAATCTAAGTGTTGCAGTAGAAAAAAAATCTTTAGAAGGATGGGGATATCCTTACTATGTTGTTACCGAATCCCCAGCACGAGGGACGACTTTACTACCGTGTGAGGTTGAGGTTCGTTTACTAGAAAGTGCGAGAGGTGAGTTATACCGTTACAACAGCAAAGTGCCATTGGTGATTTATGCGCCAGCTGATATGGATATCGATTATCGAGTATGGAGTCCTGAAAAATAGTTTTGAAATAACGCCATTACCGCACAGGTAATGGCGTTAACTGCATTTGAACGATCTTTGGTGTTAGGTAGGGCTTAAAATGTGTTGTATTCACTTTTAAATACATGATCTAAGCCATTTTTTCCTCCAAAAAAATCATCAATATTATTGATATATTGTGCTTGTATTTATCACCTTTAACGTATTTAGTTGATTGTTTATTGGACGTTGAATTTATACCATTTATTCACATGGTGGTGCTAAGTGGATCATGGCTAGGCCACCCAGCGATGTCTCTCGATACTTTTTATTCATGTCCTTCCCAGTTTGATACATGGTTTCAATTACCTTATCTAATGATATTAGTGATTTGCTGGTACGTCGTAATGCCATTCTACAAGCGTTAATTGCTTTCATCGCTCCCATTGCATTGCGCTCGATACAAGGGATCTGAACTAAACCACCAATAGGATCACATGTCATACCTAACGAGTGTTCCATTGCAATTTCTGCGGCAATGCAAATTTGCTCGTTACTGCCTCCTCGAAGTGATGCTAATCCAGCAGCGGCCATCGACGACGAAACACCAATTTCACCTTGGCATCCGACCTCTGCGCCAGAAATAGAGGCATTCATTTTGTACAGCATGCCAACCGCGCCAGCTACGGCTAGAAAATCTTTGATTTGTTTTAGGTCTAGTTTGCAAATAAATTTGTGGTAGTACATTAGTACAGCGGGAATAACGCCAGCAGCGCCATTGGTGGGCGAGGTGACGACTTGTCCACCAGCGGCATTTTCTTCGCTAACAGAAAAGGCGAACAGGTTAACCCAGTCCATGATACTCATTGGATCACTATTGGTTTTTTGGTTCGCTTTTAGTTGTTTAAGCAGTGAAGGCGCGCGTCGGGTTACATGCAATCCGCCTTCCAGTATGCCTTCTGATTCAAACCCTCGCTCCATACAGGCCGTCATGACATCCCAGATTTTTTGTGCCATCTGATCAATGTCTTGTTGTGATCGGAAGGCTAGTTCGTTTTGTTGTATCAGTGTACTCAAGCTCAAACCATGCTTTTGGCACAGAATTAGCAGGTCATCAGCATTGTCAAATGGGTAGGGGGGAGTGACTTCGCGGTGGTTAATGCCATTTTTGAGTTCGTCTGCGGTGGCAATAAAGCCGCCACCAATCGAGTAATATGTCTCTTGAAATAGTTGTTGGTTGGCCTTATCAAATGCACTGATAGTCATGCCATTTTCATGCAAAGGAAGATTACTGGTGTGGAAAATAATGTCTTCGCTTGAATTAAAGGAAATGGATGTTGTACCAGCCAGTAGAAGCGTGTGAGTCGCATTGCCTTGGCGCATTGCTCGGTTAGCATTGACTATATCGATGCTATCGGGGCGGTAGTTCATTAAACCGAGGATTGATGCCCTATCTGTATGGTGTCCTTTACCCGTTAAAGATAACGATCCATACAGGTCAACCTGAACTCGGCTTGTTTGGTCGATGTATGGTTGGATTTTCTTACAAAAATCGTATCCTGCCAACATCGGGCCATTTGTATGAGAGCTTGATGGCCCAACACCAACTTTAAAAATATCAAAGATAGATAACATTCGCACACTCCGATAACAGAGGCTACTTCATTAAGAAGAGACTAATTATTTTCCTATTAATAGGGTAGTCGGTCGTGCCAGATTAAGTGTTACATATTGCTATCGTTTGTTGATGGTTATCACGCAGTGTTTGTCGGTACTGCTCTGGTGTCATTCCGGAATATTTTTTGAATAATGAGATGAAGGGGCCACTTTGTGTGTAGCCCAAGAAAGTGATAATTTCGGCGGGTGAGATTCCTTTTTCAAGCATTTTCAAGGAAGTAAGGTATTTCTTCCGTGCTCGCCACTCAGTAAAGCTGATACCGAGCTCAGTTTTGAAATGGCGTGCTAACGATCGTTCCGTGGTCTTCAGTTTCTCTGCCCATTTTGCCAATGTTCGAGGGTGGTTAGGCATGTGTGTTAACCGAGCAATGATGGGGCAGATTAAAGGGTGCTGAGTTGAAGGGAGAAAGCTTTGTGTTTGTGGGGCTTGCTTGAGCTTGTCGAGCAAAACAGTCATAAGTCGGATGTCTGCTTCAGAGCTTGGTACACCGACATTACGTCGGCTTAAGTCTTCAATGATAGCGGCAATCAGCGGAGTGACTTCAAATTGACAAATGATTTTGGGAAGACCAGTGCAGTGCGATAGCGTGACATTAATGGCGAAAAAGCCGTTAACGGTGGTTTCAGGGGTAAAGTGGGATGCGTATGCAGGAACCCAAATCGCAAAATGTGGTGGGCTGTCTATGTGTCTCTTCGGTGTACGTAAACTAAGAACTTCGCCTTTCGATACTAGTAACTTACCCCAGGGTGTGTGATATGGCTGATGGTTGACAGATAAGCGTGAACTGTAAGAAGAGAGAAATACTGTCGCTGGTGACGGCGTTGTTTGGAAGAACTGGTTGGTGATCATGATTAGCGTCAAGGCCGTGTCTTATTTGATATATATGTATCAGATAAGACATTCGGCGTAAAGTTCTTTGTGCGCACTGTGCATATTGATGGTGAATGTGTTATAAGTCCGCCTAACGACCGACTAATAGGGAAATGGCGGTAATGGATTCTAATTGTACGGGTCTCTAAGCCTTGGTGTTACGCCCTTCGCAAATAGCGAAAAGGGGGAGGTGCTGAGGCGAGACGAGAGTAATAATGCAATTGGTTTACTGTATCATTTGACAGATGTAGCGGAGTAGAAATGGTGATAAAAGTGTACGCAATGCCACCAAAAGTGCAATCCTTGCCTCTAAAACCATGTGGTTCAGAGGCGTTAAGGCAAGCATTGGTTAGACAGGCACAACGACAAGGTGGTTATTCGTTAAGTGCCCAATGATAAGGTGCGTTATTGATGAGTTTCAGCGTCTATCCAATCAAGATAGGCGCTGCTCCCGCCTTGAATAGGAATCACGATAACTTCAGGTAAATCATAGTTATGATTTTTACAGATGACACTTTTTACTTGCTCAACTAATGCATAACGGGTTTTGATTTCGAGTTGGAACTCTTTGTCATCATTGACCTTTCCTTGCCAGCGGTAGAAACTGTGTACTTGCGATGACTGTATGCATGCTGCTAAATGTTCAGTCAACAATTGATTACAAATGGTGTCAGCTACCTGATTGTTATCTGTCGTCGTTTTTACAATGCAGTATTTTCTGTCACTCATAGTGATACCGTTAGTTGATAGTTTAATAAAACAAGTTGATATTACATATCCAGTTGTTTTGATTTGATCATGCGCTTCGCCTCGCGTCGAATACAGTCACGAAGCGGGTTTTCAATGGAATCAGTACGCCAGATAAAAGAGAGCGTGCGTTGCATGTTAAGCTCGGGCACGCTGAGTGCGACCAACTCCCCACGTTCAATATACTTAACCACATCCAAGTAAGGCAGGCAGCTTAAATAATGTCCATTACTAACCATCATTCTAAGCACTTGAACTTGTTCGTATTCTCGCCACACATCTAGGTCATCAATGATGCCGTGCATCGCACTATCAAATATTTTCCGTGTACCAGCGCCTTGTTCACGCAAAACCCACTTAGCCTGCTCTAATTGCGCCAAGCTTACTTTAGTTAGTTTAGAATAGGGATGATGGTTTGAAGCAACAATGACTAAATGATCATGACACCAGATTTCTTGCTGTAGCCGACTATCGTCGCAACGTCCCTCAATGATGCCAATATCGCTTTCAAAGTTCCTCACTTTATCGATAACTTTTTGTGTGTTATGCACCTTAAAGTTAATTCGTAATTCTGGGAAGTCTCTATCAATAATACTGATGAGTTCAGGCAAAAGGTGTTCAGCGGCTGTTTGACTGGCTGCCAAGTTGATCTCACCACTAACAAGGTGTTGATCATAAAAGCCAAGTTCGATTTGCTGTGCATCGAATAGTAGCTGCTTTGCTCTTGGTCTCAGCCATGTTCCCCAGTAGGTAAGCGACATGCGCTTGCCTTGTCGTTCAAATAATGGGCGGCCTAGCATCTTTTCTAATTGTGACAGTGCCATACTGGCCGCAGACTGGGTAAGTGCCAGTTTTTCTGCAGCTTTACTGACACTTCCTGTTGAAGCTACTTCTTCGAAAACGGCAAGTTGCTTGAGAGAATAACGCATGAAGCCTCTTTTAATGATAGGTCTAACGAGCGCTGTCATTGTACCATAATTAATATCAAATTTACTGATACTAGTTAAAAGAAAAATCAATTGTACACCCTGTATTTGCCCACGTAACCTGTCAGCAGTTAAACAAGTCGTGCATGGCTGACCTAATTTACAGATATAACGGATTGGCCGGAATTTGTATGTGATTGCCATGTAGTGGAAAATGAGGAGTGTTGAATGCAACCAACCATATATAGCGATCTTCATCATTTGTCTCCTAAAGAGATGATGGAAAATGCTGAAAGTTACGCTCTTGGTAAAGCGACAAAGTCGACCAAAGCGACCATTGGTTTCGCAATGACGGCTGGGGTCTTCATTGGCTTGGCATTTGTATTCTACATCACGGTTACGACCGGAAATGTTGGCATCGGCTGGGGTGTCAACCGTCTACTGGGTGGCATGGCGTTTAGCTTGGGATTGATCTTAGTTGTGTTGTGTGGTGGTGAACTATTCACTAGTTCAGTGCTGACCAGTATAGCAAGAGCAAATAATGAGATATCAACGACCAAGATGATAAGAATATGGTTGAATGTCTATATCGGCAATTTTTTAGGTGCCATGATTTTGTTAGCACTGGTTACCTCCGCCCAGCTTTACAAACTAGATGATGGTCAATGGGGCTATAACGCGTTGTTGATAGCTCAACATAAATTGCACCATGAGCCGTTGCAAGCATTTAGCCTTGGTATCTTGTGTAACATGCTGGTGTGTTTGGCGATATGGATGACATTTTGTTCTAACAACACGTTAGTTAAATTGGTCGTGCTTATTCTTCCCGTGTCGATGTTTGTTAGTACTGGCTTTGAGCACAGCGTGGCAAATATGTTTATGGTGCCTTTAGGAATATTTATACAGAACTTTGCACCAGACACTTTCTGGCAGCAGATTGGTGTTTCAGCCGCACAGTTTTCAGATTTAACGATTGCACACTTTTTAACAGAAAATTTAATTCCAGTAACGCTAGGTAATATTGTTGGGGGTAGCGTATTGGTTGGATTAACGTATTGGGCGTTATTAAGCTCAAAAACGCAACCATTACCATCGGCCACAATTCTTACTCCAAATTTTTCAGGTAGCCAACAATTTTTTGAGGATATCATGATGACAAATGACAATATGTTAGTGCGCGATCATATGGAATCGCCTTCTTTAACGCTGCAACCAGAAATGCCCATTGTAAAAGCACTTGATGTACTAATTGAGAATGATCTTTCTGGTGCACCAGTAATGACGTCAGATCAGCGCTTAGTTGGGTTCTTTTCTGTACACGATGTGCTGGTTGATTTGTGGTGTGAGGAATATATGCCCAACCATGAGCGTAAAGTACAAGACCTTATGAAATCCGAAGTTCATACCGTCAGTCCAGAGAATTCTGTTCTTGAAATCGCAGAGTATATGAGCATTGATAAAAATGTCCTTTATCCGGTAAGTGATGCAGGCATTGCAACCCGATTGTCTACTATGCCGCTGTATGAGCGAGCACGTACAATGACGATTAATCGACCACATTGTTATCCAGTCGTTGAACATGGTGAGCTAGTAGGGTTGATTGCGAGAAGTCATGTCATTAAGGCTATTCGTCCTCTCTTTGGTAACCACCTGAATGTAGTTGAAGCTGACATAGAAGCTGACATAGAAGCTGAAACGAAAGAAAGTGAACAACTGCAAACAGCGTAAAGTTAATTTATATCTATTTCTATTTGTTTCTCGTTTAAATAAGTTAAGTGTTCAAAACTTATTTTTGGCCCGGATTTCCGGGCCTTTTTTTATTTGTCGTTTTACTATTTCATCGTGTGCTCGTTCCATTTCATCATATTTATACTCGCCGATAAGGTAAATAGACAGGGTCCCAAATATTCTCTTCCAGTAACTCTTCAATATTTGTAGCGCAGAAGCTACAGCCTGGTTCCTTAATGCAGACATTCTGCAGGATTCGCTTCGCAACCAATAACGAAATCTCGCGCAGTTGGTTCACTGGCGGGAAAACGCAGCCTTCTTCAATATCGGCGTCGCTGACACAGTCGGCGAGGGCATAGGCAGCAGTAGTAAATACGTCTAAGTTGATGGTTTGTAGCTGCGCGACAATGGCTGCTAGGCCAACACCTGGGAAAATAAAGACGTTATTTCCCTGTCCGATTCGATAGTTTTTTCCCTCGTAAGACACGTCACTAAATGGACTTCCAGTAGCAACGAGTGCTTGTCCCTTACTCCAGCGAATAATATCTTCGGGTAGCGCTTCACAATTTGCAGTGGGGTTGGAAAGCGGCATAACAATAGGTCGAGGGTCGTGGTTGAGTAGTGCCTTGATATGCTGTTGTTGGAAAGAACCCCCAACTCCACTGGCACCGACCAATACGGTAATTTTTTGCTTTTCTAGCAGATCGTCTAAAGATACTGCTCCTGAGATTCCCCACGCTTGTTTTAACGATGCTGGTTGGGCAAAACGGCGTTTATAATCATCAAGATTATCTCGGTCATCGAAGATGACTCCTTGCGAGTCGGCAACAAAAATACGTGATTTAGCGTCTTGTTGGGAGCGCCCTTCTTTAAGTAAACCCGCATATATTTGGTCAGCAATACCAACGCCGCCAGCCCCCGCGCCATAGATAGCAATAAATTGCTCAGAAAGAGATTGCTTTTTCGTCCGCATTGCCGCCAATATTCCGGCGAGTGTAACAGCGCCAGTCCCCTGAATATCGTCGTTAAATGACGGCAAGGTGTCATGGTACGCAACCAAATTATCAAAAGCATTTGATTTGCTAAAATCTTCCCACTGCAAGACGGCCCGGGGGAAACAGCGCTGCACTTGCATGATAAACTTAGCAATGAAGTCGTGATACTCTTTTCCTTTCATGCGCTTACGTGCTTCACCTAAATACATAGGATCATTGAGCAAATCTTGATTATCGGTTCCTACATCAAGTGCAATGGGTAGGCAGTGCGCTGGGTGGATGCCTGCCCCTAATGTATATAAGGAGAGCTTACCGATAGGAATGGCCATTCCCCCTACGCCTTGGTCGCCAATGCCTAATATTCCTTGACTATCGGTTACAACGATAATTCGAATATCCTTACCTTGAAAATGGCGGGCTAATTCAGTCATATTATCGACGTTATCTTCAGTAACATATAGGCCACGCGCCGTTTGGTAACGATGGCTAAATTGTTGACATGCCTTACCTACTGTTGGGGTATAAATGATGGGCATCATTTCATCGATATAGCGCGAAAGAAGGGCATAAAAGAGTGTTTCGTTTCGATCTTGTAGTGCCCGTAGATATTGATATTTTTCCATATCTTCATCTAGGTTGGCAAACCCAGCATAGACACGATTTACTTGGTCTTCAAAGGATTGTACTCGTGGTGGAAGCAGACCATTAAGCCCGAACGCTTTGCGCTCTTCATAAGTAAAAGCAGTGCTTTTATTTAGTGTTCTGTCGTTTAATAGGTCTGTGCCTGAAATGGAGACAGGGCGAAATTCATTTCCATTTTCGTCTTTCCAGCGTAAATATTTACCTTCAGTCATGACGCCTCCACGTGGCGGGATTAGGTTAAGATCATTAATAGTATGACCTAATGTGGAAAAATACTGTGAGGTTATCGAAAAAGCATGATTAACCGCATTAATTTTGCGACGATATTGAGGTTGCTTCTCAATGGGATAACTAAGGGAGAGAGAATGCAAAAGTACTACTGGGGCGTCGATTTAGGCGGAACCAAAATAGAATGCGCAGTTATGGATCGTGAAACGGATACTTGTGTGTTGCGTGAGCGTATGCCAACCGAGGGTGATAAAGGATATCGGCATGTTTTGGATAACATCAAAATGTTGATTGAGCGTTGTGCTGAGCAAGTGGGCGCATACCCAGAACGCGTTGGTTTTGGAACACCTGGCACATTGGATCCGCAAACTGGCGTAATGAAAAACTGTAATTCGACCCATTTGAATGATCAGCCTTTAGATAAAGATCTAAAGATATTGCTCGATTGTGATGTGCTATTAGCCAATGATGCAAATTGTTTTGCCTTAGCGGAGACAACTCTGGGCGTTGTTCCAGATGTAGCCCCAGAGGCCAGCGTGGTATTTGGCGTTATTCTAGGCACTGGGGTGGGCGCAGGTATTGTCGTTAATGGCAAAGTATTGAATGGTCACCATGGTATTGCAGGCGAGTGGGGACACAACGTACTTAATCATGATACCGGTATGCCGTGCTATTGTGGTAAGTCGGGCTGTGTTGAAACTGAAATCTCGGGGCCAGCACTTGAACGTTTCTATGCTGAATTGGCCGGAGAAGTGCGTCCGTTAAAAGACATTGCGGCGGCAGCCGAGGCAGGGGATGGATTATGTCGACACACGTTAACCCATTTGGTTGAACAGTTTGCTGCTGCGGTATCTGTTGCGATCAATATTATTGACCCAGATGTTATCGTGATTGGCGGTGGGGTTGGAAATATTGATGCCATTTACGAGTACACGCCTGCTGCAATAAAAAAGCATCTGTTTAACCCTCATTTCGCTTCATTGTTAGTTAGGCCAAAGCTTGGTGATAGTGCAGGCGTGTTTGGTGCGGCGATGCTAGTGAAATAACGATCAGCCATCGATGCATCGTGTTCAAGTTAACATTGGGAAACGCGATGCATTGGCTGTTGGTGAATTTTGGTGCCTTTATTCTCGGTTTGTTGCGATTATCGCGACAAGCTGCTTTAACTTCGTTAGTATTCCCCCACTAAATTTGTAGGGTATTTGATATGAAAATTTCTGTTGATGGTGGCTCTTTCAAAGTTGCGATTGAGACCGAGTATGAGGGGTTGGTTGCTGAAGCGACTGAGATCTTTAAAGAGACGCTGAAGCAAGCAACGTCAAATGAGAAAGCGATTTTGCGCTTTTTGCAGATCATCGTAGAACACCGTGATAGTGATGACGCCATTGGTTATGCTGTTCTGGGGTTGCTGGGTTGGTATAACGACGTGATCTACCCAGTAAAAGATCAAGATATTGAACTAAATTTGCCGAAAATTGTTCCACATCTGATTAACCCGAAAGGCGACCTCTCTGCACGATAATCTCCTCTTGTCGTAAAAACCCTGTTCTTAAATTGATCTAGATATTATCTAATACCATGGTAGGCGAGAGGGGTTATCCTCTCAGACTCTCGGCCTACCTTTTTTTGGTTTTGTCAGATGTTATCGGTAGGTATATAGATACAACGAGATCGAGAGAAGACAATTTCAACACCAACCTTTTGAATCCGTTCTAATAGCGTTTGTGGATTGCACGATTATTTCAAATTTATTTATCTAGAAAAGACAACAGCCAGAGTCGAAATGCAATTCTGGTGCCCGTGTCATGTATTTGCAAGATCTTTGTATGTATACACCATCCAAAAGCGGCTTGTAAGGGCCGTAAGTATCATCGATAATCTGGACGTTGTTTACGTTGTTTACGTTGTTTACGTTGTTTACGTTGTTTACGTTGTTTACGTTATTTATTAGGTTGTAACATGAAATTGAAAAGTTTAGCTTTAGCTTTAATGGTCGCTTCAGGTGGCGCATTCGCAAATGCGGATCTGATTTTCACCAATGGTGATATCATTCCAATGACAGGCGAGACTGATCGCGCTCAAGCCATCGCAATCAAAGACGGTGTAATCATCGCCGTGGGTAGCAATGCAGAAGTACTAAAAGAAAAAGGTGCGCAAACAGAAGTTCGTGACTTGAAAGGTAAGACAATGGCACCAGGCTTTATCGACAGCCATGCCCACATTGTTAACTTTATCCCATTCATGGGCACGCAGTTCCTATACCCGTCGCCAGCTGGAGAAGCTGATACGATGGAAGACGTGACGCGCCTTATGACTAACTATTTGGCTACGCCGGGTCTGGATAAAGATAAAGTTCATATCAGTTTTGGTTATGATGACTCAGTAATTGGTCGTCACCCAACTATCGATGATTTAGACCCAATCAGTAAGGGGTTTAAACTTTGCTTGGCACATGTATCAGGCCACTTAATTAGTTGTAACAGTGCTGGACTTGCGGCATTGGGTTACGATGAAAATACACCAAATCCTGACGGTGGTGTAATCCGTCGTGATGATCAAGGTAAAATGACCGGTGTGTTGGAAGAGTCAGCAACTTATCCGGTAATGGCGCACCTAACCATTGAACCAAGTGAAATCGCGCAACGCTTTAAAGAGGCGCAAGAAGTCTTCACCAAAAATGGTGTTACCACCGCCCAAGAAGGCCTTGCAACTAAAACGACAATGCAGTTAATGCAACACTTGGCGTCAGCAGACTTACTGGATATTGATATTCTTGCTTACCCTAAGTGGTATGAGTTTGAAGAGATTATTGAAACTAGCCCGTTGGGTGAGTATGTTAATGGTCTAAAAGTTGCTGGTATGAAGATTACCAGTGATGGCTCGCCACAAGGTAAAACAGCGTATTTGTCGACACCGTATTTCGAAGTGCCGCACAACCACGCATATCACTACCATGGCTACCCAATCATGCCGCAAGAAGAGTTGAATGAGTACGCGGCGATTGCGTTTAAACACAATGCTCACTTGATCACCCATGCCAATGGTGATGCTGCTGCGCAAATGCTGCTTAATGCTGTTGACCACGCGATTGAACTACACGGTGATCGTGACCACCGTACGACGATCATTCATGGTCAGACAATGCGCTTGGACCAAGTTCAAAGAGCGGCAGATCTGGATATGATTGGCTCATTTTTCCCGGCACATACTTTCTTCTGGGGTGATTTCCACCGCGATTCAGTATTGGGCCCTTGGCGTGCATCAAACATCTCACCATTGGGATGGGCGAAAGAGTTTGGTTTGAAATATACCATTCACATGGATGCGCCAGTTGTTCTACCTAACCAATTGTTAAATATGTGGACTGCAGTTAACCGTTCTACTCGTTCAGGCGATACGTTAGGTGAATGGCATAAACTAACCGCTTATGAAGCATTAGAAGCGGTGACAGTTACTGCAGCATTCCAAAACTTCGAAGAGAATGAAAAAGGTTCTTTGGAAGTAGGCAAACGTGCTGACCTAGTTATCCTTGGTGATAACCCGCTAGACGTTGACCCGATGGCAATCAAAGACATCTCTGTCCTTGAAACTATCAAAGATGGTAAAACAATCTATACACTATAATTCGTTATAGATTGAACCGTATTGGTGACTGACATCAGCGTTACTAATACAGTGAAGTGTGCAAGTTAAGTAACTTCGCCTTCCCTCAAAAGCCGAGTCCTTAGGACTCGGCTTTTTCATTATTGACGCACATCTTTTCCTGCTTGATACTTAAGGACACACGATTTACAGACACATGCTTTTCCTTTTAACTCGAGCGGTATGTCTAAAAAAAGTGGTTGTGAGAAAGTCAGTGAAGGGTCTTTACACCAGCATGAGGTTGTTTTTCCGCTTGATGCATGGTTTGCGCATACGTTGCTCTCGCCACACAATGGGCATGCTGTTGGATCAAGTTTAGCGTTCATAGGGTTCCAAGTATTCTCGATAATTAACATATTATTTCAATCATTTACCTTTACAGTGTACCGTTAGGGACTAGTCGCATGTAACACAAGAACTCTGCTACTGAGCAACTTGGTTCAAGCATTATTCCTACGTATTCGTGTCTTTCTAACAGGTATCAAATCAAGGTCTTGATTTGTATACTAAACTGAATGACAGGATCGAGTTAGTCAAGGAGATACGATGCACAGCCAGCTCGCGTCAGAACATGTTTATGCAGAAACTCGATCTGATCTTTTTCAACATCCGTCGACCAAGTCTCTGCCTCCACTCAACTCGATCGTTGGTCAGGACCGCGCTCAGCAGGCTGTCCATTTTGCGATGTCCATGCCAGGAAAGGGTTATAACATTTATGCCGTAGGGCATAACGGCTTAGGCAAGCGTACCATGGTGATGCGTTACTTAAAGTTTCATCAGATGGCGAACGGGCATATTTTTGATTGGATATATGTTAATAACTTCGACGATGCCCGCTTTGCTTATACGATTCAGTTGCCTGCTGGACGCGGTGCTAGCTTTAAAAAAGAGCTAGAAGCCATCATTACCCGTTTACTTACGGCAATGCCATTGGCATTTGATAATGACCTTTATTATTCGCGCGCAGATAAAATCAAGTCACAATTAACCACGAAGCAAGAAGCAGCGTTGAAGCAGCTGAACGAACAAGCCCAGCAGCAAGGCATCAATTTGCTGCTGACACCGCAAGGTGATTATCAATTTGTCGCTCTTAATGGCGAAGAAGCCCACACAGAAGAGAGCTTTGCGACACTGCCTGCTGCTGAACAAGACCGGTTAGAAGAGGCGATTGTTGAACTGGAAAAGCAGTTACGTGGTATTAGCCGTCAGATGAATGAATGGGAAGAGACGTTTGTTGAGCAGCAGCAAAAACTAGAAAGCGAAGTCGCAGAAAATGTCATGTCGCATCAGTTTGCGCGTTTGGAAAAGCAGTTTTCTGATGTCCCCAAGGCAATTGAGTATATTGAGACACTACGAAATGACATTGTCGAGAATCTTGATGTTTTTTTAGACGACAAGGAGATCCATACGGACTTGGCCTATGCCTTATCTGGTAAGAAAATCCCGCGTCGTTATCAAGTTAATCTTCTGGTTTCCCATGGGGCACACCAGTTTCCTGTGGTGGTGGAAGAGAGCCCCAGTTATCACACCCTGTTTGGTTATGTTGAAAATGCGACGTATAAAGGGACGGTTGTGACCGACTTTACACTGTTGCGTTCTGGCAGCATGCACCAAGCGAACGGTGGCGTACTGTTAATGGATGCAATAAAAGTGTTGGAACGCCCATATGTGTGGGATGGTTTAAAAAAAGCCTTGCGTTCTCGCCAACTCGATTTTAGTTCATTAGAGCGTGAAGTAACGTTATCTGGTTCGTTATCGATGGAGCCACAACCTATCCCGCTAAACGTGAAAATAATTCTATTTGGAGATCGGCAGACTTATCGGTTATTACAGCAATATGATCCCGAGTTTACTGAGTTGTTTCGCGTCACTGCAGACTTTGAAGAGGACATGGAAAGAACGGCTGAGGGCGAGCAAAACTATGCCCAGTTTATATCGAGTATTGTCAATGAAAACGGATTAAACCACTGTGATCGTAGTGCGCTGTGTCGCGTTATTGAATATGCCGCGCGCCAAGCAGAAGATCAGTTTAAATTGTCGCTGCACTCTGGAGAGATAGCGAATTTACTGCGCGAGGCACACTATTGGGCAGTGCAGAGTGAGTCTACGCTAATCCGCAGTAAGCATATCGAGCAGGCATTGGAAAGCCGTGAAATGCGGGTGAGTCGAGCACGCGATTTGATGCACACCACGTATATCGAGGGTGCGGTGAAGATCGATGTCTCAGGTGAGCGCGTTGGTCAAGTGAACGCATTAACAGTGCTAAACACTGGCGAGTTTTCGTTTGGTATGCCGAGTCGACTCACTGCCACGTGCGCTGCTGGTGATGTTGGTGTGGTTGCGATCGAGCGTCAGGTCGAGTTAAGTGGCGCCATTCACTCAAAAGGGGTGTTAATACTGACAGCTTTTCTCGAATCGTTATTTGCCCAGCAGCGTAGTTTACCCATTAAGGCGTCGCTAACCTTTGAACAAAATTATGGCGGTATCGATGGTGATAGTGCATCAATGGCCGAGTTTATTGCATTGATTTCTGCGATAGCGAATGTACCAGTACAGCAGAATATGGCAATCACTGGGTCTATGGATCAGTTTGGTGAAGCGCAGGCCATTGGAGGAGTTAATGAGAAAGTCGAAGGGTTTGTTGATGTCGCCCGCTCACTGGCTTATGAAGGGAGACTGGCAGTGATCATTCCCCTTTCTAATGCGCGTCATTTAATGTTGAAGAAAGCGCTGAGACAGGAAATAGAGAAAGAGAAGCTACAGGTGTATACCGTTGAAACCGTTTTCGATGCGATTGAATTAATGACAGGCATGGCCTGGAAAGGAGAAGGTGGTATTCACGAGCGTGTTGTCGAGCAACTTTCCCACTATCCTGGCAAAAAGGTCGATGAGGTGTGAAGCACCTATCTCAGATTATGCCTATTCTGAGTGTCATACTTAGGTGCTATGGGACGGTTTGTTAGCTTGAGAGTGTTACCTCGAGATGGCATGCACTATTGCCATTATCGCTTTTTCTCCCACATTACCTGCCTGTCTTTTGGCCAGTTGGCACCAATGTCGTGATATTTTTTTTCTAGCAAGTGACGTTTAATTTTAAGTGTTGGTGTTAGTATGCCATTTTCGATTGTCCACGGATCGTCAATGAGTAACACTCCTTTGATTTTTGCGTGAGACTCTAACTCGCTATTGATCTGGTTAAGGACTCTAAGCGCTTTGCGTTCGTAACGTGCAGGGTCAAAATTAGGGAACGCGTGCGGGATCGCCAGTAATATCGGTGCCGGCAAGCCCGATCCAATTAAGCACATCATCTCAATATTGCTAAGTTCAAAGAGGCGTTTTTCGATAGGTACTGGCGCAACGAATTTCCCTTTCGCGGTTTTGAAGGTGTCTTTTTTGCGCCCTTTAATGGTTAAGTAGCCATCATTGTCCAATGTGCCTAAATCACCAGTATGTAACCAACCATCGACGATACATTCGCCATGGGCAGAGTCTTGCTTATAGTAACCTTTAAATAGCCCCTGGCTTTTAACCAGTACCTCTTCATCGTCAGCAATTCTTAGTTCAACACCTGGGCCTGCATTGCCGACGGTACCGATTTTATCGCCGCGGAAAGGGTAATTGAGCGTGCTATAGGCAAACGATTCCGTCATGCCCCATGCTTCGGTAATGTTGAGGCCAACAGAATGATACCAGTGGAGTAAAGCTGGTGATACTGGTGCCGAGCCACATCCAAGGACTCTGGCTTGATCAAGTCCTAAGCCTTGTGCCAATTTCTTTTTAACTAACGTCGAAACCAGAGGAATTTTCAGTAACAGGTTGAGTTTCTTTTGCGGTAGTTTATCGAGAATGCGCTGCTGGAAAAGCGTCCACAATCGGGGGACAGAAATAAATAGGGTTGGGCGCTGCATTTTGACATCTTCAATAAAGGTATCAAGTGATTCAGGGAAAGCAGTATTGACGCCACCTAACATTGAGGTACCTAAGATATAGACTCGTTCCGTAATGTGAGCCAATGGCAGGTAAGAGAATAAGCGTTCGCCTGTATTAATACCAATGTGGTCGATCAATTGCTGTGAAGACCAGGCAAAATCACCATGGGTGAGCATGGCACCTTTCGGTAACCCCGAGGTGCCAGAGGTATAAACAAAAGACATATAGTCATCCGGAGATGGTAATGTAATGTCGTCGGTTGGCGCATAATCGCTTAGTATATCGTCCCAATTAAAATCACAGTGATAGGCGTCAGGATACGGAAACGAGAGTGTTGTTATCGGGTGCGTTAAACTTTGAATTGATTGGTGAGTGGCATCGTTGCTATCTAATTTACCCACGATAACCAGCTGACTTTCGCTATGGGTAAGGATATGTGAAATGGTATCGGCGCCGGCAGTTGGGAAGATAGGAACACTGATGTACCCTCCCAGCATCAGAGCGAGATCGGTGATGTACCATTCAGCACAGTTTTTTGAAATAAGCGCCACGCGATCACCTGCGGTGACGCCTTGACTGCGTAAAAAGCTAATTAGGCACTTAGCTTGATCTAACACTTCTGCGTATGTGAAGTCTTTAAATTGACGGTTGATAATCTGCCTTAGCGAAACTTCATCGGGTTTGACGTCTACCCAATGCATGTACTGTTCACATACGAGAGTTTGTGTCATCTGATTTCCTTACTTTTTATAATGTTGCGATATTGTTAACATTAGTCGGATGAGTATTATCCCGTCAAGGTTGGTGATGCAGTTAAAAATAAGCATGCGTCGAAGCTACTTATGGCTGATCAAAGAGGTACTCGATCCAATAAAAGGCGAGAAGGAAGAGTCAGGTGTTATCGTTGACTAGAACAGGCATGAACTACCGTCGTTTATGCCCGTTCTATCATTTGGTTTATTCGAACTTATCGAGGTCAATATTGTACTTATTCAGCACCTCTTGCATTTGCAACTTCTTCTGTCCCGCTGCGACAGCCATTACCTTTGCAGTCACGTCGGAAATTTCTCCTTTGGTAATCCCAGCTTTCTTTGCTTGCAGTAGATAATAACGGGTACAAGGTAAGCAATTCATTGCCATTGCCGCTGATAAACCGACTAGAAGCTCAGTTCTAGTATCCAAATGCTCGTTGTCGTGGGTTGAGCGATAAAACGCGCCGTAAGGCTCTTGATGCTTTCCTAGCATATGACTTCCTGTCGTTGTAATTAATGAATTAACTTTGTTGCGAATAACTGTGTATTCAGTGGTAGTAGCGTAGAGCCAAGTATATATAGTATATCTAAAGCTATAAAAGCGCAGTTATTCACTGCGCTTTTGTGTGTTAGCGGTTAACGCTGTTTTAATGGGGATGATAATATGTCCTTACAGCGTAATCGGTGTGCTGCTCTACTGTTAAGCTAGATAGGTGATGGATATAGTGCCTCGTAGCGAATAGAGATACAGCCGCCATTTAGCTCTTCAAGCACGGCCTTTGTAGAGCCACTTTCATAGATGGATTTACCTGCAATATCGCCTTTGTATTCGTAGTCCTTGTAACCTGTTTCTCTTAGTGCGTTACAAGATTTGTCAGGGAATGTTACCATTTGCATTAATGTGCTATCACAGCGACCATCTGTGCCTGGTGCAATGGATAACGTGGCGTAACCCCATGTACCGTCGTTATATTTCCTAATATTAAGCGCGGAGAATAGCCGTTCTGACGGGTTGTCTGACGAAGAGAATGACCATGCTCCATTTGGTCCAGCATTTTCGTTCAAATAGCCGTCCATTTTTTTAATTTCTTGAAGGCATTGGTTAACTCCCCATTCTTTGGCCTGTGCCGTAATTACGCCTTCAAAGCTATTAGCATTGATCTGAGTACAGGTAATAAGTAGGGAAGTGCCAATCAAGAGTTTTTTCATCTTTTTCTCCATGTAGATTTGTCCGACAAGTTATATAGTGCCGTGCTAGATTGGGAATGGTAGTTAGTTTCAATCTAGAAGTGGTGGTAACTGATATTCTCTGTTAAAGCTGTTTGATAAACCAAACTACAGTATGAGTCCTTTAATACGATGAGCATTCACTTTCCATTTTTATTTATAAAACGAGTGGCAGTACGATGCGGGATATGCAACAGCGCTTTTCGATTTATGTTATCACCAACATATTGATAATAATAGCATTAATGAGTGGCGATTTGACCGTGCTGCCTATAGATGTGTAGTGCGTCGCACGGTAAGGGTTAAAGGGGCGGTGGATTAGGTGTTTGCTTGCTTTATTTATATTGGTGTGGCGCACCACAATGAGCTGGTTGAACCATGGGAAATATCGCTTTACCAATTACATCAATTCTATTTGTTGCTAATCGACGAGTTCAATTTCTAAGCTATCTAAAAGGCTTAATGCTTCATAACGAGAAAACTTGGCGTTAGTAATTTTGTTTTGCAATACATCGATCGTGAAATTCCATGATTCGGTAAAGTCGACATTTTGTAAATTGGTGCGCATAAATAGGCTGTTGGTAAAATCACAGTTTTGCATGGACGAGTTGGGAAAATCCCCTTCGCGAAAGTCGGCTTCATGCAGCTTACAATGCGTTAAATTTAGTTCGTGTAACGTTAAGCCGAAGAAGGATGAATCGTTGAGGATACATTGGTTAAACTTAAGCTCTGAATCTAAATGATATGGTGGCCAATATGCCTTGGTCCAGTCAACGCCGATAATTTTACACTCAGTAAACTCAACCTCAAAGAAGCGTGAATGCGAGATTTTTATCAAGCTTAGGTTACAGTGGTTAAAAGAGCAGTTAATAAACTTGCAATGGGAGAATGTTGTTGATGAAAAGTCACAATGATTAAACTCACACTGCTCGAATTCTGTTACAGAAATATCAGCAGATAATAGTGTTTGCTGATTAAATGTTTCTTCGAAGTGTTGTTTATTGCTTTCAATTCTCATTTTGGTCGCCTTGGGAAGTCCGGTAATAGATGCTCATTGCTATGCAACTATAATCAAAGTGTAATCTATTTGTTCACCTGAAACTAGTGCTGATGAACTATACTGAAATCGCCATGGTTCTTTGGTTAAATAAACCTAAGGGTGTTGTTATGAAACAAAGTATACATGTTCTTTCGGTGATACTTGTTGCATTTGGTTATATCGTGAATGCTCATGCCACTGATAACTCTCAAGCTTTATTAGAAGACGCGCTGAGTGCTGCACCGCCGTCATTGCGAGATAAGGTAACCGTTGTTGATTGGGATAACAACGTTCTGCAAGAAGGCAGTAGCAGCTATACTTGCTTTCCTACTCCGCCTCAATTGCAAGGAAAGGCGCCAATGTGTATGGATGCGCCTTGGATGGAATGGGCTGATGCCTGGATGAATAAGAAACCGTTTGAAGCGAAAACGATAGGCATTTCGTATATGCTAGCCGGTGATGAAGGGGCTAGTAATATCGATCCTTATGCCCAAGGAGAAACCGCAGATAATCAATGGGTAAAAGAGGGCCCTCATTTAATGATTATCACCCCAGATAAAGATTTATTAAACTCGTTACCCACTGACCCACATAATGGCGGGCCATATGTTATGTGGAAAGATACACCTTATGTCCATATTATGATCCCTGTCGGAGATTGATTGACTTTAGATATATTTAAGCCGTCGTCATTACTTTATGTATCAGAGTTTGTGATCTTGGCGATGGCTTATCGTTGTTGCGATAAAGTGAAGGGTGGTGGTTATCTATTCTTAAATAATAAACCTTGATTACTATGAGATGTGACCGTTCCTTCGACCCTCATTAAGTGGTGTTCTTTTTGGACATTTAGTCGGGTGGGTATTCCATTGGCTAATGTGTTAACCCACCACTCTCCGTCGGTGTGGGTTAGCTCTCCAATCGCGATAATGTCATTTCTACGATTAAAAACACCAACTTCGCTAAACTCACTAATATTATCGGCAGGGCCAAAAACGACGATTGAACCAAGTTTGTAGCGAGAATTGTGATTATCTATTTCAACAGGTAAATAGCCAGCTACTCTGGTCATTCTCGGCATAATAACGAATTTAGGCGGCATTTTACCGCAAGATAGGCATTGCTTTACTTCAACAGTAAATAGCGTTGAGTCCTGAGAATGCCACTCCTCGCCGTCGATATCAAGGCGGTGGTGAAAGTTGGCGAGGGGCTCACCGACCAGTTGTGCGAAGCGGACAAGGAAATCAGTATTAAGTTGAATACCTCCCCTTAGGTACTGCGAAAATGCTGATTGACTTAGGCCAATCTGTTTTGCCGCATCAAGTTGAGTAATGTTATGTTTACTTCTGTATTTGTTCCATTCTTGTTGCACTTTGGTTAGTACTTTTGAGCTGTAGGCACTTGGTTTCTTTTTCTTCAACAGTATATCTCCGTATATGAGTGTCGCTTATATTTGGATATTTGTCCTTGTTATTGTTTTAAGCCTTTTAAAAAGGGACATGATGAGATGTAAAATTCAACTCTATATTAAAAATATAAGAAAATAAATATTACCATTACTTATAATCTTTGCGTGTGTGATGAAAGTCTCATATATAGCACTGTCGCCATGTATTTTATGGCGATAGAATTCGATCTAAATATGGCGCCTTTGTTTTTGAATTGATATTAATTATCGATGGCAGCGCCGTATTGTGCTTATATAATAAAGGAATTAAACATGTATAAAGGCCCAAAACGCTTTCTTTCGACAATGATATTATGCGGCTTAGCAATGTCAGCTCATGCTGCTAGTTATGACGTTGTTATTTCTGGTGCTCGTGTGGTTGACCCTGAGACAGGCTTCGACCAAGTTGCCAATATTGGTGTTATCAATGATCAGATAGCAATTATTACTTCTGATGCACTATCAGGTAGCCGAGAAATTGATGCAAGCGGTTTGATTGCGGCGCCTGGCTTTATTGATTTACATGCTCATGGTCAGGATCTATATGGGCTGCGTATTGGTGCGCTGGATGGTAAAACGACTCAGATTGATTTAGAAACAGGGTCATATCCAGTACAAGATTATTATGAGCTTCAAAAAGGACGTTCAGTATCTAACTATGGTACGTCAGTTGGTCACTCTATGGTTCGTGCTGCGGTTATGGATGGCGTTGATCCACAAGGACCTGGTTTGATTTTGGGATTGTTAGAAAGAACATCTGCAAATGGTAACCAGTGGGCAGCGCGCCGTTCATCAGATGAAGAGCTTGATCAAATCGATAATATGCTTTCTGATGATTTGAGAGATGGTGCGCTTGGTATCGGTGTACTAGCGGGTTACTACAAGAATGAAAGTAGTGAGGCAATTGCTCGTGCGGCGAAAATCGCAGCCGATAACGATAGCTTCTTTACCGTTCACGCTCGCTATATTAGTTTACTTCAACCAACAGGCGCACTCGGCATTCAGGAAATGATCGCTTTGTCGGCGAGCTATGATGTACCTTTGTTGATTCATCATCTTCCAACTAACGCTTTAGCTGACACAAAGTTTGTTCTTGGTCTGATTGACGAAGCGAATGCCAATGGTGCACGTATTTCTGCTGAAATGTTCCCATATGAACATGGCACAACTTATATCGGTACAGAGATGCTGGATGAAGGTTGGCAAGAGCGCATGGATATGGACTACAGCGATCTAAGCTGGGTTGAGACGGGTGAAACACTGACCAAAGAGAGCTTTGATTTCTATCGTAGAGAACAGCCGCATGGCTGGTACATTATGAATCACATCAAAGCTGCTGACATGAAGCTAGCACTTAAGCACCCGAGTGTAATGATTGGCAGTGACTCAACAGTATATGTTGATGAGAATGGTAAGATGATGGAAGAGGACTCACCGTTTGGTGCTGGTTTAGGCCATCCTCGTAGCGCTGGCTCTTACGCAACTTACTTGCGTATGGCTATAGATGGTGTTGACTTGTCACTACCTGATATTCTGGGTAAAACGAGTTTATTACCAGCGCAATTCTTAGAAGAAATCGTTCCAGACATGGCAAAACGTGGTCGATTGCAAGAAGGTGCTTACGCGGATATTACGATCTTTGACCCAGAAACAGTTAGCAGCCCAGCTGGCTATGAAGGGGGGACAAATAGTCTTCCATCGGTAGGGATCAATTATGTTGTTGTTAATGGTGTTGTTGTTGTTGATGACGGTAATATTGTTGAAGGTGAGTACCCGGGAGCACCAATCCGTGCCCCTAGACAGGTTAACTAATCGACGCATTAACGATTGATATGAGTTGCCTTTGTGAGGCCTAGTGAATAACTAGGCCTTTTTAATTGATACAACTGAATAGATCTTATTGACCAATTGATTTGAGAAGCTGTTCTTATTGGTCGATTAAGCCGTATTTTTCACGCAAAACGTCGATGATCTCTTGTTTCGGATTTTGGCTTAGATGAATTTTCTCGCCAGTGATTTTTTCAGCGATATCTGTATATGTTTTAGATACTTGCAGAAGTACGTCTTGTGGCAGGGCGTTGTCACGTGCGAGCGCTTCTCGCTCTGGCATACGATTCTTATTTAATAGAATGTCAGGGTCAGGGAAGTAGTTCAGAAGTAATTGACGAAACCCCTCTTTCGAGTTCTCGATAATATGGCCTTCACGGTACTGCGAACCATCCCAAATGCGAGACGAATCGGGTGTGCCGACTTCATCCATATAAATAAGCTTTTCTTGGCCAGCAGCATCAGTGACGTAGCCAAATTCAAATTTGGTATCCACAAAAACTTGATCTATCTGTGCTAATGCATCGCTGATAACATTAAATCCTTGCTTCAACAATAACTCGTATGTCGCAATGTCATCAGGAGACGAGAAGTTAAAAGCCGCATAGTTGTCTTCGATGTTCTTGCGGCTGATGTTGACATCATCTTGTGCAGGGACATCTGGAATCCCTTCAAGAACCCCTTTGGTTGACGGGGTAATCAGTAGTTCTGGTAGTTTTTGGTCTTTTATTAGTCCTTCAGGCAGTTGGATGCCACAGAACAAGCGCTCGCCTTTAGCATATTCGCGCCACATAGAACCGGTAATATACTGACGACAAATGGCTTCGACTTTAACTGGTTTCGCTTTTTGCACTATCCAAACAAAAGGGTGTGGAATATCAAGGATGTGACTGTCTGCCAAACCTTGCTCTTTGAATAGTTTGAACCAGTGATTTGATATTGCATTGAGTGCTGCCCCTTTTCCTGGAATACCATTCATTCCGCCGTCTGCGTGCCAAATGCAGTCGAATGCAGAAATGCGATCGCTGATCACCATTATCGCGAGTGGCGCGTCCTCGGTGACATCATACCCCTTTTCTTTGATTAGACGTCGACTATCTGCGTCAGTAAGCCAGTAAACAGAGCGGACTTTACCACTGTGAACCGGCTTATCGGTGCGGATTGGTAGGTCATCATTTACAGCTAAAACAGAATCGGCAAGGCTCATGGTGAAGTTCCTATTTCAAAAGACAACAAGACTAAATTCGCTATATATGAGCGCAATCTTACCAGAAATAAGAATTACCGCCATCAAAAAAGCAAACGTTTGCTTTGCTGGGGGATGGTCAGTAGATTAGGCCTTATTTGGTGAAGGCGTATCACTGGGGGTACTATCTATATCCCAGTCGAATTTGCTGGATTTATCTTCGTGATTAGGGTTAAGGAAAGGGCTTGTGACCTTTCGCGATTGAGCGATAACCTCTTCTAAAGATCGGCATTTGGTTAAGCGCGCTTTTAGCGCTGCATGGGATTTGTTTTGCATAAAAAGTACTAAAAAAGTGAGGGGGCAAACTGATAGTAAACAATAAAAGTGTGAGCTGCGTCAAGTTTATCCATGCTCAATGTACTCGTTAAATGTTCTTGTTGTGCCGAAAAGAAACGACAACAAATGCGCTAGACTTAATAAAAAAAGAGGAAATTGTGAGAAAGAGTAAAAAATGCTTGAAAAAGAGTAGGCCAACAGGTTGCTGGCCTGATTCATGCGGTACGATTTAGTGCTCTTCTGTCTCTATGCCGATGAAACCACCCGTTTGGTGAGCCCATAGCTGAGCGTAGATCCCTTTGTTATTCACAAGCTCCTGATGGCTTCCTTGTTCGACAATTTGGCCTTTGTCCAACACGATAAGTCGATCCATTGCCGCAATAGTTGATAATCGATGGGCGATAGCAATAACTGTTTTTCCTTTCATGAGTTCATATAAACTTTCTTGTATCGCGGCTTCTACTTCTGAATCTAGTGCTGACGTTGCTTCGTCTAAGAGAAGAATAGGGGCATCTTTCAACAATACACGCGAGATGGCTATTCGTTGACGCTGCCCGCCAGATAGCTTCACTCCCCGTTCACCTACTTGGGCGTCATAAGCGGTATTGCCATGTGGATCACTTAATGTTGTTATAAACTCGTGAGCTTGGGCTTGCTGAGTTGCATTAAGTAACTCCTCATGGCTGGCGTCGGGCTTGCCGTAGAGAATGTTTTCTTTAATAGAGCGATGTAGCAATGACGTATCTTGAGTCACCATGCCTATTTTGGCGCGTAGGCTTTCTTGAGTAACGGTGCGAATATCTTGTCCATCAACGGAAATCGTGCCGTTTTCGACATCATGAAAGCGCATGAGTAGATTTACTAGCGTAGATTTTCCAGCCCCAGAACGGCCGACTAAGCCAACTTTTTCGCCCGGTTTAATATGAAGGTTAAGGTTCTCTAATACCCCTTTCTCTTCTCCATAATGGAAGCTAACATTATTAAATGTTATTTCGCCTTTGCTTACGTTTAGCTCAGAAGCATTGTCATCATCTAAGATCTCTGTCGGTTTAGACAGCGTCGCCATCCCATCAGCAACCGTGCCGATATTTTCAAATAACGTACTGATCTCCCACATAATCCAGTGTGACATACCGTTTAATCTTAGTGCTAGGCTGATAGCGATAGTAATCGCTCCAACGGTAATCGCGTTAGTGACCCATAAGCCAATAGAAACAGCACCAATGATGAATACCAGTAGGTAGTTTATTGCTTCCACGCTGAGGTTAATGCCTGTGACTAGCCGCATTTGACGATATACGGTATCAAGAAATGTCTCCATCCCTTCTTTGGCATATTTTTCTTCGTTATCTGTGTGTGCAAATAGCTTTACTGTCGAGATATTCGTGTAACTATCAACAATACGGCCTGTCATGGTGGAACGAGCATCGGCTTGCTCGGTCGATACTCGCTTTAGCTTCGGAACAAAATGCCATTGAATGCCAACGTACGCAACGAGCCATACCAGCATAGGTAGCATTAATCGTGTATCGGCTTTTGCTATCATAAATAGCATTGAGGTGAAATAGACACTGACGTAGACCATTACGTCGAGCAGTTTCATCACTGTTTCGCGAATTGATAGTGATGTTTGCATCACTTTTGTTGCAATACGTCCGGCAAAATCGTCCTGATAAAAGGAGATACTTTGGCGTAATAAATAGCGGTGTGCTAACCACCTAATCTTCATAGGGTAATTACCCAGTAATACTTGGTGTACCACTAATGAATGGAGGAAAACGAGACAAGGAATACCCACCAATATTAGCAGTGCCATTTTGAATAATGTACCGCTTTCTTGTTCAAGAAAGGTATCGGGTGAATATTGAACTAGCCAATCAACCAGCGTGCCCATAAAACCAAATAAGATCACTTCACTAATCGCTATCAGTGTGGTTAGAGCTGTCATACAGAGTAAAGGGATTTCGCAACCACGGGTATAGTGACGGCAAAAGGCCCATAACCCGTTAGGTGGTTGCTCTACAGCGTCATCTGGTAGGGCGGGAAGCAGTTTTTCAAAGTACTTTAGTAGGGACATAGCGCATCCTGATAGTGGTGTTCCCGTTTGCGAGTTCCGTGGACGTCATAAACAGATAGTCATAGTTTTATAAGTGTTAATCATATACTTATATAGAAGGAAGTTTTACCTTTTTATTGGAATCCGTGCGTGCTTTGTGCCCAACAAAACCATGTTTGGCGAGAGCGATTTTGCGCCACTGTTGTGAACTGAGTAAGGTTTCGTCATCTAAACGTATTTTGGCTGGAAAATGGAGAAAGTCTCTTTAACCCGTGTGACGCTGAGGTACAATGTCGCTAAATGCGTTATTGATGATGATTATGAATTACAACCGAATTGTCTGCTTCGACTTAGAGATGTGCTGTTGGAATGACGGACGTGAAAAGAATACCGGTGAGATCATTGAGGTCGGTTTAGCTGAAATCGATTTAATGAAAGGTGAGATCGTAAAGCGTGCGCGCTACTTCGTAAAACCCGAGCAAGATGAAGTGTCGTGGTTTTGTACTGAGCTTACCGGAATCAGACCCAAAGTGATCGAGAAGCAAGGGCGGCCACTTGAGTCTGTGCTACGCTCGATGGTAAAGAACTTTGGTGGGAACAATAAAATCTATGCCGCGTGGGGCCGAGATGATCTTATTTTGCGCGACGAGTGTGAAAGTAAAGGTTTGACGGTTCCCTTTCAAGAGTATTTGAATTTGGCAACCTTGTTTGCAATAAAGCAACGCGTGAAAACACCACGCTTTGGTCACAAGGCAGCGATGGACATGATTAATTTGGAATGGGAAGGGCGACAGCATTCTGGATACGTAGATGCGTATAATCTGGCGCGCTTGGCATTAAAAATTATGTAACTAACCACAATGTTTTAAGTTCAATGAGGTGAGCATGCAAAAGCACGTTAAGTACTTAGGGGTGTTCGGCGGGGGGTTGCTTGCTCTTACCGCGTTAAATGTCGTTTATGGTGGGGGACTAAGTCATTGGGGAATTCTTCCCCGGCAGTTGTCCGGTTTGACGGGGATAGTTTTTGCCCCTGTATTGCATGCCAGTTGGTCACACTTTTTCGGTAACATCTTGTCTTTCTATGTTCTTTCCTTCTTTCTCTTTCAGTTTGGTGCTGCGCGGTATTACCGTGTTCTCTTTGTTAGTTGGATATTAACGGGGTTTGCTGTTTGGCTATTTGCGCGGGCGCATTACCATATTGGACTGAGTGGCGTGATATATTCGCTTTGGGCCTATCTGTTGGTGTATGGGGTGTTGCGAAAAAGCATAAAGTCTGCGGCAATTGCCTTGGTTGTGGTACTAATTTATGGCTCTTTTATTTGGGGAGTGTTTCCCGCTCAACGTTGGATGAGTTTTGAAAGTCATCTGTTTGGCGCGTTGATTGGTGGCTATTTCGGCTTTTTTTATGCCCGTAGAGATAAATGCCGTGCTGATAAAGTGGTAGGGTAAGCATTTACCTATTTATTATTTAAGCACTCGAATGGCAGTGCACGTTTAACGCGCGGTAAGTTTGTTTGCTAGCCAATCGCCAGCTAAGGCAATCATTGTGCCACCAATAACTGCGACGGGAAGCATAACAAGAAGGCCGCTAAAGCGCATGGTTTGGCGTATTAGCAGAACCAGTATCGCGCCACTAAAGGTGTAGTAAGCAGAGAAAAAGAGAAAAAAGATGGGTTTGCGTATTTTTCCTAAGGGATTAAACAGTAATGGCTTCATGCGCTATCGATACTCAAATGATGAAGTTAAATAGTATCTTTCCTGGGAAAAAATGTGAGCTATAACTTGTTACGAGTTGTAAGTAATAGTTGCACCATTTACGCAAAGTTGAACAAGTACAGTAATTGACAACCTTCACTATACTGACTAGGGATAGCCCATAAATTAGTGAGTATAGAAATGGTGAAGATGACGTCGTTTTATCGTGCACTCGTTTGCTGTTTGTTATTGATGCTGGTTCCGATTATTACAGGTCGTGCCGCTGATTTGTCGGCATTGTACGAGGACACGCATAACGTTCGCTACACTGACCTTCTTGTTAATGTACAGGGCTTTCAAGTTCCAACACTAACCGCTTTTCGTGGTTGGGTAATAATGAACGACCTAGAGACTGAAGTAGAGCAGATCTATCAGTTTTTTGATCAACAGGGCGTTGATGAAATGCTGCCTTGGCATCTCGTGATGATGCAGGGAACTGATTGGGCTCGATCGGGAAAAACCGTTTTTAATCTGCCACAGAGGAAAAATTGGGCCAATATGGCACGTACACTAAGGTTCATTCAAAAACATGTTATTCCTGAAGTTGGCCCAGTTATTCCTGTCTCTGGAGACAGAAGTCAGGAGTATAATGTGATTGCAGGTGGCGCGAAGGCGAGTAAGCACTTAACTTTTTGCGCTTTAGATCTTGTGCCAGTTAACGCTATCTCTAGGGCAGAACTCCATCAAAAGTTAAAAGAAATATATCGACTGCAGGGTCGCGAATCCCAAATGGGACTCGGACTCTATGCTGGCGTGCGCTTTCATATCGACACATGTGGCTACCGGCAATGGTAAGGCATTTACAATACTGAACTGGGTTATTTTGTTTGAAATATAAACTGGTGGTCATCGCCAACCAAAATTAAGTCGTTGTCTGAAAACTCAACGTCTACACCTTGGGTTAACGCTTTTAGTAACTGGGACTCAATGGTCGCCACTTCATTTTGAATGCAGAGCATTTTTGTTGTTGCTAACCCAGGAGCCATCATATAGCTGTTGCTAATCTTGGTATCACCAAAATAGTGATTACATCCCCCATGACCAGAAATACGTCCATTTGTTGCCATCATAAAAGTGGGGGGGTGTTGAATTGTTGCCGGATCTATCGGCGAGGAATCAATGGCAGCGAGTTGCCACTCTTTATTGGCTAAGTTATTGGCTAAGTTAATGGTTGGATCGCTGGTCATGCTGCAGCCCGCCAATGTGAGTAATGTAAGTGCTAATGTCGTGATGGATTTCATTCTTTTGTCCTTCAATGATAGTTACAGCGTTGAGGCTGTGCACGAGTATACATACTGAATTGTATATCATTTGTTGCTTTTGCGGTGCTCTCTGTGGGTGCAATGTTGTCAGGTTGCGTGGTGGTTTGTTATTGAGACGTATTTTGATAGGACGTTTCATTACCAATGTCACAAAAATGCAGTCTAATATTCCGATCTATGGCCATTGCTTGGTACCTAACACTGCCAAAGTGTGACAAGTGCCACATTTTAGCCCGTGATAGGTGTCACATATAGTTATTTATTCTAATTTTGGTTTAGAGTTTGGTTTGAGCTGCCATAAAAGCGGGAAAAAACAGTGCCACATGCCGATATTTTTCACCTAATGTATATATAAAGCTCAAACAACGACATAGGATAAAAGAAATGATTATCGGCGTACCTAAAGAAATTAAAGTTCATGAATACCGTGTCGGTATGGTGCCAGCCTCAGTAAAAGAGTTGGTTGCGAATGGACATAATGTCTGTGTCGAAACCCTAGCGGGTGCGGGTATTGGTTTTAGTGACGAAGATTATATTGCAGCTGGCGCAGAGATCTTGACGACGGCAGCGGAAGTGTTTGCAAAAGCAGACATGATTGTAAAGGTAAAAGAACCTCAAGCGGTAGAGCGTGCAATGTTGCGTGAAGACCAAATTCTATTTACTTACTTGCATCTTGCTCCGGACCCAGCTCAAACAGAGGACTTGATTAACAGTAAAGCGGTGTGTATCGCATACGAAACGGTAACAGATAACAAAGGTCAGCTACCTCTATTAGCGCCGATGTCAGAAGTTGCAGGCCGTATGTCTATTCAAGCGGGTGCGTTTGCTCTAGAAAAATCGCGTGGTGGACGTGGCATGCTGCTTGGTGGCGTTCCAGGCGTTGAACCTGCAAAAGTGGTTGTTATTGGTGGCGGCGTTGTTGGTGTAAACGCGGCACAAATGGCGGTTGGCCTACGTGCAAATGTCGTTGTACTTGACCGTAATATTGACACTTTACGAGCGATTGATGCACAGTTTGGTGGCAAGGTTGAGACAGTATACTCGACTCAAGCATCTATTGAGAAACACGTTCTAGACGCTGATCTGGTTATCGGTGGTGTTCTTCTAAAAGGTGCTGCTGCGCCGAAGTTAATCACAGCAGATCTTGTTAAGCGCATGAAGTCAGGTGCGGCGATTGTGGATGTTGCCATTGACCAAGGCGGTTGTGCAGAAACATCTCACGCAACAACGCATAGTGAGCCAACTTTCATTGTTGACGATGTTGTGCACTACTGTGTCGCTAACATGCCGGGTGCGGTTGCTCGCACATCAACGTTCGCGCTAAACAATGTAACACTGCCTTTTATTGTTGCACTGGCGAATAAAGGGTATAAGCAGGCGCTGTTGGATGATAAGCACCTGCTTAATGGCTTGAATGTTATGCACGGTCATGTCACTTGTGAAGAAGTGTCGGAAGCACTGAACCTACCGTACGTGCCAGCAGCAGACATGTTGGCGAAGTAACGGTCTCCATCAGTTGTTTATAAAAAACACCTTCTCTTAGGAGAAGGTGTTTTTGTTTTTGGGCTAATGCCTATCGGATACAAGGTGTAAAAAAAGCTCACGATATTGTGAGCTTTTAATTCTTCAATTAGTAGTCGCGTTTGTTTAGGAATGCAAATGCGGTATTGAAAGCTTCTTCCTGGAATGGTTTCAGACCAACATCTTTGGCTTTCATTGTCAATGGTGTGCGTTTTAAGCTGTCTTTGCTCTGCTGGGCAGTGAGTACATCAACCTTAAGTGTATCAATAAGCTGAATCGCTGCTTCTAACTTAAAGCTCAGGCCTGGTGCAGCAAGCTTCCCTTTAGACATACGCTCGCGGATAACGACATGCTCAATTTGATAGTCTTGCATTAGTTTTGCGAACTTAGATTGGAATTCAGCCAGCATTTCCGTGTCATGATCAACTTTGATCGATACAGCAGTAACGCGACAATCGTGAACAGCCATCATTCCTTGATGCATAGAAGCCAATACCACAACTGCTTCATTATTTTTAATTTCTACGGCGCAAATCTTCATTTTGTCATCTCGATAGGTTTTTGGCGCATTATAGTGGACTGAGTACTAAATGCCAGCATTGGCTATCAGTGAATCCCGCTATATCGACACCTTTTTTAGCCAGAGCTAGAGACTAATGTCGATCTTTTCTGCTAACGACATTGCTAAGTTATTATCGTAATATGCTGCTTCGTTAATAAAGTGTGGATACGCATCATAGTTACCTTGCCAAACGACTTCCTCACCATTGAACAAGCTAAAGATTGGGTCCCCTTGTCTTAACAGCTTGAAATCAGCATCTTGTACATGCTTGTGGACCATTCCGATACGTTCACCATGCTCATCCATTGGTAATGACAAGGTCTCTTTATACCGATAGGCTGAATAACCGTTGAGGGTAGGTAGTGCTTGCGTATTGTAAAGTTCGACGAAGTCGAGAATGTGGTGGGTCATCGTTTCCATTTGTTCAAGTACATCTTGGCGCAATACCGACTGTGGTTGAGGGCCAACTTCAACAATGACGCCTTGTGCGGTAATCGAACTGAGAAAACCGTGCTCTTCGACACTGCATTGGTCTTCAAATACAACAACAACTTCGGGCATTTTCTCCGACACATAGCTACCCAGTTGACGGTTAAAGTCGTCTGACTGTAGTAGGATCAGTGATGGTCCCATATTACTGGTGGTATTGTGTAAATCGATAATAAAGTCACAATTGGCATCACCTTTAGGACCCAGTTGTTGGTTGATAACTTTGGCACGGCTCTGCTCGTAGTTAGCTAACGCAGAGTTGCTTAAATCAGGCAGTGTAAACTGACGATTCAGATCGCTATCGAGGTAGCGTTTGTTATTGTCGAATGCCTTTGGGTTAGCGAACAGTGTTTGACACGCGAGACTAGGGCGAGCAATGGCAGTGGGGTCTTCTTGCCATTTTTTCAACAAGTATATTCCGCTAAATTCATTTCCGTGCGTGCCACCAACAATGGCCACTGAGGTTATCTTAGTCAACTCAAGGTCCTTTTCTATTTACGTCACTCATGTTCGACAGTGTACGTTGAATTTGCATTATTTCAATGTCATAACGCGGGCAATTTGGCGGTATTTACGCTGTTATGCCTTGTTATTACATCCATTTGTTCAGTCTGATTGGTGCTGAAGAGGTTCTGTTCTGATGCGATGAATGAACTATTTGTTATGTGATTGTTACGCTATTTCTGAGGGTAATTGCATCGTATGCTTGAACAGTCGATATTATGAGTGGTGAGATCAACCCTATGGATGCCAAGTTTGCAGCACTACGAGAAACGCTAATAAGGAAAATACCTGCTGAGCGAGTCATTGATGATCCGCTACAAAGAATGGCATTGGGTACCGATGCGAGTTTTTATCGCCTTACTCCAGAGCTTGTTGTTATGGCGGATAATTTGGATGAAATATGTTGGATAGTGCGCCATTGCGCTGAGTATGGCATTCATTATACCTATCGGGCCGCGGGCACCAGTCTGTCTGGACAGGCACTATCAGATTCACTGCTTATCACCTTAACACCGCGATGGCGTCAACATGAAATTCATGAACAAGGTGAGCGGGTCACGCTTCAACCTGGTGTCATTGGAGCCGAAGCAAATCGATTATTGGTTCCGTTTGGGCGCAAAATAGGTCCAGATCCAGCATCCATTAACACGTGTAAAATCGGTGGTATCGCGGCAAATAATGCGTCTGGTATGTGCTGTGGTACTGCGCATAATAGTTACCAAACTTTGGATGGTATGACGATTGTGATGTGGGATGGCACGGTATTAGATACACGTAGTACTGCCAGTGTTTCTGCTTTCAAACGAAGCCATGCCCCGTTTATTCATGCTTTAATGCAGCTAGTGATGACGTGTCGTGCAGACGATGAGCTGGTGTCGCTGATTCAACACAAATACCGTTTAAAAAATACCACCGGATACAGTTTAAACGCCTTGATTGATTACCTTGATCCTATCGATATTATTCAGCATCTCATGATTGGTTCAGAAGGCACGCTTGGGTTTATTGCTGATATTACGTACCGCACTGTTATCGACTATCCATATAAAGCGACGGGTTTATTTGTATTCTCCTCGATAGAGGCAGCGTGCAATACCGTCAGTTTGTTAGCTAATACTGACGTTGTTGCGGTGGAGCTTATGGATTGTCGCGCATTGGCATCGGTGGCCAATGATCCGGCCATGCCCAATGTGATTGCCAAATTGGAAGGTGAGCCTGCCGCGCTGCTGGTTGAGATTCAATCGGCGGAAGAGGCGTTATTGGTGACACTGAGTGATTCAGTTCAAGCATTAATTGAGCAGCAAACTCCGAGTGCGCAAATTGCGTTTAGCCAAGATAGCACCGTGGCACAGCAGTTGTGGTCGATAAGAAAAGGCCTATTTCCAGCCGTGGGAGCCGTGCGTGAAACGGGCACGACGGTAATTATAGAGGATGTCGCGTTTCCGATTGATAGGTTGGCTCAGGCAGTGCGTGATTTGCAGATGTGTTTTACACAGTTTGGGTATGACGAAGCGATCATTTTTGGTCATGCGCTAGCAGGGAATCTCCATTTTGTCTTTACGCAGAGCTTTGAGTTAGAGAGTGAGGTGGAGCGCTATGGGAAATTTATGGACGCGGTGTCTCATTTGGTCGCCATTGAATATCAAGGATCCTTGAAAGCAGAACATGGCACGGGGCGCAATATGGCGCCTTATGTCGAACTGGAGTGGGGTGAGAAGGGGATGGCCCTGATGCGGCAGATTAAAGCCTTATTTGATCCCAAAGGACTACTTAATCCAGGTGTAATTATTAATAGTAATAAGCGTGCTCACTTGTCCGATCTAAAACATATGCCAGCAGCACATCCCTTGGTCGATAAGTGCATCGAGTGCGGTTTTTGTGAGCCAGTTTGTCCTTCTCGTCATTACACACTTACGCCGCGTCAGCGCAATACCGTGTTAAGGGAATTGAAGCGTATGGAGCTTGCGGGCGACGATGCGGAGCGTTTGCGTGTTTGGCAGCAGCGCTATCAGCATTTAGGGGTTGATACATGCGCTGCCACAGGGGTATGTGCTGAACGTTGTCCAGTAGATATTAACACTGGCGAGATGATGCGCCAGTTGCGCCACTCACACGGCGGTGCAGCAGAGCGTATCGCTACATGGAGTGCTGAGCATTTTGGTGCAGTGGAAAATATGAGCCGCGTAGGCGTTAAAGTGAGCACTGCCAGCCAGCGGTTGCTGGGTAAACGCCTCACTCGGGGCGTCAGCCAGTTGCTTTTACGTATGGGCGGACCATTATGGCCAGCAGAAATGCCAACGCTCGCGCCGAACGTTAAGACGTTATCTATCTCCAAACTGAGTAAGCATAAGGTCGTTTATTTTCCTAGCTGCGCAACGCGCGTGATGGGACCTCAATCCAGCGCAGTTGACGCGCGGAGTGTGATGGAGGTGACGGTGTCACTATTGGGGCGTGCTGGCTTCGATGTCATTATTCCAGATGATGTTAATCGCTTATGCTGTGGCATGCCGTTTCACAGTAAAGGGTATGCTGAGCAAGCCGAGAAAGCGTCGCTTCAACTAGAGCAAGAACTGTTTAATGCGAGTGCAAAGGGACAATATCCTATACTAATGGACACAAGTCCGTGTAGTGCCCTGAGTAAAAATCAATTCACGGCGTCGATGTCGATCTATGAGCCCTTCGCTTTTATTGCAGAGTATGTGCTTCCGTTACTTCCAATTACTCCGAAAGAGGCAACAGTGATGTTGCATATTACCTGCACATCGCGCCGTCGTGGTCTCGCTCCCATTATGGAGCAGGTTGCCCGCGCCTGTGCCAAAGAGGTGGTGATACCCGACGATATTCTGTGTTGTGGTTTTGCTGGTGATAAAGGGTTTACGCAACCTGAACTGAATGCAGCGGCTTTAGCAACATTGGCCACCCAGGTTCCCGAGACGTGCACGGAAGGGTATTCAAATAGTCGTACCTGTGAGATAGGGCTATCACACCATAGCGGTATAGAGTATCGCTCCATTTTATACTTGGTTGATGAGGTGAGTCGCTAGGAAATTGCGCAGTAATAAATTGTTACATAAATTACAATGTTAACATTTTGTGATTAATCCCAGCTGAATTGCAAACGTTTGCGCAAAGGTTTGCTTGGCAAGTCACTTACTGCTTTAGGGCGTATTGAATTTAAAGGGTCGAATGGCACGTTCATTCGTGTGACGCTGATAACTGCGGTTAACATTGCATTAACATGTTAATGAGGTGCGCTAAGTCACAGAAATAACGTTATTGTGTTTTTTGCAATTAACGTTATGATTCGCGTCATATTGACTTGTTTGACTGTATATTTTTGGCAATTTGGGCCATAAGTTTCTACGTCTCGACCTATATTGAGACACTACAGTCTGCGTTCTATCGCGAGATAAAACTGCATGGCGCTATTGCCGATCTCTACGGTTAAACAGGCTTATCATACATTTAATTTTAGATAAGGCCTTGTTGTGAACCTCAACTCCACCCTTAAGATTACCCAACGTAAGACACTAGACTCAACGTTTAAAATTACTGAGCGCCAGTCGACGGTTTCCACAGAGATTTATGCTGGATTCATTACTTTCCTAGCAATGAGCTACATTCTAGCTGTTAACCCAGCTATTTTGGGCGATATTCCGGGCATGAATCATGGTTCGGTCTTTACGGCAACGGCATTAGCTGCAGCGATTGCAACGCTAATCATGGGTGTGTTTGGTAACTACCCAGTTATGTTAGCGCCCGGCATGAGCATGAATGGCTTCTTTAAGGGTATGCTGTTAAGTGGTTCTATTGCACTGGTATGGCATGAGGCACTGTTTGGCATCTTCTTATCTGGCGTGGTCTATCTGATTTTCAGCTTGACCAAAATTCGCCGTAATATGATAGAGGCGATTCCAGAAGACTTGAAGTTGTCGATTTCGGTTTCACTGGGCCTATTTATCGCATTTCTAGGTTTGAAAAACGCTGGGATTATTGTTTCAAACCCAATTATTTTAGTCAGCATGGGCGACATCACTCACCCACCAGTAATGATTGCATATATCAGTATCTTCATCGCATTGGCATGCATGATTCGTAATATTAAACTAGCAACGTTTATTTCGTTTGTTTCTGCCATTATCTTAACCATTTTTGCTGATTTCATTCTTGGTACCAGCTATGCGCCACTACCAGAGCAGTTGGTTTCTATGCCGCCGAGTATCGAACCAAGCATGGGCGCGATTTTTGATCTGTCTGGTTTCACGGCCGACAAATTGATGGATTTGCTGTTTGTTGTCGTGATCTTTTTCATCGTCGATTTCTTCGATGGTTTAAGTACCATTGTTGGTGTAGGACGTGATGCAGGGATTATCAGTAAAGATGGTAAAGTGCCGAATGCACGTTCAGCGCTGGTTGCTGATGCTGGTGGCACAGTGATTGGTGCCTTTTTGGGTACTACCTCTATCACCGCCTTTTCTGAGTCTGGTATTGCTTCGTCTCAAGGTGCTAAAACCGGTTTAGCCGCGGTGGTGGTGTCTGGATTATTCGTGCTATCACTGTTCTTGTTCCCACTGTTTTCAGTTTTCTCGGCTGCGATGGTAGCACCGGCGATGGTGGTGGTGGGTGTGTACATGATTGGTCGCATTGGGCAAATTAATTGGGAATGCACCGAATCACGCATTTCTGCATTTTTCACCATCATGTTTACGGTGCTGAGTTTCTCACCAGCAAATGGTATGGCGATGGGCTTTATCAGCTATGCGTTCTCTATGGTTGTTGCAGGCAAAGGCAAACAGGTTCACCCACTAATTTATGGTTTGTCGGTATTGTTCCTTGTATTCCTATTTTTGACTTAAGATAAACAAATAGAGAGAAGCCAGCGCAAATGCACTGGCTTTCTTTATGCTTTGAAAATGCAGTCTATGCTTTATGTGAGGCCTTGATGAAAAAGGAGCGAGTATGGAATTGCGCAACGAACGTGGTGATGTGACTCACTTGGCTGATGATCTTACTCTAAAAGAGATCGTTGATATGGGGCTGTCGATTGAACTGACAGACAAAAAACAAAACCCTTATGAGCATTGGGAAAACATTCCTGACTCTGATGAGTAAGTGCTTTGAAACGAAGGCCCTAATAATGTTAAGGGCCTTTTTTCTGTCTTACAGTGAGCTTCATTGAGGAGTTCAATCTTCTCCTTAACCATTTGCAATGGACGTGAGTATGTCATCTGTTTTTCCCGTCGTGTTAATCATGCAAAAATTGCTGACCGAAGCAGGGGAGAGTACCCAAGCACGAGAGATGCAGGCATACATGAAGATAGCTAAGCGGTTTTATGGTGTGAAAGCCCCGGAACGAAAGGCGATCTTTAAGCAGGCTCAAGCCTATAGCCCAATAGATACATTTGAAAAGTATACGGCATTGATCCGATGGTTATGGAGCGGTCAGTATCGTGAAGAGCAATATTTGGCACTTGATGTTGCCGAAGGGTATTCCTGCTTTCGAACGGTGGCAGCAATGGATCTGTACGAAGAGTTGATCTTCAGCGCTGACAACTGGGACGTATTAGACCGGCTGGCAGTCGGCCTTGTTGGACCGTTGTTACTGGAGCACAGTGATTTGGAAGCGCGTGTGGTTAAATGGCGCACAGACTCAAATATGTGGGTGCGCCGTGCCTCTCTATTGGTGCGCCTAAAACATAAGCAAGCCACCAATGTGGTATTGCTCGAAGAAACCATACTGATGTTGGCTCAAGAGGAAGATTACTTCATTCGTAAAGCCATTGGTTGGGTATTGCGAGAGTACAGTAAAACCGATCCCGCATACGTGAACGAGTTCTTAAGAAGGCATGTGCTATCGCCGCTTTCATACCGAGAAGCGACAAAAATTATGGTCAAATCACTTTCTTGATCTTGAGTTGATAACCGAGGCTGGCACACAAAACGATGACCGCAGGTACTAGCATCGCCAGCGAGCTTAGAATGTTAAGAAGGCTAGCGCCGACAAAAGCACCGCTTAAAAACGCAGCGAGAATGGCACTTTGAATCGTAACTTGGCGTGTATTTACCTGTTTACGTACCAGTAACTGACCGATGGCGGAACCCAAATCTGACACAATGCCCGTTAAATGCGTTGTTCTTATCACCGAGCCGCTGTACGTTGCGATCATGGCGTTTTGTAACCCACAGGCAAAAGAAGCCAGCATTTCGCCCATAATGGCACCGTGGTAAAAGAGATAGGTGGCAGCGAAAAGCACTATTGCTTCTAAAAACAGCGCGATTCCGTAGCGTCGTCCAAGCTTTAACGCTTCATTTTTGATTATCATACCGCTGGTCACTGCACCAAAGAAAAACATCGCGACCAGCGTAAATAGATACGTACTTGTACCATCATCGCCAACGCTGAGAGCGTTCATCGTTTGGGTGAGCGTTCCTGTAACGTGTGAAACAGCGTTATTTGAAAAGGTTAATAGTGCGATGGCATTAATGTAGCCCGCACTAAAGGCTAATGATACCGCACCAAGTAGTATCCAAAGAGGAATGCGAGTTAACATTACAAAGTAACCGTTAATTAATGGTTGGAAAAGCGGCGCATTCTATCAGGATATTGCACCTGTTTCATGGTTATTTGTAATGCAAGTGGAGGCTGCCACTTATGAGGTAGATTAGTGTTGAATATTTAGTGTCAACTGGAGATCTAAAGGAGTAGGAGCAAACCGTTTATGCAGTTGGCTTTTTACATGCTCTAGCTCTTCAATTTTTACGGTGTTGCCATGTTTGGGGTGATAGTTTAGGTTAAGACGCAATTCTCGACCTACTTTGGTTAAGCCAGTTATCTCAATAGGGTGCCCTGTTGCCGCACTAATCGCGTTAACATTCTTGTTGGCAAGCTCAGTAATTTCTTTACTTGGTGACATCATTAAGAGTTCTCTTGTTGAACTGCGTAGCATATCAAGGGGCACTTTTATGAAGTAAAATGACATAATACACATCATCAGCGGGTCGGCGTAGACTGCCCAATGCGCAAACGGTGAACGTGAGATAAACCCAGCTACTATAAAGCCAGCCATAACAGCAGCGCTCAGTAGGGTATCCATTTGCCACTGTTTAGCTTCTGCGTCAATGAGGTCAGAAGAGAAGTGATGGCTCTTACGTTGTATTACCCACCAACCAAATCCGCAGCCAATAACGTTAATGAGTCCAAATAGGGTCGCAATAGAGGCATCAATTTCACGGCCGCCGCTAAATAGAGCGGCAATAGCGGCATAAAGTGAAAAGGCGACAACCGTCAAAATAACGGATGCTTTGATTGCAATAACAACAGGTTCAATTATGGCTCGTCCAAAAGGGAAGTCGGCATCCGAAGGTTTTTGAATATATCTAGAGGCCAATAGCGACAATAAAGTTAACAGTAAGCTGACTAAGGAGTAGGCGCCATCAAAAAGAATAACTAACGACCCCACCCACAAACCGAGCAAAAGACCCCCAATAGCAAACAGCGAGGCTAAGAACGCTGAAAAGGTAAGCACTTGTTTTTCATTGTTACTTGTTCTGGCACACATAAAATATCTTCGATAATGAACACATTCACATTGTTAAGTGCTGGCCGATTTATTACAAATCCTATCTGTTGCTCAAACGTTAGCCAACATGGCGATCATATGTTTATTCTTATATATCAATTAATTACATATAAATAATGCTGCCAATATTTTTGACGGTCACTGAGTGGGGTCACTGAATGGATGAGCTTGGCGGGTGAGGAATGTAGGCTTACCTTGAGCGGCTAACACGGCGGATAACGTTATCAGTAAAGGGAGCGAGAGAAAATTGGTATAACGGATGCTGATGAGATGTCACTCGCAAAGCATGCCGCTTTGTGTGTGAAATACCGATATCTAAAGGTATTTTGTTGAGTCGATACACCACTATTTTTCCGCATGGTCACAGATGACGACAACTTCCATACTTTCCGTTATTCAAACGATAGAAAACAGCCTACCTGATGTTCTGTCTGTTGAGTTGATTGCCGCTCGTAGTGGCTTGTCGCGTTCATACCTTCAACGCCAATTTAAGCAGGCAACGGGGCTGACGATTAGCCAATACCAGCGTTATCGGCTGTTGAGCCTCGCGGCGGAGAAAATCGCTACAACGAACCTACGTATTCTCGATATTGCGATTGAATATGGTTTTGAATCACAAGAGGCGTTTGCCCGAGCATTTAAACGGTTTGCAATGGTGGCACCGAAAAATATACGAAACCAGCCATTGTGGGCAAAAAGGCTGGCTTGTCAGCCTATCGACAAGGCGATGCTGGATAAGCTGTCGGTAATTCGAGCGTTAGACATGCGCGATGAAGAGCACCCTGCTATGCGTTGGGCCTGTTATGCAATTCGGATTTGCAGTGTAAAGAGGGATCCCGTCGTAATTGAAGCTAGAATTCAGTCTGTATTGGCGAAATTTTTAACTAAGCACTATGCTGCTCAGTTTAATTTGTCCACATTAAAAGTACTCGAGTTTGTTGAGCACTATCAATATGCGAGTGCAAGCTTCCCGCTTGCATTGGGCTTTCCGGTTGAAGAAGAAGCCCCAATTCCTGCTGACATGTTTGAAGTGAGATTACCAAAACGAAGGATGACGAGCATTGAATTGCCGGATACTGGTTATATTTCTGCCTTCTTTTTCTATTTGGCCACACGATGTTATGAGGAGCAAAAATATCAAATAATGGAACCGCCGTACTATTGGTCTTTGGCTGAAGATAATGTTTCGTTGCGAATGTGGTTTCCTGTACGTGAGACAGAAAATGTTGAGAGTGCGGAAGACATTGTTGGTAAGCACACCTTGTTAGACGCGGTAAGCATGACCGTTCCCGTCAGCACTAAAGTCATGATGCTTTCGCCAGAAAAACATGTTGGCTCCCGACGTTTGTCAACATTGTTCAGTGACTTTCCTGAGGCACTAAAGCAGGTCGCATTACAGAGTAATGGCTTAGTATTATTTGGTGACCCGTCTCAAAGTGAAGAGGCGCACTATCAGGTCTATTTTTCTGATGAGGGAAGTACAGAGTATCAGCGATTATCTGGAATGTATCTCGTTTCGGATTGGCAGGGGGATGATATCAACGCAGTTGAAAATGGTGTTGAGCGTTTGTATCACGCGCTACATCATCATTCGAAACTCTACATCGCTTCAGGCGAAGAAATTATTCGCTCTCTTCACATTGACGAGCAGCGTTTTGCATTTCAGTTATTAACGCCAGTGAGGCGACGTAGAGGGCGGTAGCGTAGTCGTAGCCCAGTCGGAACAGATTATCTGGGCTACCTTGGATTAGAAATTGTTCATTCGAATCGTTTGGGTTTGCGGCGCATTATGGGCAAACTTAATTTGATCCATGGTAGGCATGCCTTGCAGCAGTGGATCGTTGGAGTAACCAAACCCTTCGCTGGGTATACCTCCTGCACCAAACGAGAGCGTCATGTTTTGGTCAGTATCTTGGAAGGCAAATATGGCATAGTGCCCTGCTGCTAGCTCCTCTATTGTCACACCTTGTGTCACCTCTTCCACCGAATAAGGGCGAGCATGCACACTTGCTCCACCCATTAGGTCATCTTTCTCGTCATACACCATGACAAACACCGGGGAGGTTTGATCGACCAGCTGCTTTATTTCAATGGTTAATGGCATTGGTCCGGTGTTGACACCAGCGCTATCGACGGTTGGTGCGGGGGAATTAACCAGTCCGAAATTTACTGCAATCAGCGCTAAAAATGCCGTGGCGGTGAGCAGTCGATTACGCTGCTGAGTGGCGGCAGTGGATTTGCTTTCTCGTTGCCATGCGGGTATCCACAGAGTCGCGGTTAAAAGAGCAACGGCAATCAGATAGACGGCCTCGTAGCGTATTTCATTAAGGAATGGGGCGGCGACATAAATCAGCACAGCTTGCCAGCTAAACACATGAAGCGAATGACGACCTAGATAACTGAGGGGTCTAAATACGAGTACTTTGGGATAGGATTCAATAATCAACGCGATAAGGTAAACCCAAGTGGCAAGGTTTAGTAAGCGTAACCAACCTAATTCGGGTTTGCTGGCTTGCGAGTAGAGGACACCTTGATGAATACCATACTGCGCAAAAGCACCATGGTGAGCGACAAATAGCAGTGCTGCAATGATCAACGCTACAACAGTCAAGGCAGGATGACGCCAAGAAAAACTCTCTTTGTGTTGCAAATAACCGAGTGCAGAGCCTGCTATAAATAGTAATTGCCACGCGAAGGGGTCGAAGTAACCCGTTTGAACTTGCATCTCGGGTGAAATCGCTTTAAACAGCGGTAAGAGCATGGCATCGCTAATGGAACCACTTGCTAGCCAGATGCCAATACTGATGAGTAAGACCAGCCACATAAGCCCACGGCGGTAAGCAGCGATAGCAACGGGGAGTATCAACATGAATAGAACGTACAGCGGCAAAATATCGAAGTAGTTCGGTTTGTTGATTAAAAGCGCACTAAGAATGGACGTCTCAAGGGGTGCTACGAGTATATTGGGTAGATTCGGTCCCATCAGGTGACGTGTTGAAGGTAGGTTATATACACAGAAAACCACCCAACCACATACCGCAAGCAAACAAAGCAAATGGTAGCGGTAAATGGTAAAAGCACGGCTGAAGGCCTTTTTACGAACGTCTAACGATGTAAGCGATGGTTTACTATAAATGGCTCCCGCTAAAAGCGCAGAAATGAACACAAAGCCTTCCGCAGAGCCGAATTGTCCTAGGGGCTGTTGAGTAAAAAGTTGGAGGATAGAGCGCCCGCCACTAATCCAAATTAAATGGTTAATTGTCATCAGTACGAGCAGCAAACCGCGAATGCTGTCTAATGCAGGGATTCGTTTCATTTTTTTCTCCTTAATTAATAGACAAATTGATTGTGTAGCAAGGAAAATGAAAGATCTGACCGAATGTGCGCTTGTTGACTGTTGCGGTGTTTATATTCATCATTGGTATAAACTATGAGCGATCAGTAACGAGTAATGCCTAGATCATTGTTTGGTGCATTTATTGAGGATGAAGTGAATAGCGTTTATTTGATGTTGGTAAAGTGGATATAAAACATGGAAGACAAATATAACTCAATATCAGTGGTAGTAGATAGAAAGGTGCTGCCAGGAAAATTGGAAGAGTTTAAAGGCTATATTGAAAATATTATTGACGCATCCAGCAAGTATTCTGGTTACCTGGGCACTGATGTCATCAACCCTGAGGGAGAGAACCGCTATATCATTGTTTTTAGGTTCTTATCTAAAAAAGAATTGGATCACTGGACGGCCTCTGAGGAGCGGGATTTTTGGATCAAAAAAATTGATCAAGTGATCGAAAAGGCAACACAACCTATATCACTCACCGGTATGGAGCGCTGGTTTGTTGTCTCTAATTCGAGTGATTTTGTTCCGCCGCCAAGGTATAAAATGGCGATAGTGACCTATCTAGCGATTGCGCCCACATTAATGATCTTTGATCTGCTGTTCGGTCAGTACTTTGCTAGTTTACCGAGGTACTTGATATTTTTCGCGACGAGTCCATTTATTGTTGCTTTAATGACTTATGCTGTTATGCCAATGATGACCAAAGTATGTAATAGTTTTTTATATTCCAAAGCGAAGCCTAAGCATAAATGAACGTAGCTCAGGTCGGTATTGCATGCTTCTAGCTTGGCAGACTAAAAATCAAACAAGTAGTCGCTTAGCTTATCGATTAACCACGTCATCCCAGGGTGCTCTTGCATGCCGGCAGATGAGAACATGCAGTACTCTTCTTGGGTTAAACCATAAGTATGTTTGATCACCGCGAGGGTCTCTTGACGGAGTAAGTGACGTATCAGTGGTTCAGGTAATACTCCCCATGCATCTTCAGTTTGGATCGTGTTGAGCATGTAATCAAAACTGGAGAAACCGATGTATTTGCGAGAGAACGGTTGAAGTTCGGGATTATCTTTTTCATTAAGGTATGCGATTGAGGCTTGCATTGCATTACGTAGATCATCATCGCTAACTCGGCGCTTCTTACTCAGAGGGTGGCCAGCTTTACAGACAGACATCATTCGAATTTTACCGATAGGTTGCGAGACGATGCGAGGGTCATCAATGCGCTCGTAATCAACACCAAAAGCAAAATCGACTTGCTGTGTTTCGACTAAGTTGGCCAAATCACCACTTGATGCCAATACGATGTTGAAAGACGTTGCTGCAAAACGCTTATTTAGTTGATGGGATAGGTCTTGCCAAAGATCATCAGGCAGTGAGTCGTCTCGTGCTATCCATACCTCAGCATTAAATTCGCCAGATACCTGTAAACAAGTTTGCTTGATCCGTGACTCGGTCACCAAGAGGTTTTCACAGTCTTTGAAAATGGCTTTACCCGCTTCAGAGAGCATAACCTTGTTTCCGGATCGCACAAAAAGTGCCACATCGAGTTCTTTCTCTAAGGCTTTAATGGCCATACTAAGGCTGGTGCGGTTGCACTCGAGTTGACGTGCCGCTTCTGAAATTGAGCCAGTATCTGCAATGCGGCAAAAAGCCGCTACCTGTGATAGGTTCATCGGGTGTCCTGTTCTCTTGCCTAATCACAGGATACCGAATTTTAAAGGATTTTCCAGACATACCGTCAACTCATTGTCGGCGTATTTTTGCGCTAATCAGCAAACTCATCATCATGACCAAGGTAACTCATCATTATGCTAATCATATCGGCTTTGCGCTCTGTCGTTGCGAAGCTTGCTTCAATTGCGTTAAGGGTTAGTTGGCCGAGCTCATCATGGGTTAAATGGTGAGCCTGCTGCACTGCTAATAGGTTGTCGAAGATGTCGGCATTAAAATAGCTGGGTGAATCACTGTTGATGGTGATACATAAGCCTTGGCGTAGCAACTGGGCAATATTGTGCTCTGCAATGTTATCCACCACACCAAGTTTGACGTTAGATATTGGGCACATAGTGAGGGGAATGCGATGATTTAAGAGATGTTCTACGAGCGTGCTATCTTGCGTTGCACTAACGCCGTGGTCGATGCGATCAACTTGTAATTGCGTTAGCGCCTGCCAGATGTACTCAGGCCCTGCGCTTTCACCGGCATGAGCAACGGCTTTAAAGTCCAGTTGACGAGCGCGGGCGAACACCTCTCTAAACAGTAGCGGAGGGTAACCGGGTTCTGTCGAATCTAATCCGATTGCATGGATAGTGTTTCGATAGTTGGCGAGTTCTTCAAGAAGTTGCATCGCTTGTGGCTGAGGCTTATCACGGAGAAAGCAGGCGATCAGTTGGTGGCTGATCTGATATTCATTTTCTGCTTTTTTAAGGGCTTCGCTGATCCCCGCAATTTGAGTTTCTAGTGTAACACCTCGGGATATGTGGGCTTGGGGGTCAAAGAAAATTTCACAATGCATAACGTTATTCTCAGCACATTGGCTGAGGTAGTGCCATGTCAGGGTAAAGAAGTCTTCTTTGCTTTGCAGTACCTGACAACCTAGAAAATAGAGTTCTAGGAAATCGTCCATGGAATCAAATTTGTAAGCTTCTTCTAGCGCACTGAGTGTGGGGTAGGGCAAAATAATGTTGTTTTTGTGCGCTAACTGGAGCATTAATTCTGCCGTCATTGCTCCTTCAATGTGTAAGTGAAGTTCAACTTTAGGCATTTGCTTAAGAAAAGATTCCATGTCACACCATTTTTGATTGTTTGCAGATAAATATAGCTACAAATGGCCCAAATAGTGTGAGGAATTTAGGTGAGCTAAGCCATAGGGTTTAGCTCGTTGGTCAATGAGATTAATCGAAGATTAAATTGTCCATGATCGGGATAAGTCGACCAATTTCTGGCTTGGTAACTGTGTCGTTAGCACCAAGCTGCATAGCTTTATGGCGGTTGTCATCACTCATTAATGAAGAGAACATGACAATTGGAAGGGTTTGATAAGTGCTATTTTCACGTAGTCGCTTCAGCAGGTGCATACCATCCATTTTGGGCATTTCAACATCGCTGACGATAGCGTCAAGCAACTCAGTCACTTGGCTATTTTCATCCTTAGAGATGCGTTCAAACTCGATTAATTTCTCAAGCGCTTCTCCTCCATCTCGTGCCGATATAATATTGTATCCGGCAGAGCGCAGCGTGTTTTCAATGAGGCTTCGAATGAAGGCAGAGTCGTCCACCACCATGATAGTTTTCCCCGCTCGGCGTGATATGGTTTTCTGATGGCGATCAACGGCACTGTCAGTGTTAATATCATATTTTTCCATGCTAAGTTCAGGGTTTATATCCGCAATGATTTTTTCAAAATCAAGGATCATGATTAGCCGTTTGTCTTGACGTACAACAGCAACCACACAATCTTGCTCTCCTGACTCTAAGAACTGGCTTGGAGATTCAACCTGTTCCCAAGAGATACGGTGAATACGACTGATGCTGTCGATGAGAAAACCATTCGTCATATTGTTGAAGTCGGTAACAATAACAAATTTGTTGTCGTTATTGTCGCGAGTAGGAACACGTAACCAACCCGCCAGGTCAACAAGTGGAGTGAGTTTATCGCGCGATGAAAAAACACCAATCATATGAGTTTGGGCGTTAGGGTAGTCCGTCGTTTCTGGAACTTGTATCACTTCGCGCACTTTTGCGACGTTAATGCCGTAATGGCAGGTTTTAGTTTCTCCATTCGGAAGTATTTTATGTAGATGAAATTCAATGATTTCGAGTTCATTGGTACCGCTTTCGGTTAATATCGTACTGCTTAGATCGTCTTTATAGCTCATAACTGGTCACATCAAAAATGGCTTGCTAGTTTATTCAGCGACCGGAAATCCTAATTGTAGAAATCCGTTCTTAGAGAGTGGTTACTTCCATGCATAACATTTTGTTTTATTGGGCCAAATACTGTAATGCGCCAGAGCCGACTTGTCTATGTAGAGTGTCATTGGATGTGACGTAGAATGGTGATAGATGCGTCAGCAGCAGTGCTTGCTGACACAGAGTAATGGTGCAAAATGGCACGATATTTGGCGCACGTATGACGCCATTAAATTATACCCTTGAGGGTTAGCGAAATTTCCTTCCGGTATGCATGCCTTGTTTACCCGTTCCCCCTTGGTGGTGCTCGATGGTAACGCCCATTTCTTGAAGTAAAAACTGTTTCATGGCATCGGCTTCTCGACTATTCTCGGGGCGCCAGTTAGCAATTATTTTCGCTTTTTCACTATTCATCGTCCTGACTCTCTGTTGGTGACTAATTGGGGTAGTTATAAATATAGCAAATTCCAATACACCCACTATGCAACATGTCTCGCATGGTTGCAACTGGCTATTTAGGGCAAGAGATAGTGAGGGAAAATAAGGCAGCGTTAGGTTGCTGCCTTTTGTCGGCGGTTCAGCAATTAACGAATTGAGCGGCTACGAAGTTCAAAGATGAGCTTTTCCGCACTGCATTCGAATTGAATATTGGCGTTCAGTTTTCCGTCAACATAAGCTGACTGTACGGTGACGCGTTCATTGACTTCGTTTGCTAGCACAACAAATTTGTTCAGCTCTTGAACTGCTTCTTCTTGAGATGGGGCTGTAATGAAGACGTTGGCAATATCGTCCCCTTCTTTGATGATAAAGCCCATTTCTGCGCTCACACCACATGCTTCGCATGTTTCTAATTCATTTGTTTTATCTATCATTTTAATATTCCTTTGGAAGACTTAGTGCCATTTTATCGTGTTGCTTCGTTAAGAGCTACCACTGCAATGACATGTGTATTATTTATATTATTCAAGTGCTGATTAACCAGTTTCAATGCCATGTGTTGCATTGATGTAAAATTGTGTAACGTTTGATTCTACATATAAAAATAGTCACAAAAATAAGAATTGAAGGGCTATTCCGTTATTTCACCCCTCAATTCGCGCTAATCTAAACAATAACAGTTGTAAGGGGGCGTCATGAATCAGAAAGTTTTAACAATTAGTCAGGTACAATCTTTTGAGTACCCTTGTGCTGTTCAGGTGTGGGTTCAATCTGTTAAACAACAAGCGCAGTGGCAGGATAAAAAAGAGGTCATGTCTTTCCGTCGCCTGTTGTTGCAAGATTACCTTCCAAACTTAGAGTGCTATGCGATTCGAAACGAGAAGCAGCAAATTTTAGGGCTTATTGGCCTTGCGAATAAGCAAGTGTTTCTGTTATCCGTATTACCGGGTTACCAACGAAATGGCTTGGCCAAGCGGTTGATAAACTACGCGATTAATGAGTTTGGTGTTTACAAGGTAAATGTGCCGGCTTCTAATCGCCCAGCATTAGAGCTATTTCATGCGCAGGGCTTTTACAGTGTTGCCCGACACGACAAGGATTATATAGGTAGGGCGATGCCTTGGTATCAGCTCGTGCATTTTTAACTATGCGTAAACACTGAGTGACAGTGCTCCTTTACAGCCAATCAAAGAAAAGAATGGTTGAGATATGACAAATACGACCTTCATGCCTAAACCCATTGTAATGGCATGGAGGTTTTTTTATGCAATCGATAGAGTTTAATCCGCTTGGAACCGATGGCTTCGAGTTTGTTGAATACACTGCGTTGAGTGCTTCTGGTATTCAGGATCTAAAGCAGTTGTTTACAATGTTAGGTTTTGCGCTCATTGCTAAACATCGCCACAAAGCTGTTTGGTTGTATCGCCAAGGTGATATTAACTTCATCATAAACGGTGAAACCTGTGGTCAGGCTAAGCAATTTGCTACGCAACATGGCAGCAGTGTTAATGCAATGGCTTTTCGTGTTCACGATGCTTCTGTTGCCATGGAATATGCCATCTCTAAAGGGGCAAAGCGAATGCCCTATCAATCTGGTCCGATGGAGCTTTCAATACCTGCGATTGAAGGCATTGGTGGCGCTTACCTCTACTTTGTGGACCGATACCATGATAATGGGTCAATTTACGATATTGATTTTGTCTACGTTGATGATATTGATCGCCGTTTGGGTGAAGCAAGTGTGGGCTTAATCTCGATTGATCACCTCACGCACAATGTTTATCGTGGCAATATGGCCAAGTGGGCTCAATTTTACGAGCAGATCGCCAATTTCAAAGAGATTCGTCATTTTGATATTCAAGGCAAGATGACGGGACTGCTATCGCAGGCCATGACCTCGCCGTGCGGAAAGATACGCATCCCGATTAATGAATCTCATGATGATAAGTCGCAGATCGCTGAATACCTGAAAGCATATAAAGGTGAGGGAATTCAGCATATTGCACTCAGCACCAATGATATTTACGCCACTGTACGTAAACTGAAGCAAAACGGCGTGAGTTTTATGAATACCCCAGACAGCTATTACGAATTAACGGAGCAGCGTTTACCTGGGCATAACGAGGCTATCGATCAGTTAAAAGCGTTAAGGATATTGATTGATGGTGATGCGAGTGGTTTGTTGCTGCAGATTTTTACGGACACCGTTATCGGCCCGGTGTTTTTTGAAATAATTCAGAGAAAAGGGAATCAGGGCTTTGGAGAAGGAAATTTCAAAGCCCTATTTGAGTCGATTGAACAGGATCAGATTAAGCGCGGAGTGTTACGACCGACGGATGAAGATTAAGCGGCTTGCTGTTGGCCTTTCCATTGAAAATGATGATTGGGTTTTTTCTCGACCAAACCTTGCTCGAGTAGACGAAAGAAAAGTTCATCAACCTGATCGCCTGAAAGGGCAAAGTGCGCGGCGACCGCTTTCTTCTGACACGGAATCTGGGCGGTACTAATCAGATGAATAACGTTTTGTGTAAGGTCATCGTGTGTGGGTAGCCATACTGCAGATTTGTGCATGACTGCAGTGCTGGGGAACTCGGTTGTTGTTGAAGGTTCAGCATAAGGTGAGCTACTTTCATGTGGTAGTTCGTTTATTTGCGCGGCTTTTGGGGCGGTGAGCATGTCACCGAGTGGGTGAGAGGCCTCGTCGCTTGAGTGGAATGTTTTCACATTGGTCGCTGCATGTGGTGAGGTATAGGCAGCTTCACTGTTGGCGTAGCCGTGGCGGAACCTCAACTCTTCACCAATGAGACCAACGAAAAAAGCAGCAAACAGGTCGAGCAGAACAGATAAGAAGATAACTAAACCCAGTTTAGCGGCACTGAAGCTAAGGTTTAGGCTATTGGCTAATCCGTCAATTAAGCCCAGAACAGATTCTTGGCGTCGTATGGGCAGAGTGTCACGCTGAGTAGCAATAGCAAGGATCTCTTGCTGTAATTCGCTGTTTTCTTTTTGTATTCTAGCTAACCCTGTAGTTAAGCGATCCAATGCGATATAACGCTCTGCCGCTTGGTTATTTAACGCAATTTGAGCTTCAAGTGCGTCAATCTGGCGGTCAAAACTGGTGAATCTATTCTCTTCTGTCGTCGCATATTGTGCAATGGTATTGGTGGCGCTGTTGATTCCGCCAATGCTGCCACCAATGGAAATAATGGCAAGAACCGCGTAAAAGCTAAGCGCGACCATTGAGCCTGCCATATTGCCGTGGGCACGGCGTTCGCCATATTCATACCAAGCAAAGAACTTACCGAGTTCGAAGATAACTGCGAGGCTGCCGAAAAGTACTTTCATGCTTAGGTTGTCATCTAACGACAAAAACAGCAGAAGAGAAAAAATGATTGAGGCAAGTATCGACGCGCCGGTGAAGCTGTAGACGCTAGCCAATGCTAATCGTCCTTTGGGGCGGCGGGTGACTCGTATAGAGCTTTGCATGATGGAAGACCTAAGCGTTATTGGCAGTGCATTGCCATTGGTGATGTGTTGCCATTATAAAAACTTAAAGCGACAGCTCCATGCGAAACATTCAAAATTGATTTAACTGCTGAAATTTAAAACATTATGCTTTCATTTTGTACAAGCTAGGTTTGATTTAGCGTGGAGTTATCCACTGTTTCTGTGCATAACCTTGGGGAAAATGTTGCATCATAATGTTAGGCAGTGATTAATTTTAATCATACTGACCAATAAATAGGGCGAATTATCTCAAAATCAGCAGTGTTATCGCGTTATCATGTGTAGAATATAGGAAAACACGACAGAGCAGGTATAGTATGGCTCGTACGCTTATTTACACGTATAAAGATGAAACAAAGTCGATCCCTTTTAGCTATCAGCAATATAGGACGATTCAAGAGGCAGCGGCTGCAGCGGAAGGCCTTGACATCCAAGGGTTCCTTAAAATGGAGCAGCAACTAGAGATGGCCACACGAGATACGAAAGCTGTTCGTAACTATCGTGATAATTATTTCAGTGATTTGGGATTTAGTCAGATAACGCTAGCTCCAAAGGAAAAATAATCAAGCAATCTGATCTTATACAGGTTTGATTGTATATTTTAACAACATTATATTCATGAACGGATGAGAACTATGTCAAGCTTAACAACAGACATTGAAAAGAACACAGCTTTGTTTTTTGAGCAAACTAAAGTAACACAGCTCGTGTGGGGTCTTTGTAATGAAGATGAAGGATGGTTGTCTGTCGATTCCAGTGAGTTTGAGTCGTCTGAAGTAATGCCATTTTGGTCTTCAAAAGAAGAAGCCCAAGCCCAGTGTGCCGACGAGTGGACTGAATTCACGCCAACAGAGATCCCATTAGATGTGTTTGTTGAAGATTGGATGATCACGCTGGCAGAAGATGGTGTTCTGGTTGGTTTGAACTGGAATAACGAGCTTGAAGGTAAAGAAATGGAACCTACCGATGTAGCGAAAGGTTACCTTTAATTGTAATGTGGTAGGTTGCTAAAAGAGGGGAGCGAAGGCTTCCCTTTTTAGTTTGTTTTATATTTCCTTTAAAATATTTGTTCATGATGGTTTGAATGGATTAGCCTTAAATAAGGCCTATCCTGCAACGCAAAGTGCACATGACAACGACACCGATACTCTATTCGCTGCAAAACTGTCCGTATGCAATGCGGGCACGTATCGCTATTTTTAAAGCCAAGCAACAGGTATTAATCCGCGCAATAACGCTTAGCAATAAACCCAAAGAGATGTTGTTGGTTTCTCCTAAAGGAAGCGTACCCGTTTTAGTTTTACAAGAGAATGGATCCTCTAACACAGTGAAGGTGATAGAGGAGAGTTTGGAAGTGATGCTTTGGGCATTATCGCTAAATGATCCTGATAACCTTTTGTGTGCAGATGACGATGAGGCGTTATCAGCAATGATGACCTTTATTGCTCGTTTTGAGCATGAATTCATTCCAGCATTAAATGCATATGGCTGCGCTAAACGTTATCACGATGAAAATGAGGATGAATGCCGCCATGCTTGTGAAGTTTACTTAGCGTCACTTGAAAGCCGTTTAATACAGTATCCCTTTCTGTTTTCTAGTCATGAAAGCTTAGTGGATATCGCGGTATTGCCCTTTTTACGTAAATTCGCGCGTATTGATAAGGCATGGTTTCGGCAAAGCCCCTATCCGAGGCTGCGCGAATGGCTAAATGGTTATTTGCAGAGCCAGATGTTTTCAAAGGTAATGGCAAAGCATGAGCTTTGGTTAGACAATCGAGAAAACATTAATTTTGGTTATGTTTAAGCGACTAACTTCGGCATGACGCTGTAGCAGAGTCGCCTGTGAATCAAGCGAGTTTCTGGCACTTAAAGAAAATGAAATTTGGATTCTTTGATAAGTGTTCATAACGCTCTGGGTCTATCTCTTTAACCTTATCAGACACCTCACCTTCTGAAACTTGCGTTATGACTAAGCCATTTTGGGTCAATGCGTTGGTGATTTCGGTTAGTGAGCGGCGGTAGAATGTCACTTGTACAGGCTCGCCGACCGTATCCCACTCCTCTTGCACTAATTCGCGCTCAAAATAATTGCCTGATTTCGAGCACTCAAAGTCCGCAAATGGGTGATGAGTTGAAAACACAAAAGTGCCGCCCGTTTTTAGCACACGGTACACATTGCTAAACAATGGGCGAAGATCTTTGAGGTAATGCACCATTAGCGGAGAGATAATCAGATCGGCGCTCGCATTAGGCTCATGCGGTATTCCATGAGAAAGATCTTGTGCATAAGCGACAACCTTTTCGCTTACCCCTGCTTGTTCAGCTTTTTCTTTTACCAGCTGAACCATTTCCTCAGCGTAATCGATACAGGTGACTTTATGGGCTCCGTGGGCAAGAAGATACTGCGTATAAACACCAGAACCACAGCCTAGATCAATCACATCAAGATCAAGCAGTGCAGGTAGCATTGCTTGGAGTGTTGGGCGTTCTAGATTTGCATTGTAAATATTGTCTTGAATTACGTTGTCATATTTACTAGCGAATACTGAGTACATATCTGATTTCATATTATTTTCTCTATTTCCACGGTATGATTAGACGTGATTGAGGGTAAACTTCTCTATTGCTAATGCCACACCATCTTCAGCGTTGCTGGCAGTAATGTAGTCGGCGAGCTGTTTTATCTCTTCTGAGCCGTTGCTCATGGCAATACCCAATCCAGCGTATTCAATCATGTGGGCATCGTTGCCTGCATCACCAATACAGATCACTTCTTCTTGTGCAATACCGAGGTACTCTGCTAGCGCCGCAACACCAAGTCCTTTGTTAGTTTGCTTATTTAAGATCTCTAAGAAGAAGGGTGCACTGCGCACTACCGTAAATTGTTCATAGAGCTCAGCAGGTAGCTCTTCAATGGCTGGAGAGAGAATGCTCTCGTCATCAACAAACATGACTTTCTGAATGACATCATCATCGCTTAACGCGTCGAATGGCATCACTTTAATCTCTAACCCGTTAATGCGCCCTTCTAGATCGGTATATTGATTACTGTTGGGTGTAATCAATCCATGCTGTTCACTGAACGCATGAATATTAAGGTTTAAGTCGCGTGCTAACCCTGCAAGGGCCTTGGCGTCTTCGCCTGAGAGGGCATAGCTACGAATGATGTTACCGGTTTGAATGTGCTTTACTTGGCCGCCATTGTAAGGAAGAACAAAATCACGCTCAGTGTTCATATTTAGCTCGGCTAAATAGTTAGCTAACCCTTCTGGTGGGCGACCAGAAGCTAAAACGACGTAGATACCTTTGTCTCTAGCTTGAGCAATCGCCTGTTTGTTGCGCGGACTGATTTCGTGTGAAGGGTTAAGGACGGTGCCGTCCATATCTAAAGCGATTAAGCGATACATCATAATTCCTGTTGTGTATAACAACGCGCATTGTAGAACAAGTGCATAGAAAAAACGATGTAAATAGCTATATTAGTAAGGTTGAGCTTTGAGTCTTTATTGGTACTATACCGGCTGTTATTCATCTAGCAGGACCCTTTTAATGACACCAGAGCAAATGCCGATCCTTAAGACAGCCATCCACCCTCAGGTGGCGGGCGAACAAGGGCGTGTTTTTACGCGCCTAGCAACCCGAGCCATAGTTATACGCGATGATAAGATTCTTCTATTATACACCCAGCGTTACGATGACTATAGCCTGCCGGGGGGAGGGGTCGATGATGGTGAGCAGATAGAAGCTGGCTTTATTCGTGAACTGATGGAGGAAACAGGGGCGACAGGAGTGAAAAATATCACCCCATTGGGTGTTTATGAGGAATACCGTCCTTGGCATAAACCCGATTTTGATACAGTTCATATGCTCTCATATTGTTTCTTCTGTGATATTGATGACGATCTAGGTGAAACTCAGCTTGAGAGCTATGAGATCAAAAACGGCATGCACCCTGTTTGGCTTACACTTCAAGAAGCGATTGCTCATAACGAAGCCACGTTGGCCAATAGTGAGAAAAAGGGCTTATCGGTGGAGCGGGAAATTTTCTTGTTAAAAGAGGTGATACGCGTTTGTTCTCAAGTCGGTAAATTGAGTTACGTTGCCTGATTTATGTGTAGATACTGATACATTTAGACATCTAAGGACTTTATTTTTAAAAAAGTCTTAGATGAATGATGACCGGAGAGGTGAAATAGATTTATTAGAATGATATTAGTGGCTTACGTCCAATATGCGCATTGCATCCCCGTTGTGTTTTTATTCCAAAACTGATGGAAACGAGACGCTTTATCCTACCAACGGTTATATTTGGGGGCGGCCTATGTTAGTATGTGTGTGATCGTCCTCACGAATTATTGTAACAAGTGAGGAAAATGCACGGCTCACAGCCCTTAAAAAAGCGAACTAATACATGTCTGATTTGACAACCGCTACCTACCCCTCATCTGTTCAAGATGCGGACTACTCTGCCATTCACCCACCCTCTATTATCCAAGCGCTAGAACTAAGAAATCCTGTTTTCCTGCTGAGTGGAAGTTTTCTTTCACTGTTTATTCTTCTGGCGTTGACCAACTCATCTGCATTGAGTGCAGTTGTAAATGCTGGCTTTGGCTATGCGACACACTATTTTGGTGCCTTTTGGCAAGTTTTATTACTACTGAATTTTATTATTGGTTTGGCGATTGCGTTTGGCAAAACCGGTAATGTTAGGCTTGGCGCTATGGCTAAGCCAGAACTCGAGACTTTCAAGTGGATCTCGATTGTTCTTTGTACACTGTTGGCTGGTGGTGGCGTTTTTTGGGCCGCTGCTGAGCCTATTGCTCACTTTGTCTCTGCTCCGCCGATTTACGCGGATAGTGCGCTTGATACGCGAACAATGGCGTTTAACGCATTGTCTCAATCGTTCATGCACTGGGGTTTCCTTGCATGGGCCATTTTAGGCTGCCTTTCATCTGTTGTTTTAATGCATTTGCATTATGATAAAGGATTACCGTTAAAGCCACGTACGCTGTTGTATCCTATCTTTGGGGACAAGGCGATTAATGGGCGTATCGGTAACATTGCTGATGCATGTAGCATTATTGCTGTTGCTGCGGGTACGATCGGTCCAATTGGCTTTTTAGGCTTGCAAATTAGCTATGCATTGAACGCGCTATTTGGCTTTCAAGATACTTTCCTTACTCAAAGCCTTGTCATTCTATTTGCTATCGCTATGTATACGTTGTCTGCACTGAGTGGTGTGAACAAAGGTATTCAAATTGTTAGCCGTTACAATATTATTTTGTCATCAGCATTGATTGGCTACATTTTGTTGTTTGGCCCAACTGGCTTTATTGTTGATGGTTATGTGCAAGGTGTTGGTGGCATGCTGGATAATTTCTTCCAAATGGCATTGTTCCGTGGCGATACAGGTTGGTTGAGCTGGTGGACTGTTTTCTTCTGGGGATGGTTTATTGGTTATGGGCCGATGATGGCGATATTTATTGCGCGTATTTCTCGTGGCCGTACTATCCGCCAGCTAATTTTTTCGATTAGCATTGCCGCACCTCTGATCACTTGTTTTTGGTTCAGTATTGTTGGTGGTAGTGGCTTGGCGTTTGAACTGGATAACCCAGGGGTAATTTCAACGGCCTTTGAAGGATTCAACTTGCCAGCCGTGTTACTTGCTACAACGGGTCAGTTACCGTTCCCAATGATCATTTCGGTGTTGTTCTTGATCTTGACCACCACGTTTATTGTTACAACGGGTGATTCAATGACCTATACCATCAGTGTTGTGATGACGGGTTCAACAGAGCCGAACGCTATGGTGCGCTCTTTCTGGGGTATTATGATGGGTGTTGCCGCTATTACCTTGATCTCGATGGGCGAGGGCGGAATTACAGCGTTACAATCCTTCATTGTCATTACTGCCGTGCCAGTATCGTTCATTCTGTTGCCGTGCTTATGGGAAGCGCCAAAGATTGCATCGCGTATGGCAAAAGAGCAAGGCATTGCTTAGATAGCGATTGTTTTGTTGTCCATTGTAGTGAAACAAACAAAAGGGAAGCGAAAGCTTCCCTTTTTGTGGTTGAATTAAAGCACGTTCGTGCTTAATATGATGTATTAGCGTTTGTTCTAATGGGCTGAAGATGATAACGAAAGCAGAAGAGACCCGTTTACGCATCTTAAATGTCGCATTTGAGCATGCCAGTGAATATGGGCTAGAAAGCCTGACGATTGGCGGGCTGGCAAATCTAGTTGGTATGTCAAAAAGTGGATTGTTCTCGCATTTTAAATCTAAGGATAATTTGCAGATCAGCGTACTTGAATATGCTGGACAGATTTTTTCGCAGCGTGTTGTGCAACCTGCGCGTTGTCAGACACACAATTCAGTTGAAGAAAAATTGCGAGTGTTGCTTCAACACTGGCTAGAATGGAATCAATCACTGCAAGGTTCATGCATGTTCCTTAACTGTTGGCGTGAACTTCATCCACATACCGATGACGTGCAAGTGGCGTTAGAAGGACTAACTCGCCATTGGTTAGAATACTTGTATCGTCAGTTTAAGCGGGGTGTTGAGCAGGGTGAGTTTTCTTCTGATTTAGACTGTTGGCAAGCCGTATATCGAATTTACGGTATTTACCTGAGCAGTCAATTTTTTGCTTCAATGGCGATGGAAGGCGGTAATCGTGAACGGTTTTGGGCAGAGGTTGATGTAGCGTTTTCCTCTTGGCTTAAGAGCAAGTAGTGCGTTTTGATTTAATGGCGATGGTGACTTAATGTTTAATAAAAGCACGGTCGTTCTGCGGGGGGGGAAGTAAGATATGAGCAGTAAAATTTATTTTGAGCAACCTGGTAAAAAGTCATTGCGACGTTTGATGGTGGGGGCGGTGACCAAGCTCCACCATGCGGTTGCACCTCGGCACGCAACAAAAATCGCAAAAAAGGTGTTTTTAACACCGGTGAGAATGACGCGAGATGTTGAACAGCCAAAAGGTTTGCAACAAGCAACGTTAGCAACCAGTGAAGGGCAGGTAACCACTTATAGTCTTGGTCAGGGGCCAACAGTGCTGTTTAGTCATGGTTGGTCTGGGGCGGCGAGCCAGTTTTTTCCGTTAATGGAATTTGTTGTCGCAAATGGCTATCAAGCGGTTGCATTTGACCACATTGGTCACGGCAATAGCCATGGTGTTCGTGCATCCTTGCCAGCGTTTATTGCGGTGACGGAGGCATTGTTAGATCATTTTCCGCGTTGTGTTGGCATCGTATCACACAGTATGGGGACGGTAAGTACCATTGAGAGCCGTCATCAGTTGGCAGAGACGTTGCCACTACTATTGGTTGCACCAGCACTAAATTACACGGAAGGAATGATGCAAACGGTACATCGCTCTGGTTATTCAATGAGAGCGTTTAAGGCCGTTATTGATGATCTAGGAAAGCAATATCATTTACCGTTTGAGTCGGTTGACCCGCTAAAACGATTGGAGAAGGGCGGCCGCCCAGTGAGTATTATTCATGATACGAACGATCGCTATGCGAGCTACCCACATAGTGAGCTTGCCAGCCAATTGGCACATGTGGAGTTAGTGGCAACTCAGGGACGTGGGCATGGCCGTATTCTGCAAAGTGAAGAGATATTTGCACTAACCACGCGATGGTTAACACAGTTACCTGTTAATCGTGCCCCTGCTGTGGATGAAACAGTATGTGCTTAAATGCATTGGCGAAGTGGTGTTTTGCATTACTGTCTATCACTTGTCCATGAGAAAGAATGATCCGTTCAAAAGGCCAAGAGAGTATCTCTTGAATGGATTGGCGGAGCTGGCGTTTGTTTTTAAATGTATGGCGTAGGTAGTAAGGCATCGCTGGATGGGTGTAGCAACCGTTCAACAAACCGACCAGTGCAGTTAACGGATGGCGACTATGCAACCAGGCTAAGGTATCACCTAGAAGCAAGGTTTTTGATTGGGGGTCAAAGAATATCACCTCCTCAAATAAATCATTACCTCGTAATAAGGTTTGGTGTAGTTCTCCTTTCCACTGTGTGGCGGTGGTTGCGCCTAACGCATCATCAAAGGTGATATCGGTGCGTTTTTGTGCCAGACGTGGTGGAGAAAAGAAGTAGGCATCGCGATAAGCTAGCCACCACTCAGCGAGGAAGAGATGGTGGCGATGGTTAGGGGTAACAATAAACGCAATTTGTCCAAGTTTGGACAAAGAGAGTTGCAGCTCAGTGGTCAACTCGACAGGGGAGTGAATAAAAAGTTGTTCATTGGCGAGCTTTATTACCGTCATGCGAGTGCCGATAGGTGTTCCCCAGCATGATAAGGCTTGGTCAACGAACCACACTCGGCCTGGACACCATTCCTGCATTCTCTCCTCCTTTGAGCTACACCCCCATTAGTTTTAGAATACTCTCAGCCATTGCTATGGCTTCTTGACGATTAGCTAAATGCAGCTTTTGGTACAAGTTTCTAATGTGGGTTTTTATTGTCGTTGGAGCCACATCGAGTTCAGTGGCAATTTGTTCGTTGCTGTATCCCGCATAAATGAGGCCTAAGACCTGCCATTCACGTTGTGTTAACGGACTTGTTCGGATGACTTCTGGGACATTCGGTAACGAGATAAGTTTGTCGATAAAGACTTCATCAAAATGTACCGTATTGCTTCGCTCATTTGCTTCCATTTCACGAATAAGATGTTGAACTCTATGTTTATCTAACTCTGATAACATACCTTTATCAAGCAGTTTTTTCAGAAGCAGGCGTAGAGGCTTACCTTCAATCAGGAAATTTGCGACCATGCCAGTGCTATTTGTAAGGGTAACGGCTTGCTGAAGCAGTGTGAGTGCCTGTGTCTCATCCCCTACTAATTTGGCTAGCATGACTTCAATAATGAGATTTCTATTGTGATCTGTCATTAATTTGAGCTTCTCGCACTCATGCTGCATCATGCTAAGCGTTTGACTCGCTTTGTCATAATGGCCAACGAGCATTTGTGCGCGAGCGATATTGCGCCACTGCAATTGTTCGAAGTGGTTAACTGCGCTGTCCGGTTTAGGCGTTAGCGTAAGCCAGTTGGCGATAGCCTCAGTATCTTCAGTTTGTTGCCAGAACATCATTTGTGCTTGGTTAGCGTTGGCTAGCCAATCGATATGGTAGTCTTCTAGGGCTATTAGCTCGCTACATAAATTGATATATCGCTCGGCCTTGTCTCTCTCGCCTCTCAGAAGCGCGATTTTAGCCAGCATAGAGTAAGCATGCAGTCGGCGAGTTTCGTTGTAGTGAGAAAGAACCTGAATTGATTGAATCGCACAATGCTCAGCCTCTTCTAACCGATTCCAGCACCAGTAAATTTGTGCTTGCAAACGCAATAGAAACTCATGCAAAGGCTCGTGGGTGAGCTGGTGATCATCGACGATTTTTTTGCCATTTTCTAGAAGTTCGAATGCCGCTTGTACATACCCTTGCGCGACTAAGATTTCAGCTTGCTGTAATATTGACCACAAGGCTTGCTGGTAAACTTTGTACTGACGCGCCATTTTTTCTGTCTGTTGCATCATTGGTAAAGCGCGATCGAGCTGACCTAAACAGTGGTGCACTTCGCCAATCACTGATGTGGCAACGATACGGCCTCGATACATATCTGATGGTAGTTGCCCCAAAGCTTGTTGAGACAACAAGATGGCCTCTTGCGGTGAGCTTTGGTTAATGGCAACACGACCTCGTAAGGCATTAAATTCCCCCTCCATGGCATCATCGATAGCGATGTTATTGCGCTGGAAATAGGCAAACGACTCATGAAGCATCTCATTTACGTCATTGTATCTATGTTGACTTTGTGCCAACCAACAACGTAACAACACCAGTTTAGGCATAGACAGTAAGGTGTCCGAAGGGAGCGAATCGATGGCGTTTTCTAACTGTGTGAGCTCGCCATGATTGAACATTTGCCAGCCAAATTGAAGCAGAATATCCACCAAAAGCGACTCGTCATTAGAGCCTTTTGCATGATTCAACGCTTGCAGTGGCCGCTGCTGTTTAAGCCATGCCGCCGCCGCTTTGTGGTGCAACAACTGGGTATTGAGTGCGGGGTATCCTGCGCGTTGATGCTCTAGAAACTCAGCAAACATATGATGAAAACGGAACCAGCCAGGCGTGTCTTCTAGCGAGTTTAAAAAAAGGCCACTGCGATTAAGAGACTCGAGTAAGCTTAATGCATCTTCTTGTCCTGTCAGCTCAATGACCAAGTCTGCATTAAATATATCGAGTACTGAGCATTGCAAAACAAAGCGTTTGGTATCCTTATCTAGCTCGTCGAACACTTCTTCAGCTAGGTAGTCCCAAAGGTGGGTACGGTTAAACTCACTCATCGACGCGAAAAAATGGTTTAGTCCTTGTTTTTGTTGTCGTGCATGGAGCGCGATTAATTGCATCGCTGACGGCCAGCCTTCCACCTTCTGGTGTAGCTGTTCGATCTGCTTCGGTTCGATTTCATTTTTCAACCTTTGTTCAAAGAAGCGGACGGTTTCATCGTGATCAAAAGCAAGCTCTTGCACATTGACTTCAATTAGCAGATCTCGAACACGTAAGTTAGCAGTATTAAGTGGCGGAAGGGTTCGACTGGTCAGTATGAGGGTAATGCAGTCGGGCATGTGTTTGAGGAAAAAGCGGATGCCTTCATGTATTTCGTCGTTATGGATTAAATGGTAGTCATCAAGCACAAGGTAAGTGGGTTGTTGATACTCCTGCAGTGAAGAGAATAATTGACTAAACAGTGCAGGCAAGCTAACAAATTGCCGTCTTTCGACGATGGTTTGCATGTTACTGGCTGCATTATCCGTTGCCTTATTTAAAGCTCGTATAAAGTAGTTAGCAAAGTGGAAGGTGTCGTTATCACTGTCATCTAGGTTATACCATCCAGTATGGCTATGTTGCTGAAGCCATTGTGAGGCGAGTGTCGTTTTCCCATAGCCAGCAGGCGAACGAAATAGAACAAGCTTATAAAAACTTGCGTTATCCAGCCATTCCAATAGGCGGGGGCGGAGTATTGCGTTGTGTAACCGAGCCGGATGGGTCAGTTTAGAAGGTATCCACATAATATAACTACTTTTTTTGGGGGTTATTATCCCTAAACATCCCGAGCATACATGCCAAGCATGTGCGCACAATTTCAATACACTGTACGTAAATGTGCTCAAGGAATAAAAAACTCCTCCTAGGAAGTTTGCTCCTTGTCACAAAATGCGCAATTTTGTGCTGTTTTTTGGTTCGCACTGCACCGGTGCATCGGCAGAATATTCCCTCGCTAATATGCAACTCGTGTCTATTTTTGTGTGAGCTTTTAAAGGAAAAGTAGAGGATCATCTACTTTTGGGGCCAATCCCCCCCCCTACGCCCCATCTGCTACTCCCTATTGAGCGATCCCGTAGGAGGATGTTTCTGTCATATTCAAAGGGCAATATAAATACAGTTTTGAAATGTCTAATAGTGAGACGGAACAATGACAACGACCTTTGACAAAAATGCTTTTCAACGTACGGTGAAAAATCATCTGCGTACAACTTATGCAGCAACACCTGAAACCGCGAACAGTCGTCAGTGGTATCTTGCAATGGGTAAAGCCTTGGCTGAAATTAGCACGGGCAACTTGATTGATACGGAAATTCAGTTAAACGAAGAGAAACGTCGTCGTGTTAATTACCTGTCAATGGAGTTCCTGATTGGCCGCTTAACAGGCAATAACTTGATCAGCTTGGGCCTGTATGAAGATGTCACGCTAGCGATGGAAGAGTTAGGGCAAAACCTGACTGATCTGCTAGAAGAGGAACGCGATCCGGCGCTAGGTAATGGTGGTTTGGGGCGTCTAGCAGCATGCTTTATGGATTCGTTAGCGGCGCAAGAGTTTCCAGCAGTAGGTTATGGCCTTCATTATGAGTACGGCTTGTTTAAACAATCATTTGTTGATGGACGTCAGCAAGAAGCACCTGATGCATGGCGTGGTGAAGAAGGTTACCCATGGGAAGTGGTACGCCCTGAGTTATCCCAGCAAGTTGGTTTATACGGCCAAGTAGACGCGTATACCGATGAAAATGGCAACGTACGTCGCCGTTGGGTGCCAGCGTTGACGGTTGAAGGTGTCGCTTGGGATTTACCCATCGTAGGCTATGAAAACAACAGCGTATACCCATTGCGTCTTTGGGAGTGTCGCTCGCCACAGCCTTTTAACTTGGCACGTTTTAACGACGGTGATTACGTTGGTGCACAATTTCCAGCATTAGAGGCAGGGAATCTAACTAAAATTCTTTATCCAAACGATAATCATGATCAAGGCAAAGCATTGCGCTTGATGCAGCAGTACTTTCATTGTGCGTGTTCGGTGGCTGATATTCTACGTCGTCATCTTGCCAGTAACCGTATTGATGAGTTGTCGAAACTGGAAACAATCCAGTTAAACGATACCCACCCAACGATTGCCATTCCTGAATTGATGCGTATTTTGCTTGATGAGCATGGCTTAAGTTGGGAAGAGGCGTGGAAAGTGAGCAGTAAGACGTTTGCTTACACTAACCACACTTTGCTTCCAGAAGCGCTTGAAACTTGGAGTGAAGCACTGATGGGGCAGATGTTGCCACGTCATTTAGAAATTATCTTCGAAATCAACCATCGTCTCATGCAAGTTGTTGAAGACAAGTGGCCGGGTGATGTAGAGAAGAAGCGTAAGCTGTCGATTATTCAAGAAGGTCCGCAGCGTATGGTACGCATGGGTAACTTATGCGTGGTGAGTTCTTATGCCGTGAATGGGGTTGCCGCTCTGCACTCTGATTTGGTGAAGCGTGATTTATTCCCAGAGTTTGATGCGCTTTATCCAGGTCGTCTTCAAAATGTGACGAATGGTATAACACCACGTCGTTGGCTTAAATTCTGTAACCCAGGTTTATCGGCTCTGGTGAGCGAAAAAGTGGGTGATGATTGGCCGCTTAATCTAGACAAACTGTCGGCGTTGACTGATTTTGCTGATGATAAAGCGTTTCAGCGTCGCTTTATGGCCATTAAAAAAGAGAACAAGCAACGTTTGGCTGATTGGGTTGAAGAGAACATGGGGATCTCGCTTGATACCAATGCCATTTTCGATATTCAAATTAAGCGTATGCATGAATATAAGCGTCAACATATGAACCTTCTGCATATTTTGTCGCTCTACCATCGTTTGATTAATGATCCATCGTTTGATATGCACCCACGTGTCTTTTTCTTTGGTTCTAAAGCCGCGCCGGGTTATGCACTGGCAAAAGACTTCATCTTTGCCATCAATAAGGTCGCAGACAAGGTAAATAACGACCCCCGTTTGAAGGACAAATTGAAAGTCGTCTTCTTACCGGACTATCGTGTTAGTTTGGCTGAAATTCTATTCCCAGCGGCCGATGTGTCTGAGCAAATCTCCACTGCAGGTAAAGAGGCGTCTGGTACCGGTAATATGAAGTTTGCGCTAAATGGTGCATTGACTATCGGTACGATGGATGGGGCGAACGTCGAAATCCGTGAAGAAGTTGGCGACGATAATATCTTTATTTTCGGTCTATTGGTTGATGAAGTGATGGCGCTGAAAGCGCAAGGTTATAACCCTTACGATTACTATAATGCGGATAGCTTATTACGTGCATCAATTGATTTGTTAGCTGGTGATGAATTTACGCCAGGGCATGTGGGCCAGTTAAATGCTATTCGTGAAAATTTACTAGGAGGAGGAGACCCGTACTTAGTTTTGGCTGACTTTGCGGATTATGTCAAAGCACATGAACGTATCGATGCCGCCTACCAAGACAAAGATAATTGGGCTCGTATGGCTATCTTGAATACTGCATTGGTCGGCAAATTTAGCTCAGACCGTAGTATTCGCGACTATGTGAATAACATTTGGAAACTCGAAGCCGTGAAGCGCTAGGCAATAAAAATAAAGAAGAAAAAGCGGTCGCAAGGCCGCTTTCGGAGAAAGCGATGAAAGATAACCAAACATTAAAGAAAATCGCGGCATCGGCTGGGATGACAGATAGTTATATTAGTGCCTGGGGAGATGAGGCACATGTGTCTGATGAGACCATCCGTAAACTCCTTGCAGCGCTAGGCTATGATGTTCGCAATGATGAAACCTTGATTGAGTCGTCTAACAAAAAACGACGTAAAGATGTGCTTGGTAAGGTAAGCGTTCTACGTCAGACCGATGATAAACATATTTCACTTTGTTTAGGTGTGAGCGCACGAATTAGTGACTTCAGTTGGCAGTTGACGACTGAACAAGGTGAGCGCATTGAAGGCTACCTGCAAGCTCAAGTTGTTCGCGATGGCCGAAAAGATGATGGCCATTTAGTGTTTGCTTTACCTAAAGATTTACCCCTTGGTTACCACAAGTTATTGGTACATAGAAAGCGTCGCAGAGCACCCTATGAGATGACGCTGATTGTTACGCCGAATGCTTGTTATAAGCAAGAAGCACTAGAAAATGAGCAGAAACTGTGGGGAACCAGTATTCAATTGTACTCTGTTCGTACTCAGCATAACTGGGGGATCGGCGATTTTGGTGATCTAAAACAATTGGTCACCGAAATCGCAGCGCAAGGTGGTGATTTTGTCGGCTTGAACCCGATTCATTCGTTGTTCCCAGCCAACCCCGAAGGGGCGAGCCCGTACAGCCCATCTTCACGCCGTTGGTTGAACTTAATGTATATTGACGTGAGCTCCGTGCCTGAGTTTGCACAAAATTTGGATGCGCAAACGTTGGTTGGCAGTGCCGAATTTCAAACGCGCCTTCGCCAAGTTCGCGACACGGCATGGGTGGATTATTCTGAAGTTTCAGCCTTGAAGATGGCAGTGTTACCTATGCTATTTGATACCTTCACTTCGCGCCACCTTGAGCAAAACACGGCACGTGCTCAAGCGTTTAAGCGCTTTGTGCAAGAAGGGGGCGACAGCCTATTACAACAAGCCGCCTTTGACGCTTTGCATACTGAGCTGAAAGCCAAAGATGATACTGTATGGGGATGGCCTGTATTCCCAGAGCATTACCGTCACTTCAATAATCAGGAAGTGCAGACATACATCAGAAAGAACGACCAAGCCGTGCAGACTTACATGTATCTGCAATGGATTGCTGACACCCAACTAGAAGAAGTGCAGTTGTTAGCGAAAGAGAAAGGTATGGTCATGGGCTTATATCGCGATTTAGCGGTAGGCGTGTGTGACTCGGGTGCTGAAACGTGGGCAGACAATGGGGCGCTATGCCAAGATGTGAGTGTTGGAGCACCGCCAGATATCTTGGGGCCGTTAGGTCAGAATTGGGGGCTACCACCGCTCAACCCTGAGTTTCTTCAAGAGAGTGCATATCGACCGTTTGTTGATCTATTGCGTGCCAATATGCGTAACTGCGGCGCATTGCGTATTGATCATGTTCTTGGCTTGCTGCGTTTATGGTGGATACCTAAGGGTGACTCAGCTAAAGAAGGGGCGTACATGTACTACCCTGTTGAAGATTTAATGGCCATTCTTGCTTTAGAGAGTCATCGCTATCAGTGTACTGTCATTGGTGAAGACTTAGGAACGGTTCCAGATGAGATTGTTGATCAGCTTGCGGATGGCGGGGTTCACTCTTATAAAGTGTTCTTTTTCGAAACGTCGAAAGAGGACGGAGGATTTATTTCTCCAGCTCATTATGCGCCACAGTCGATGGCCACCCTTTGCACACATGATATGCCTACGCTGCGCGGTTTCTGGCATTGCGATGATTTGAAAATGGGCGCGGAACTGGGCCTGTATCCTGATGATGAGCAATTGCAGGGCTTGTTTAACTCTCGAGCGGAAAGTAAGCAAAAAATTCTAGATAGTATTGCTTGGCATGGTTATTTGCCCGAGGGGGTTGGGTCCAATGCACAATATGTTCCAATGGATCGTTATCTTAGTGATGCGATGCAGCTACACTTGGCTGCGGGGTCAAGCGCACTACTGAGTTTGCAGCTTGAAGATTGGTTAGAGATGGATAAGCCGGTGAATATTCCCGGTACCGTTGACGAATATCCAAACTGGCGCCGTAAGCTATCTCACAACTTGGAAGATATTTTTACCAAACCAGAGATTACAGCGCTAACGCGAAAGTTAACTGATGTGCGCAAGCAGGCATCTAACTAAATAAGTGCAAGGTATAACAGCATATTAAAAGCCGGCATTGTGTCGGCTTTTTTATTCGTTCTATCTTCGATCTGTAATGTGAGCTTTAGTACGGATGGTGCATGACGTTGTTGATATTATCTCTAATGCTAATGCTAATGCTAATGCTAATGCTAAAGCACGAAGTTCGGCATCCCGTGTTGGTATCTTTACTTGTTATTATGGAAAAGTGGCAAATGAATATGTCAATGTGCGATGGAGGGTGGTATTTTACATAGTATGTGCCAATGGTCGCATATTGGCATCAATGATTAATGGACTATTAGACGTCATTCAGGATTAGATAGGGTGTTATGCATTACGAATCAGAAATAGCGTTCCCGCCAAAGTTCGAAGGGAATAATTCACACTTACGGCAGTTAGAAGAAGCGGCATTTAATAACCCTTTTGCAGTTATTGGTCCGCTCTATGAGGATAGTCTTGCAGCATTGCGGGTATTTATTCCTGGTGCTGATGGCGTCGTAGTTGAAACCTTAGATGGTTGTCAGTATCCGATGCAGCGTGAGGAAGGAAGTTGCTTTATCGTTACGGATAAAATGGACTTTTCAGCTCGCTTTTATCGTTTACATATTAATTGGCAAGGCGTTATACAAACGATTGTTGATCCATACCAATTTCATGACATTTTACCTTCTGTTGATGCATTATATGCACCACACCTCATGCACACTCAAATGGGTGCCCAGTTAGTTACATTAATTCGTGAAGGACAACCAGTTACCGGTGTTCGATTTTTAACGTATGCACCTAACGCCTCGTCTGTTAGTGTGGTGGGTAACTTTAATGAGTGGGATGGTCGTCGCCATCCGATGCAACGTTTAGATAACGGCTTATGGGGATTGTTTATTCCTGAATTATCTCCAGGTGTTCAGTATAAATATGAGCTAAAAGATCGTGATGGGCAGGGGTTGCCCCATAAACAGGATCCTTGGGGGTATCAGGCGGAACAATACCCGTCTTTTGCGTCGGTTGTATATGATCAGCGCGCGTATGCGTGGCAAGATAAAGCGTGGCAAGATCGCCCAGTAACACACAAGCACAAAGAGGCATTGTCGTTTTACGAGCTGCATGCTGGCTCGTGGCGCCGTGGTGACGATGGTCAATTTCTTTCTTACCGGGAATTGGCATCAACATTAATACCGTACTTGGTTGAGATGGGCTATACCCATGTTGAAATGATGCCTATTTCAGAGCATCCCTTTTACGGTTCATGGGGCTATCAGCCGATTGGCCTTTTCGCACCAACCAGCCGCTATGGCACGCCCGATGACTTTAAGTTTTTTGTTGATCAATGCCACCAAGCTGGAATTGGCGTTGTCTTAGATTGGGTTCCCGCTCATTTTCCTTCCGACGAGCATGGCCTAGCGAACTTTGATGGCACAGCGCTATACCATGATCCTGATCCACGGCGTGGTTGGCATAATGATTGGAATAGTTATATTTATGATTATGGTCGCGATCACGTTCGACGCTTCCTTATCTCAAATGCCTTGTACTGGTTAGAGCATTTTCATATCGATGGTTTACGTGTGGATGCGGTGGCGTCGATGCTCTACCTTGACTACTCGCGTAATGACGGTGAGTGGATCCCTAACCATGATGGTGGCAATGAGAACTATGATGCCATCTCATTGCTGCGCTGGTTTAATGAAGAAGTCTATAAGCATTACCCTAATGCGATGACCATAGCGGAGGAATCTACCGCTTTTCCTGGTGTTACTCAGCCGACCTCTATGAATGGCTTAGGATTTGGGTTTAAGTGGAATATGGGCTGGATGCACGATAGCCTTAGCTATGTGAAGGAAGACCCGATTCACCGTAAATATCATCACAACACCATTACCTTCCCGTTGATTTATTCCTTCAGTGAAAACTATGTTTTATCACTGTCTCATGATGAAGTGGTATACGGTAAAGGTTCCATCATGCACAAAATGCCGGGCGATGAGTGGCAACAAGCTGCCAATGTTCGCGCTTATCTGGGCTATATGTATGGGCAACCCGGTAAAAAGCTTAATTTCATGGGAACTGAAATAGGCCAGACGGCAGAATGGGCTCATGAAGGGCAGTTGGAGTGGCACTGGCTACAATACGATAAGCACTACGGTATGCAGCAACTGGTGAAAGCGCTAAATACGCTGTATTGCAGCGAACCTGCTTTGTATCAGCGTGACCATGATCCAAAAGGGTTTGAGTGGCGTGAGCAAAATGATGCAGAGCACAGTATCTTGGCACATGAACGCTTTGATGATGCCGGAAATCGAGTCTTAGTCATTACTAACTTCACGCCGACCGCTCGCATTGGCTATCAGTTGGGTGTACCTGTTGATAACGGGCAGTATGATTTATTGTTGAATACTGACAGCGCGGAGTTCTGGGGAAGTGATGCAACGGTAAAACCAAGCTTAACGGTGTACGCAGAACAATCGCATAGTCTTGAACAGTCGGTGTACATTGACTTACCGCCATTGGCAACACTGTTTTATAAGTATCGACGCTGATTGTTGCGTTCTAATTCGTGATTGAATAGATGAAAAAACGGCTCGCTGGTATAGCGAGCCGTTTTATTGTTTGTTGTCGTTATGTCAATAAACATACGACATGAACCGTATCAACTTGCGTTATTTTGACCCACTCTTAGCTCGATAACGGTCATTATTTAAATTCAGCTTTACGCATACGATTAAGTACCGCCATTGCTTCAATGGCACGCGGCTTAGCAAGATCACCCCAGGCTGGCATCATACGATACCAGTCGGTATGCAATGCTTTTTCAAAGGCACTTGCAGGGTGTTTTACCCACCCTTTTTGTTGGGCTAGTTGAAACCATAGCCAGCCAATAGTGTTTAGTTGGCTTGCATCGTTCAGTTGCGCGATCGCGCTAACATCTATCCATTCACGGCCAAAACGTAGTGCACTCTTATCTTTAGCTTGAATTCGGAATTTTCCGTCTTCTAATAGCCCTTTTAACATTCCGCTGCTAATTTGACGAGCGCGTGGTTTTTGCAGTGTATCTTCCGTTTCTGTTTGGCGTTGTGTTGGGTGCTGAGCAATAACCTCACGGGCTTTTTCTGTCACATCAACAGGCTGGTAATCATGCATCTGAATAACCGTATCGGCCATGTCAAGGTAGTCGCCTGAACCGCCCATCACCAACAATACTGACGTGTTTAATTGGTCACGCAGTTGTTGAATACGATCAATCAGCGGTGTAATTGGTTCTTGATCTTTAACCACCAGTGCTTGCATACGCTCGTCGCGAATCATGAAGTTGGTGGCTGAGGTATCTTCATCAATTAACAGCGAGGTTGCCCCAGCTTCTAGCGACTCTTGCAACCACGCTGCTTGGCTGGTGGAGCCAGACGCATTTTGCGTGGAAAAGCTATCTGTCGCTTTGCCCATCGGTAAGTGGTTTATATAAGGAGACAGGTCAAGCTGGTGAACACAGCGTCCATCTTCAGCGCGGATTTTCACTGCATTGGCTTCTGTAACGACACGGTGTCGACCATCGTTGGCCACATGATCATAGATCCCTTGTTCTATCGCATTCAGTAATGTTGATTTGCCGTGGAATCCGCCACCTACAATCAATGTAATGCCTTTTCTTATGCCCATGCCAACAATCTCACCGCTGTGTGGCGTTGAGAGTGACACCGCTAAGTTATCAGGGCTAACAAAAGGCTGTGCTTCGTCTAAGGGCAGGTCTACATTACCCGCTAGCCGCGGTAAAATGCTGCCATTGGCAATAAAAGCAGTGAGGTTATGTTGTTCAAGTTGTTCACGCAGTGCGACTTGATCTTCGATAGTTTGGCAATGCGCGGTCATGGCATCAATATCTAGCTCACGTGCCAGTGTTATTTTGCGGATGACTTTCGGCAGCGTAAATGTCATCAGATTTAACGCTTGTTTCGCAATAATCGTTCGTCCATCGGCTGGCAGATCGAGGCGGAAACGTAATTCGATAGCATCATCATCAAACACCACTGAAGTGCGATCTAGCACTGTCTGCCCGGGTTTATCGATACTAATATGGTTATCTTGTTGTACCAAGGCGGCAAACTGACGTGTTAGGTAGTCACGTGCTGCGCGCTGGAAATCACACGAGGTTTCTTTCAACCATGCAAGGTCGGTTAGCGACCAATTGCGGCGCGCACGAACTCGACAAGGCGGGGCATATGGGTCGGCCTGAACAGTATCAATGTGCAGACTAAAATCGACAAACTGATAATCGCCCTTGAGGCTGTTGTAACTGCGATAGTTTTTTCGATCAATTTTTTTTAGTTTATGTTCAAGAACGTCCATAGCTCGTCTCAGTGAGTGCAATTTTGCGCGCATCATACCCTAATATGAATCAACCAGTAAGGGGAGAATGACATCCCCCTCTGTTTGGCTGTGTCTCTTGTCTGCTGTTACTGCCAATGTATCTTAATTTTGTTATTTATAATCTGGAGTTCTGGTTCGGACTTTTTCAATAAGGACTGCTTGAAATCTGCGTCACTTAAGCGATAGATAGGGCGGGTTGATAATAGTTGCTCGACCAAAGTCACCAGTGGCATTAATGGCTGTGAGTTACTGAATATATCAAAAGTATCAGGATTAACATCGACATCATCGAGTTTTAGGTAGTTGAGAAAAACTGCCCCTTCTTCTTTGTCGTAATAGGGTACCGCACTCATGTTGACCTTGATATCAGCCTGTTGATTCGGTAATCCCATGATCTCAACTGACGCCTTCGCCGTGGTTTCTAAATTGACACGGTCTGATGCGATGCGGCCTATACCAACATCGACATTGTCGAAGGTGAGATGAGCAACTGCAATGCCTTCAATGCCAACTGAACGTTCAAAGCCTGTGTTGTCATTGAGATAACGCTGAATATCATTTTCGGTAACAGTGTAGCTGGCACAGCCATTTAAAAAGATAAACAAGCTGGTGGTTAAGAGTAAGCGCAACATAGAGCCTCCGATCATTTCATTCTATCGCTGATAAATGATGTTGTATGAGTTTGAACAAATGGTATTTAGCAACAAGTATTTGCTGATATACAGAGGGTTGCTGACCCAGTTTCAAGACAGTTTTGTAACTGCGACATTATGGCTTGGTTGGCGCGAGTAGGGCTGAGTGGTAAACTCGGCGCATTAGAGTATTTGACAGGTTAGAGCAATATGGCACAAACAGCCCACGCACTTCACATCTTGGTGAAACACAAAGAACAAGCTGAAGACATTATGAAGCAGCTAAAGAAAGGTAAGAAGTTTGCAGACCTTGCACGTAAACACTCCACTTGCCCATCTGGTAAAAAGGGTGGTGATTTAGGGGAGTTCCGCAAAGGCCAGATGGTGCCGCAATTCGATAAAGCGGTCTTCCAAGGTGAAACCATCACACCTCAACTAGTCAAGACCAAGTTTGGGTGGCATATCGTAAAGGTGCTTTGGCGTACCTAATGCGCAATGGCATACAATTTACACTTAAAAGTAGCCATATAAGGCTAATGCCCAATAGTTAAGTCTCTGATCAGTAGCATGATTCTACGATTGGATAAAAAAACGCTCAAGCACCATGCTTGAGCGTTTTTTTTGCTAGCTCAATGGTTTATGTAACAAAGCCATAAACTATCCTGAGTATGCATTCACTCATTGTTCCTTCGTTATTTTTAGTTGCTCTACACAAACATTTATTCATGAAATCACGTTTTTTAAGACCCTAGCGACCCATTTGAGTTCTGCTGCACGAGTTATCAATGTGAGATTGGTTTGTGATGCAACTACGAACCATACCTTTACTGTGATCGACATACAACTTTCTAACAATTATTATTGATGCAACATGGATTGTAGGACAATCTATATTTTTGTACTTCAATATCCTTACGTTCACCTCAATACTATGTTGTTAGTAAAGGAGTTACTTTCATGAACAAGTTTCATATAAAAGAGATCCCTCTTCCGTATTTTATGTTTTTTCTGGCAATCAGTAGCAGTGCCGCTTTGTTAGGAAAACTACCCAGTGGGCTAGTTGGGGGCCTAGCGATAATGATGTCGCTGGGTTACCTATTCGAACACTTAGGAGACCGTACACCAGTTGTAAAGGACTATTTAGGAGGGGGGCCTATCGTATGTATGTTTTTAAGCGCTGCCTTGGTGTATTGGGGCATTATGCCTGACACCACTAAAGTCGTAATTGATGGCTTTATGAAAGGCGGAGGCTTTTTAACGTTTTACATTGCATCGTTGGTCGTTGGGTCGATCTTAGGAATTGACTCAAAATTACTCATTAAAGCCGGTGTACGTTTCGCCGTTCCCGTTATCATGGGTTTACTATTTGCGGTATTGCTATGCGGATTCGTCGCAATGATTATTGGTTATGGTGCGGGTAATGGCGTGGCCTTTATAACTTATCCAATTATGGGAGGCGGCCTAGGTGCCGGTGCTTTACCCATTGCTGAAATTTTTAATAAAGCGATTTCAATGGAAACAGATGAAATCTTGTCCTTGCTGATCCCGGCAATGGCTTTAGGTAACGTCGCCTCGATTGTTGCGGGTGGAATGCTATACCGTTTAGGGAATAAGCATCCATCCCTGACGGGCAACGGTCAGCTTATGGTATCTCAGCAGATTGATGACGTTAAAAGTGATGATCGAGAGCTTAGTTTAAAAGCATTGGCTATTGGGATATTTACGGCTTGCTCATTGTTACTCGTCGGGCGCTTACTTAACTTGATCGTTCCGGGTGTTCACTATTACGCTTTAATGATCATTACTGTTGCAATTCTTAAAGTGGGTAACTTCTTCCCTAAATTAATCGAAGATGCTTGTGCTACTTGGTTTTCGTTCATGGCCAAATACCTAACAACGCCTCTGCTCGTTGGCGTTGGTGTTACTTATACCGACTTAGGAATGGTCATTAACGCTTTAACACTTGAAAACGTATTGTTAGTTATCTCGGTTATCGTAGGTGCGATTGTTGGCGCTGGTCTTGGCGGTCGATTGGTCGGTTTCTACTTTATCGAATCATCACTCTGTGCGGGTTTATGTATGGCAAATATGGGTGGCACTGGTGATATCGCGGTATTGTCGGCAGCACGCCGTATGGAGCTTATTCCTTTCGCGCAAATATCATCTCGAATTGGTGGCGCGATGATCCTAGTGATTGTTGGCTTGACGGTTCCCTTCCTGTTTTAGCGTATTTGTAGGGGGCGATGCTCCCTGCCTATGAGGAGTTCGGCATGCAGCCACTTTTTCTTCGAACTTTAAATACTCAGCAAGACTTCTATGATGCCGCCGCATTACTTGAAAGTGAAGCGTTATTGCCGATAGAAAATCCAGATATCGCCGTTGGCTTTTTTGATGGAGCAAAGATGGTAGCTGTTGGTCATCGTCGAAGAGAGTTGTTATTGGGTATCTGTATCGCGAAGGCATACCGAGGTCAGCAATTACTCGGAGGCTTGATAACGGAATTACTTAAGTCTGCTATTAATGCTGGCTACGATCAAATGTTCTTGTTCAGTAAGCCTGAAAATCGTCAGTTTGAACGGTTGGGTTTTAGTTGTGTTGCAAATAGTGGCCAAGCTTCGATGTTTGAATATGGTTGGCCTGATATTGACTCTTGGCTTGATGGTTTGCAGCAGAAATTGCCCTTGAATGGTAAAAGCTTAGCAGCCCTAAGAATACGAACAATTGACTTTTGCCCTGCGCTTTTTAGTGTCATTGAGCAGGCTTCATCTGTTTGTGAGCAATTAATATTGTGGGCTGAGGGAGAGACAGATATTGGTCAATTTCAACAACTGGAGAAAGCTTGTGCTGATCTGCCTAACTGTCAGTTAATTGCACCTTCAGCATATGTACTCAGCGCCGATTTTTTTCCAGATTACTTCTGCGGCCGAGACAATCACGCTTTAGTACAGAGCCAGCTTGCTGCTGCTATTTTTTGTGAGCGCATTGTACTGGGTCTGAATATTAAAAAAGTGTTTGTTATAGAAGGGAAAGTTGGCGAGTCGATGCAGGAGTACCAACGTGCTTTATCCAGCTACTCAGTACCACTTCAGCCTATATCAGCTAAGCCTCAGTCTGTAGAGGTTCTGCATGGAAAGGAGTAAGAGTATGGAAGAATTAAGCACAACTCAGCTTTTAGTCACTACTAAGTTTAATGCTCAGGCGTGGCATATAGCGAGTTTGCTTCATCAAGGCGTATTGCACGAAGTTGCGTGTAGTAGCAAACCTGGTTTGGTTTGCCCAGAGAGTCAAGGTGCCCACAATGATATGAATTTTCATAGCTTTATCTCAGGATCTACAGCGATGCTGCCGGCATTTTACCAAGCGGCACAAATCGGGCAGCAAGCTCAAATATGTGACCGCAACCTGTTCGAAGCTTTAAGGCAATACGGTTCGATTTGGGAACAGAAATTGATGCTTGCAACAAGAGGAGTAAATACTCACCGAGGCATGCTATTTGTTGGAAGCCTCGCCGCTGCTGCGGCTGCTCAAAAATCAGCCAAAACCGGGAAGATTTATGCCCTCGATATTGCAGAAGGTATTTCGGAGATGACTCTCGGGCTCTGTGAACGCGAATTACAAAACAATGCTGAACCTCGCAGCTACGGTGAGCGTTTATTTAAACAGCATGGTGTTAAGGGGATCCGTGGTGAAGTGGAGGGGGGGTTACCTTCGGTCATATATTATGCCCTCCCAGCTTTACAGGTCGGATTAATGCAAAGTGGAAACCTTGAGCGTAGTTTGCAACACACTTTACTGAGCCTAATGGCAGAAGTTGAAGATACAACGGTACTTCACCGAGGCGGAATTGAAGGTTTACGTTGGCTGCAACAGCAAGCTCGGTATGTCTTATCACAAGGCTCGGTTTTTAGTTCAAGTGGATTGGCAAGTTATCAATTATTGATACAGCAATGTTTAGCGCGTCGTCTTAGTCCTGGCGGCTGCGCAGATCTACTTGCTTTGAGTAGTGCTATTTATCTTATGGAGCATCAGGCTTGGCCTGAAGGCGTTATATAAAGGAATTCAAAATGAAATTAGTGCAATCAACAATGGTTGGCTCCTTAGAGTCAAACGATTGTTTCGTTTCGGTTTACCCAGCAAAAAATCAGATTGATATTGAGGTCGATAGTATTGTACTTGCACAATTTGGTGAGGCGATCAAAGCGACAGTACATAGTGTCTGTGCTGAATTTGGTGTGAGCGCTGCCAGAATAAAAATACAAGATAAAGGTGCGTTAGACTGCGTAATAAGGGCGCGAGTTGAAGCGGCAATTATTCGGGCTGGAGGTGATCATGTTTAAGCGTAAAACCGTGTTATTTGTGCCTGGCAATACACCGGCAATGCTGATCAGTGCACCAGTACTTGGTGCAGACTCCGTTATTTTCGACCTTGAAGATGCGGTTAGTCAAAGCGAGAAAGATGCAGCCAGAATTTTGGTTCGCGAAGCCTATCGAACACTGAAATGTGCAGGTTTGGAGCGTATAGTCCGCATCAATGGCCTTGATACACCTTTTTGGGAAGACGATATTAGGGCTGTGGTTTCAGCTGGGGTCGACACAGTGCTGTTACCTAAGTGCGATAGTTGCCACGTGGTTGAACAAGTCAGCGAAGTGCTTCTTGGAGAAGAGCGGCGTTTAGGATTAGAGTTACATTCAACACAAATACTACCCATTATTGAAAGTGCACTTGCCGTTGAAAATGCTTTTCAGATAGCGTGCAGTGACACGAGGGTGACAGGTTTACTGTTAGGGGCTGAAGATTTAGCGGCAGATTTAATGGCTAAACGCAGTTTAAGTGGTGAGGAGATTGCTTATGCACGTGGTCGTGTAGTGAATGCAGCAAGAGCGGCCAGTATTGATGCTATCGATACACCTTTTACTGTTATCGATGATTTGGACAACTTACGGCAGGACGCTGAGCTGGCAAAACAGATGGGTTTTACGGGTAAAGCCCTAATCTCACCGTTACATACTCGAGTTGTCAATCAGGTCTTCGCCCCCTCAGAGCAAGAGCTAGATTGGGCAAAGCGTATCATTATCGCAATGAAACAAGCTGAGAGTGATAAGAAAGGCGCGTTTTCTGTTGATGGAGCCATGGTTGATGGTCCCATTGTGAAGCGTGCTCTACGTATATTAAATAGCGTTGAAAGTGCAGAAAGGACCTCACAATGCATGAAAAATTAATTTCCTCCCTTCGTGAAGCCATTATAGCTAGCCGCTTGGAAGATGGTATGACGATTTCGTTTCACCATCACCTACGTAATGGCGATTATGTAGTTGAGCTAGTGATGAAAGAGATTGCGGCTTTAGGGATAAAAGACTTAAAAGTAGCTTTAAGCTCTGTGTTTAGTGCCCATCGTGTATTAGTTGAGATGGCTCAGCAAGGTGTGGTGACAGGAATCGATACTAACTATATCAGCGGCCCAATGGCGCAAGCGGTATCACAAGGAGTGCTGAAGAAGCCAGTGATGTTCCGTACACATGGTGGACGTCCCCGTGCAATAGAGTCGGGTGAATTAGCCATAGACGTTGCATTTATTGCCGCACCAACGGTTGATGTTCATGGTAATGCATCGGGGTCTCAGGGACCTTCTGCTTGTGGCTCTTTAGGGTACCCACAAGCAGACGCCGAACATGCTAAATACGTGGTGGCAATAACGGATAACCTACTTGATCACGCTTTAGAGCATATATCGCTGTCACATACTAACATTGATTGTGTGGTCAACGTTGATCGTATTGGTGATCCAGCCGGTATTGTGTCTGGAACCACACAAGTTACTCGAGACCCTGTTGGGTTGGTAATTGCTGAATATGCGGCAAAAAGTATTGAAGCCGTTGGGTTGCTTAAAGATGGGTTCAATTTTCAAACAGGGGCCGGAGGTGCCTCGTTAGCTGCAGCGAGTTTTGTTCGAGAGCGCATGCAACAGCTTCAGGTGCAAGGGGGCTATTTACTTGGTGGTATAACAGGCTACTTTGTCGAGATGTTGGAAGAAGGGCTATTTCAAGATATTTATGATGTTCAATGTTTTGATTTAGCGGCAGTAAACTCGTTGGCTAGGAATAATCGCCATCATGAAATTACGGCCTCCCAATATGCTAACCCACAACGTAAGTCTTGTTTTACTGCAGGGTTAAGCGCAGTTCTGTTAGGGGCAACTGAGATTGATGCCGATTTTAATGTCAATGTCCATACCGATTCGAACGGCATTCTCATTGGGGGATCTGGAGGTCACAGTGACGCTGCCGCAGGTGCGGACTTAACGATTATTGTCGCACCATTGTTACGCGCTCGTTTACCTATCGTTGTCGATAAGGTGTCGGTGATTAGTACACCAGGGCACACTGTTGATCTGCTGATTACAGAGTATGGAATTACTCCGAACCCACGCCGTCCGGAGCTGGCAATGATGTGCCGTGATGCAGGTCTGCCAGTATTTACGATGCAGGAATTACGCAGAAAAGCCGTGATGATTGCAGGAGAGCCTGCACTACGCAAACAGGGTCAGCAGCATATTGCTACGGTCGAGTACCGTGATGGTTCTATCCTTGATCAGATTTACTGCTAGATTAAAGCCGGTAAACATAGGTTTACCGGCATCTTTGGAGGATGAATGAATCAAGAAAAAACAATTGTCTCAGCTATTTTAGACGCCAGAGAACAGCGTTGGAATAAACGTTTAGCCTTAGCTAAACGTTATAACTCCTGTGTCATTTGTTTAGTGCTAAATATTCCGGGCACGAATAAAAACCCACCGCAAAGCCAATCTGCACTACTACGTTTATCCCAGCAGTTTGAAGCTAAACTAGATAATGAAAATATTGAGGTAACGGCTAAAGTAGAGGCGGATTCAGCTGACGGGCGCTACATTATGTGGGTAGTTTCATCGCCCAGCGCAAAGTTGAAACGGTTGACTGTTGAGATTGAACAGCAGGACCCCTTAGGGCGTCTGGCGGATTTTGATTTGGTAAACAGTAAAGGTATTACCGTTGGTCGAAGTGAGCTTAGTTTACCACCCAGATATTGCATGTTGTGTGAGCAAGTGGCAGCAGTGTGCGTTCGCAACCGTAATCATAGTTTTGATGAGGTTTGGGACGTAATAACGAATAACTTAAATCAGGTTGCTATCTAATCCCATCGCGATATATTAGTTGCTAAAAAGTGACTGTTAAAAAAGGGGTTAGGGTGGTTGCAGAACAAAAATCGACTCGCTTACAGGCGTTGGTAGCCGATTTGGAATTGCGAATATTTTCTGGGGAGTTTGAACCAGGTGAGCACCTCAAAGAAGTTCGCTTTACTCAAGAACTTGGACATAGTAGAGGATTGATACGGGAAGCATTTAAGTTACTTGAGCAGGCGGGTGTGGTGCAAGTTGTGCCTCATAAGGGGGTATTTGTGCGTGACTACAGCCTTACCGAAACTCTTGAGATGTTTGATTTAAGGGCGCATTTAGCACTAATGGCGGTTAAGCAGGCGGCATTAAATGTAAGCCCCAAAATTGCTCAGGAGTTAAAGCGAAAAAATCAGGAAATGATTGAATCTTTTAATAACGACCGTCCTGGCGATGCTATGCAGCAAAACTGGGATTTCCACCGAGCTATTTACTCATTATGTGATAATTCTTTGTTAGTCGCATTATTGGATGACCTAAATAAAAAACAAACCCTTAGTTGTTTACGTAGTTTTAAGGTAAGTACTTCTGTAAATGACTCGACCGATGAACACTGCCAAATTATCGATTATTTAGTTGGTGGTGATTGTGAGCGAGCTGCCAAAGCAATGCACGATCATATTTTACAAGGTAAACATCGTTTTATGAGCTTGATTAAGTGACCTAAGATAGACCGAATTCAAAGAGCAGCTAACGGACGATTTGTTAGCAACAGTGGTTACAGGTGGGCTTTGTTTCCCATCTTTTATTCGACTCGTATCGCTGTTGTATGCCGCCGCCAAACTTCGAGAATGACTAAGCTCTTATAATGCCACTCTAGTTTACGGTGAAATCAGCGGCGTGGTCTGTTTATCTAGATGGCTTATTCTGACTGAATGAAAAACGGTCCAAATCAAGGACCGTTCGTATAAGCAAAGCTCGCTATCCAGTTTGCTCCAAACACTGTAAGTGATAGGAGTTACCTAGGCAAGGCTGCCTTTTTATAACTTTAGTGACAAAGACGTCTCGTGAGATTCACTTTTGCCGTATCAAATTAGCTTAGATAGTCACGATGGCATACAAAATACCAATTAAACCAAATAGTGCTAATCCTGCGATACCTCGCTCAGACATACGCCCATTGTTTTCTGCTGCTTTGCCAAACATGCCAAAGACAAGAGGGTGGACTAAGAACGTCATTGCGAATGTGAACGTGATCAAGCTTGCAGCCGTTGCGCCAAACATCCCTTCTTGTACTGCAGCATATAAACCGAAATGCGACAGACCAGAAGAAGCAGACATAGATGCATGCTCCAATGACATGCCAGCAAGGGCTAGGAGCGTAAAGCTACCAAATACAGCGACAATCTGCCAGCCAAGCGAAAATTGCATTAAGCCTTTAATTTCGGTTGCTTCGCAGCCGTTTGCTTTGCGCAGGTTTTTCAGTGCAAGCACGACACACGCTATGCCCGCAGCAATTAGAGGCAGGGTCCATTCAACCATTAGCTGACCTTTCTCAGCACTAGCCGCAAGAATGGTAAAGACAAAGATATGACCCGCGAAAGGAATATTGATCATGATTGGTGCACGAGACGCGGCTTTCGCGCCGAAATCACCTGCAGTACATGCACCGGTTAAACCTGAGTGCGATAGACCGCCAGCCATACCTGGAGCAAGATTCTGGAGAGAGTTAGCTTTTCCTACGAAGGCTAACAGGCATAGACCACCGAACATCCAAAACACTTGGCCTGCAAAACCGTAAACGATAACATTTTGTAGACCTGGGATGGAAAAGGCTTCAATCATATGCGAACCGCCCACTAAGAAACTACCAGACAGCACCAGAGGGATACCAGCAAACAATAGGGCATTCATCGTTGGACCTAGTTTCCACTTAGGTAGAAGCATGCCTAGACTAGACGAGAGAACCATGGCGAAGAAGATTTGCGGTAGACCAATAATTGAAGCGACTGCACTTGACATCTTCAAGGATAGATTTAGTACAAGGATGATGGTTAATGCCTCAACCACGCCTTTACGTACATAAAGCGCTTTGTTTGATGCTTGAGCGCGTCGGTCAATCAAAATAAAGGACAGCGCTAAACTAATGTAAGCAAATAGTGGGAATGACTCTCCCAAAAGTGCGCCATTAACTCGCCCTGAAACCATGACATCGACCGCTTGAATACCCACAAGGAGCAAAAAACCGCGAATGATAAAGATTAATTGAGTGCTGCTTGTTCCCATCACCAACTCTTTGGTGGAAGGGGTAAAGAAGTTATCGTCTTGAAGCGACTGCTTGGAGAGTAATCGTTTTATTTCTTGGCCGCCAACAAAGAAAGAAGCAATAAGTGCGATAACAGTTGTTTGGCTTATTAATACAACAACGGGAAATTCACTGAGGCCAGGTGTTGTCATATTACTTTCTACAAAAAGTGCACCTAACGATAAACCAAATACGACAATGACGAGTAGAGATGAGTATTTTGTGCCCGCAACAATAGTACGTGCTACCAAAACCATAACTGTTAATACGACTAATGCTATAAACAAATGGTTAATAGCATATAGGTGAAAGACTTGCTCCATTATAACTCCAAATATAATATTATTTCTTACTTACACAGTTAGGTAACTCTGCGGTGAATGTCTATTCTGGCAAATGAAACTGAAAGTAAGTGATGTAAACTAGTGGTAAATTAGGCGGTATTCGCTGTTACGATATCAGCGATTGAAAGATTGGCTGAACCATCAAATAGAAGACGAATTGCATTCAATACTTCGTGACGAGAAATCACGCCAACATATTGGCCTTTATCGAGAACCGGAAGGATCTGCGGTTTACTGACTTTCATTGATTTAGCCCGCTCCTCAACAGAAAGTGTTGTCATTTCTGTTGCGTAGCCCATATCGGTAGTCGGGTAAAGTTGCTTCATGTCTAACGCTAAGTACTCTAAGGCATCACTCAAACGCTCAGAAGCTTCAATAACTGCAACATTTGTTTTCATCAGGTCGCCGACCTTAACAGAATTATCTAGTTGATGATCTTTGCACCAGAACTCAACCATGATGTCATGGGCTGATAGGAAACCGATTAAGCTTCCGTTTGTATCACAAACTGGTGCCCCATTAATTTTGTGGCCTAATAAAATATCTATCGCAGCGGGTAGGGAAGTATCTACACGCAGCGTGGGGGCTTGTAGGTTGGCGATATCGCCGACGGTAAGCGCATTGTTCATAATGAACTCCTTGGTTTTTCATCGTCTTTTAAATGACATTGAATAAATGCAGGCTCTAATACTGCTGCAACTATGATAAGGAGTACGTCGACAGAAGGATAATTCAAATATTTTATGTAGGTAATCATCTATTTTGATACTTGATATATTCAATGTTTCAGCGTGTGAAGTAGTAAGGTCTAAGGTACTTATTCCTTCCTGTAGTTTACAGGGGCGCTGCTATGCCAATTGTGGTGCAATATTCAATCAGTTCAAGCGAAGATATGCTGTTCAGCTTGCGCTAGAAGGAAGAATGAGACGAAACTATGTTAGTGTTTGAGTAGTATCGTGATGATGAAATAACCATTATCACGCACTAAATACTGATGCTATTTTCGCCATTAATGCCTATCAATAAAATTGATAGTATCTTTTGGGGCAAGTTATGAGGTATAGCAGCAAAGAGACTAAGCATTTCAAACAATAATTGCTGCAATCTTTTTTTCTGTCAGCATAATCGCATTATCCGGACGAATGCTTGCAAGGCGTTACATTGGTCGTGGTGTTGGTTGTTTTAGCCATGCTAACGTCGATATATCGTAACACATTACGTATTATTGCAGGTGCATAATTTACTGTGTAAATATGGATTTTTCATGGTGATGACGTTGGGTATTCAAACAATAAATTAACGTACTTATGATTAAGGACACAGCATAAAATAACGACACAGCAATTTATTTTTGTAAGCCAGTGGTGAGTAAGTTCAATAATACTTTTGACTTTCTATCGTGCTTAGAATTGCTACATATTAAGATAATGTCATTGTACACGTCGGATTTGTCAAAGAAGGGGGTAGAGTATTCGAAATTATGCATTGCATTAAATAAAGCGATCAGGTTGACTAGCAGATAGGCTGGTCGTCATTCATAATAATTAGTGTCTATTTAGTTATCTTGGTGATGAACGATACATTTTGGGGAGAGATGCAGTGATAACGTTCAAAAGTAAACACCACGCAGATGTCGTCATGTTTGATGATGTAGCAACAGATTTGATGGCGATGATGAATGTAACATCTAGGGTACCCGGTATTTTACGAGGGGCTGATATTCAGCAGGCGTTATCTTGCCTAAAGGATGCGTTACAGTGTTACATTTCACCGGAAGTTGATGAAAGTGATGACGAAGATAGCAGCGAGCCTGTTGTTGGCCTAGATAAAAGGGCATGGCCACTGATTGAAATGTTGCAGTGTGCGGTAAAAGAAGGTGATGATGTTGTGTGGGAATGATTTCCGGTTGCCGTTTGACCTCTGTTTAGGTATTCCACTACACTCTCAGTGATAGCGTTGCTGTTTGGTGTATCAACAATACATGGGGGCTGGTATGAGTAATGCGGAACGAATTGCTGACTTAGAGCAGCAAGCCTACTTGGCCTTTGCAGAAGGTGATTATGAGAAGGCGGAAGCAGTTGAGATGCAAATAGAAAAATTGCGTCAGTCACACGCCAATGTGTTTGACAGCAATCACAACGAGGGACCATATACGTTAGAAGGACGGTTACCAGATGACGACCATTGAAAGAGATTAAGGCTCAACGTCATGTTGAGCCTTTTGTTATGCCTGGTATATTCCTTATTTTTGGATGTTTAGATTCTGTGTAAATTTAATCTTTAGCTGTCGGGTGTGGTTCGTTGACGAAGATAGCGAGCAAAACGTGGAATACCGCTGTCGGTGAGTCCGTTATAGCGAAATTGGATAATACTCCCTATGGGCGGAGGCGACGCTCTATCAGTATCGCTAAACCCAGTACCTATTTTGAATTTGATATTGTCAACGGTGAGTACCCAAATAGCCCCCATTTTCCCTTCATACTTCCCTGATCCTCCCTCGTAGCCAATAACCGTCGCTTCACTATCTTGATACTGCTTTAGTTTGAAGTAATCATGGCTTTTACCTGCAAGGTATACGTTGTCTTGATGGTGCAGCATTAGTCCTTCTCCATTCATATCTTCAATGCGAATTAGCATTTGCGTCAGTTCGTTAATATCATCAACTCGTCGCTGTGGGATGACATTAATATAGGGTGACTGAATATCAGCAACCGTAGTAACTAACTGCTGATAGCGATAGCCAAATCCACCTTTTATTGAAGCTGAATCAAATATTCGAAATTGAACGTTTTTCCAATGCAGGTTATTCGGCTTTTTATCCAGAACGATTTTGCTAACAGATTGAAAACTATCACGTTCAAGCCAAAGTTCACCTTCAAATGTTACAGCAGAAGGAAAACCTGCGGTGAACCAGCTTGGCGCATGAATGATCTTACCACTACGAGTTAGCAGGTTTTTGCCAGTCCAGTGAGCGCGAATGCCATCTAGCTTCTCGCTGATTAAGTACTCACTCACGCTATCGCTATCAAATTTCAAGGTATTTAAATCGGCCTTGGTCAGTGCTCGAGACTGCATGATATTCGGGGCTGAACTCGCGATGGTATAAAAAGGGCTGAGCGCTAATGAAATGAGCCCGGCAAGACGGCTAAGCCTGATAATACCGTTAACGGATAATGACATGTCCACACCAAATTTTGTGAGGGAAAGGGTAATTAAAAGGCTGTCAGTTTTGCTTATACGTGTAAAAGTATTGTTCTAGGACGCTGACAAAATTGCGTGTGAATATAGTGTGCTATGAAACTGATATGGTTGAAAGGGGTGAGAAATGGAAGGAGTGTTAACTTTGCCACTGTGTATTGTTGTGCCCCAATGGGCGGCACTTTGTGTGACGAAAGTGATGCTTTTGAGCTAGACTTTACGTGATTCCTAAGGAGGAAGTTATGCCTAAATATGTGATAGAAAGAGAGGTTGAAGGAGCCGGGGAGCTCTCAGCCGAAGAATTACAGGGTATTTCTCAAAAGTCATGCAGTGTACTCGATGCTCTTGGGCCTAAAATTCAATGGCTTGAGACTTTTGTGACACCAAATAAGATTTACTGCGTTTTTATTGCAGAAGATGAATCCCTAATCAGAAAGCATGCAGAAATGGGTGAATTTCCAGTTAGTCAGGTCAATGAAGTAAAGTCGGTCATTGATCCGACGATGGCAGAAACGGTTTAATTTTGGTCACGATTTTACTCGGGGTTCCCAGCGTATTTGTTGGGGCTTTTCGATCATATGTTAGTTAAATACATATGATCGAAATGCTTAGGCCTGCATCATGTTAATGGTGATAGTGCATTCCCGGCAAAGGAGATCCCTGCCCAACCGAAACGCATAAAGGTACGAATATTGCTGTGATCGCTACCCTCAGGGTTTCTTAGTACATCATCTCGATAGTGATGACCAAAGCAAGCTAACGTTTCGCTTTCTGTTAGATTGTTTAGTTTAGCAAACGCAAATATTCGGCATGACCCTTCATTGGTACCCGCCACATTAACGATGATGTTATTTCCTTTGCCATTAGAAAAGGCGGTAGGCGTATAGACATAATGCTGCTGGATTATATGCATCACTTCATCGAAACTAATGGAATCTGGTGATTGGCGGAGCTTACTAATTAACGTTTCCATGTTGTCTTTTCTCTTAACGTCGTTGGGTTGATTTACGCTGCAATTCAAAGTCAAATTCATCTGGATAGATGACTAGGCCTTCTTCTTCGCCAACAGGGAAAACGACTAACGCCAGTTCATCATCTAGCAGACCATTAGTCCAACGGCTACGCCATTTGTTGAGCGAAATAGCTTCAGGTTTACAGTGATCCCATTCGCCAGTTGCCCAAGCTTCGGCATAGACCTCGTGTGGCCAGACAGGAACACAGTCTTCATCTTCTGTATTCAGCATGACACAACCATGCTCGTCCACTAAAATCCAAATTTTGTTGTTAGCTACGACTTCTTGAATAAGGTGTTGATAGCGCTTTTCCGCATCATATTTTATAACGGTATCGATAGTCGCCTGATCAGGGGTCATGGGCTTTTCCTATTACTTACATCTGATATTTAGAGCAAGGATATAAGAAAGTAGCAGGCGCGTCGTGTAATATTTGTTTTATCTTTGGTAACCGAGCAAACTTGAAACAAAAAAGGGCCATTTCTGGCCCAAACAGGAGGTAGGTTACGATTACTTTTTCTTTGCGTACTTCATAGAGTCAAGCGTGACAGCAAAGATAATGATGCTGCCTTTAATAATGTACTGCCAGTATGGGCTAACGCCGATATAGGTCATGCCGTAGTTGATAACGGTAAAGATCAATACACCAGTGACGACGCCAGCAACGCTACCTACACCACCAGCAAACGAAACGCCGCCAACAACACAGGCTGCAATCGCATCTAGCTCATACATAAAGCCGAGGTTATTGGTTGCACTACCAATTCGCCCTGCTTCAAGCATACCGCCGAAAGCATAGAAGACGCCTGACATGGCATAGATTTTAAGTAGGGTAAGTGGAACATTTACCCCTGACACTTTTGCCGCCTCTGGGTTACCACCAACAGCAAACAGGTTTTTACCAAAGACCGTTTTATTCCATAATATCCAGACAAAAATGGTGGCAGCTATCGCATAGAAGGTGATATAGGACAGCCTAAAGTCACCAAATCGAATGAAGCCTTGTGTAAACTCAGAGAAGCGCGCATCAAAGCCAGCGACAGGCGAAGCACCAACAGAGTCAAAATAGAGAGAGTTAATGCCATAAACAATGATCATACTGCCGAGCGTTGCAATGAACGGCGTCACCTTCAGGTAGGCGACAACGATACCATTAACAAGGCCGATGACCGCACCGATAGCACAGACCACGATAATGACAGCGATAATCGGCATTTCACCAATGTTAGGGAAAACCTTATTAACATTGTCGACTGATTGTAGCAAGGTTGCTGATACGACGGCGGCTAATCCGACCTGGCGTCCAGCCGATAGATCCGTTCCTTGGGTAACAATAAGACCAGCCACACCAAGTGCAATAATAAGACGAACCGATGACTGAGTAAGGATATTACTTAGATTTCTTAAGCTAAGAAAAGTCGGTTCTTGAATAATAATGATCGCTAATAGAATAAAGAGGACGGCATAAATTCCACCTTCTTTGACATAGTTTGCGAGCTTAAAGCCTTTAGGCGGCTTAATTTTAGCTAAGTCCATTGTGCATTCCTTACAGATACTTTGATGCTAAATTCAGTATTTCGTTTTGATTGGTGTCGTTTGTTACAACGGTGCCGGCAGCGCGTCCATTACTCATGACCATAATTCGATCAGTAATGCCGAGAAGTTCTGGCATTTCAGAAGAGATAATAATGATGCCTTTGCCTTTGTTCGCTAGGTCGAGTATGAGTTGATAGATTTCAAATTTTGCCCCGACATCGATACCGCGTGTTGGCTCATCTAACATGAGAATTTCGGGCTCAGTCAGTAGCCAGCGACCGATAACGACTTTTTGTTGGTTTCCGCCGGACAGTGACCCTATATGGGTTTGATGAGTCGGTGTTTTTACGCTCATGGAGTCAATAACCCATTGCGTATCGCCTTTCATTTTTTTGTTACTGAGCAGCCCAGACTTCTGTTTGTAACGCTCAATATTGGCAACTAAAGAATTGAAAGTAACATCTAGGTTGGCATAGATTCCTGTAGAACGACGCTCCTCTGTCACTAAAGCAAAGCCATTTTGAATGGCTTCATGGGAGTCTTTGTTACGCATTAGATTGTCATGCAGATAAATCTCTCCTGCCGACTTTTCTCTAATGCCGAAGATTGTCTCCACGATATCGGTACGCTTCGCACCAACCAGACCAGCAATGCCTAAAATCTCGCCTTTGCGCAGTTCGAAACTGATATCTTGTATCGAGGGTTGGTTTTGCGCAGTTAAATTACTGACCCGCAAAATGACATCTTTGGGTGTATTTGTTTTCGGAGGGAAGCGTTGTGTGAGTTCACGGCCGACCATCATTGAGATGATTTGATCCATGGTTAAGCCTTCGAGGGCACAGGTTTTTACCCATTGCCCATCGCGCAGTACCGTCAGTTCATCACAAAGTGCAAAAATCTCTTCCATTTTATGGGAGATATATACAATGCCACAGCCTTTATCTTTTAACTTGCGAATAATTGTGAAAAGGTGATTAACCTCTTTCTCTGTCAGGGATGATGTGGGCTCATCCATAATGACAATTTTTGCATCATAGGAGAATGCTTTGGCTATCTCTACCATTTGCATTTGCGAAACAGAGAGTGAGGCGACTTTATCGCGCGGGTCGATCTCTATATCTAGTTCGTCGAAGATCTCTTTTGTATCGCGATACATTTTATCGTGGTCAACAAATACCCCTTTTTTGGGGTAACGCCCGAGCCACATATTGTCCATGACTGTGCGCTGTAATACTTGGTTCAGCTCTTGGTGAACCATGGAAACGCCGTTATCTAATGCTTCTTTAGAGGACTTGAAATTTATATCTTTGCCCAAAAACTGAATGCTGCCCTCATCTTTTTCATAAATACCGAAGAGGCATTTTAGCAGTGTCGATTTTCCAGCACCGTTTTCTCCCATCAAAGCATGGATAGAGTGGGGACGAACTTTGAGAGATACTTTATCAAGGGCTTTTACACCAGGAAACGACTTACTGATCCCTGTCATTTCCAATAGCCATTCATTTTCTTGCTTTGGCTTTAAAACTGCAGTCATAACTTTCTTAACCCTAGCTTGGAGTGCAGGGGGATTGCTCCCCCTGTTTTGTTAATGGATTAGTCTAGATTTGAGATATCAACTCCTACGTAAGGCACGCGTACCACTTTATTAACGATATTCCACTCAGTTCCTTCATCGGCAGCTAGGCCGTTCGCTAGGTTCCGAGTTAGTTCAAATGTCGCCTTAGCTTGGTTGTTGGCATCATTCAATACTGTACCCTGCAGTTCACCAGCACGAACAAGGGCGAGTGCCTCACTCAATGCATCAACACCAAAGACTGGAATGTCAGTACGTCCAGCAGCTTTCAGTGCCTCAATGGCACCCATTGCCATTGCATCATTGTTGGCAATCACGACTTCAATCTTGCTGCCGTTTGGACCAGAAACCCACGCATCCATTTTATCTTTTGCCATTGCGGTATCCCACATAGCAGTATCTAAATGCAGTTGTTCTGTCTTAATGCCGTGAACATCGTTTAGCGTTTTAATGACATATGAAGAGCGAGCCTCTGCATCAGGATGACCCGGTTCACCTTTTAGTAGCGCGTACTGGATGATGCCATCATTATTTAAGTCCCACTCAGGGTTCGCACCCCAGTGCTTAGCGATGAGATCACCTTGAATGATGCCTGATTCTTTAGAGTCAGTACCGACGTAATATGCTTTATCGTAGCTGTCTAGCGCTGCGCGGCTTGGTTCTTTGTTATAAAAGACAATTGGCACATCATCCATTTTCGCTTTATTGATAACAACAGGCGCTGCCGCTGGGTCAACAAGGTTAATCGCCAATGCTTTTACACCACGAGCCAAAAGCACGTCAATTTGGTCATTTTGCATTGACTGGTTGTTTTGTGAGTCGTTCATTAGTAATCGAACGTCTGAATCTGTTGCAGCTTCAGATTCGATCGCTTGACGAACAACAGACATAAAGTTGTCATCATACTTATAGACAGTGAAACCTAACGTCGTTTTAGCTTGCGCAGCACCAGCAAAGGTAAGTCCAGCAAGAAGTGTTGCAAGGATGGTTTTTTTGTTCATTTTTATTTTCCTGATTTCCATTAATGGATAGCTGTAGGGTATGCGTCAAGTAAATTACTGTATGGCTTTAACGATTAATGTGACCAAATTAGCATATTGATAACGTTTACAACTCAGGGTTTTAAAAACGTGAGGCAGATGTGATGGTTAGGTGAATTTACTTTACTGTTAAGTTTCTTCTGGTAACTATTGCTATTAATTCGCATTTTTTAATGGTTATGCTGGCGCTGCCAATGCGATGCGATTGGTATCGTTTACAATGTGACATTCTAGACGTGAATGGTTATGCGCTGCCGACCGGTGAGAAATGAATGATTAGTGTGATGGGGGGCTGGTTTATTTTTGTAACCACATAGTCTAGCGACAAAAAACGTAGACTGGCTCTACTTTGTTTGATTATTGATTGCGCTATATTCATAAATAAGGCATTTTATCTTCTTTAAATCATTTAGTTACCTATTCCTAACCATCCTGCCGGACTCCTTCCCATTAACGGCAGGTTTTTTTTTACCTAATAACTACAATGCCTATGACTCCACTTTAAATCAGTGTTGTAGGTGCGTTGTTTAACACCCAGTTAGGCGCGCGGCATTGATTCGTCGAGACAAGCGCTCTTCATCGGCTGATAGTCCTAAACCGTCATTACAAAAGTCTGCTAAAGGAATCTCGAAATTAATAGGCCAACGGTCATATTCGGTATCGATACTATTCCGTTCGGCGTTGGTCAATGTTTGGTCGAACTTATCATGCTTGTTCATATTCTGCCCTGCCATTGAGTTTCAAACGACATCAGAGAGAGGTGACATCATCTCGCTGGTTAAATGTAGTGCTTTTTTTGTTGGTTTGTGACTTGTAAATGTCTCATCATTGCAAGCTATGAAGTGGTTCACAGTAAAGTTCTGAGAATCAAGCCAATTTAACTATAATTCGTTAATAAAAGGGGGCGCCTTGAGACGAGCTATCCGAAAAATGACTTGGAAGACGAGCGGGCGGATTATCCGCCACTATGAATAATGCCTAAAATATTCTGAGTTTGTTAAGGAGATAGCTATGTCAATTAATGACGTCCGCAATATTGCTTTTGTTGGCCAAAGTGGTGTCGGCAAAACGAGCTTAATAGAGCGTTTACTGTATACATCCCATTCAAAAACACATTTAGGAAGCGTCGAGAAAGGGGACACAACCACCGATTTCGATCCTTTATCTATCCGTTATCATCACAGTATTGAATCAACGCCTGTTACAATGAGGTGGTGCGATCATCGCCTTAATATTATTGATACGCCAGGGCTGCCTGAACTGCTAGGCCGCGCGTTAAGTATTTACCCTGCAGTAGAAACGACAGCATTGGTTCTTGATCTATCGATGCCAATAACTCAGCTATCTGAACAACTGTTTCACTTTGCTCAAGCGCGTAAAAAATGCCAGATGATCGTGGTTAATAAAGTCGATACTGGTGTGGGCGGCGTAATGGCATTACTGCAAGAGATTGAACAGAGATTTGGCTCAGTCTGTCTTCCCGTCAATATGCCAACACCCGACGGCGACGCTATTGTTGATTGCTATTTTAAACCAGAGTATGGGACAGACACCTGCGCATTTGATGTAGAAAGCTTACATGAACGGTTAGTTGACCAGGTCATTGAAGTCGATGAAGCGATGATGGAGCTGTATTTAGAACAAGGTTCAGCATTGACACCGCAGCAGTTACACGCGCCTTTTGAAGAAGCACTTCGAACTGGGCACATTATTCCAATCTGCTTTGTTTCTGGCCAAAGTGGCGCGGGGGAAGAGTTATTACTACAAACATTAGTTGATGTAATGCCAATGCCTTCCGAAGGAAATCCACCACTACTAGAGAAAAATGATAAGTCTATCTCTGTCGATTGTGAAACACTCGACCACGTCGTGGCCCATGTGTATAAAGTTAGCGTGGACCCTTATTTGGGCAAACTGGCCTATATCCGTGTATTCCAAGGCGAAATTAACGCGGGTAGCCAACTGTATGTAGGGGAGAGCAATAAGGCATTTAAAGTTGGTCATTTGTATCAATTGCAAGGAAAGCAGCGTACAGAAATTAGTCAGGCAAGAGCCGGCGATTTATGTGTGTTGGCAAAGGTTGATGATCTCTATTTTGATTCCGTCATCCATGATTCACATGACGAAGATGGTGTGGTGATGCAAACCTTAGCATTTCCTAACCCGATGCACAGCTTGGTTGTGAAACCGAAAAAACGGGGTGATGAGCAAAAAATATCCGAAGTCTTGGGTAAAATTGCAGCAGAAGACCCATCGTTGACGATTGAACATCGTGTTCGCACGAATGAAACGATCATTAGCGGTCAGGGTGAATTCCACCTTAAAGTCGCCTTGGAAAAAATGGCGTTGGTGTATAAAGTGGAAGTGGATACGTCCCAACCGAGTGTAGAATATTTTGAAACGATTACTCTGTCAGCGGAAGGAAGCTATCGTCACAAAAAGCAAAGCGGTGGAGCGGGCCAGTTTGGAGAAGTACATTTAAAAGTACGCCCACTCGAGAGGGGAGCAGGCTTCAAATTCGTTAACAAAGTAGTTGGTGGCGCAATTCCAACCGCACTGATTCCAGCGGTGGAAAAGGGGGTTCGGCAAGCGCTTGAGGAAGGTGCAATATCTGGAAACCCGATCAAAGATATTGAAGTAACCGTTTTTGATGGTAAGTATCATTCGGTTGACTCGAAAGAGATCGCCTTTGTGATTGCCGGAAAAAAAGCTTTCTTGAATGCGGTTAATGCAGCATCACCGATTGTACTGGAGCCTATTGTTGATATTAGCTTGTCAATACCAACAGAAACGGTGGGTGATGTTTCCGGAGACTTATCGGCTAATCGGGGAATTATTATTGGAACCCTTCCTGAGGGCAGCAACTTTTCGAGCATTAAAGCGCGCTCGCCGTTAAATGAACTGCAAGATTATGCACGTAAGTTGCGTGCTATGACTGGCGGAGAAGGCTCATTTAGTTTGCAATTTAGCCATTACGAAGCGGCACCACCAACGGTGCAACAAGACGTCTGTCAGGAGCAGCGCTCAGCAATATAGGTATTAAAAAACAGAAATATAGACAGTAAAAAAGAGAAAGGGTCAGCTAAATTAGCTGGCCCTTTTCTATTTTTCACACAGTAGTATATAAAAACAACGCGTCATGCCGATTAGTTAAGAGCCGGGACTTGAGAAACCAATAGCCAGAGTGCGAGTATAAAGAAGACGCCGCCCATTAACTTATGTTGATTGGTTCGAAAACGTTCATTTTGTAATAGGTGTTTTCCGAGCGACCCGACCATCGCGACGAGGAGCAGATTAAAGAGTAAACCCATAACATTAAGCATGAGTCCTAATGCCAACATCTGTTGCCCTGACGATGCGGCAATATGGTGAGAGACAAATTGCGGAAGAAAAAGCACAAAAAACATCAATGCTTTTGGGTTCAGCAAGTTACTAATTACAGCCCGTCGATACAGTGTTGCCGCAATACTGCTTTCTTGCTCTAGTTCAGGGGTGTTACTTGGCTCTGTGCGTAGGCAATCCCAGCCCATTTTCAACAAATAGAGCCCACCGGCGATTTGTAACCCGCTTAATGCCATGCTGTTCATGGCAATCATGGCGGATACCCCAAGCGCAGCCGCGAAAGTGAGAATAAGCCCCGATGTTGCATTGCCTAAGCTCGCATAGATGCCTACTTTTCTGCCATAGCTTAAACTGGAGCTAGTAATCAGTAGCATATCTGGCCCGGGAATTAACAGTAGCGCAACGACGGCGGCTAAGTAGATAGGTAAAATAGAAGGATCTAGCATATTCTCACGAGCACAAGCAAATAAAACGCTGGATTCTAGCGTCAAAATAGATACATGCAAGCACTATCGGTTGTACGGCGGGTTTTTGAACTATCGATTGCGGTCTAGCTGGGGATTAGTTTGTTGCCGGCGAGCAATATAGTTTGATCGGAAGTGTGGCTTTTCATGTTATTTACATCAATGTGAATGCGAAAGCTTGAACCACTACACTTGCCCATCTTTGCACTTGCGTACCGATGGATACTTTTACCAGGAGATTTAGTAAAATTGTCGTATCGTGGCTTTAGATATATTGACACTGTATACTTTACTCAACTCCGCACTTTAATGAGTAACACCGCAAAATGATGACTGATGAAGAAAGAATCGAACTGCAACAAAACAACCCACTGCATGGGCTAAAGCTTGAGACTATGTTGCAAGAGCTGGTGGATTTTTATGGCTGGGACATTCTAGATACAGCAATGCGTTTTAACTGCTTTAACACTAAGCCTTCGATTGAGAGTAGCGTGAAGTATTTAAAGAAAACGGAATGGGCGAGAGAAAAGCTAGAGAATTTTTACCTCTATCGCTTTAAGCGCATGCCACGAGCGAGTGCCGAAGAATATGACTTGCCGCCGAGAGCGCGTACTTTCCCTCATGGTCTTGAACCTAAAGAACCGATGCCGCTAACCGTTGATTCTATTCTGAAGTCGCAGGCTAAAGCCGCATCTGCATTTAAAAATCGCTCATCTCGTGGACGTCCGCCTCGTCGATAGCGCTGCACTGCTCGGTCGATTATTGGAAGACAAGAGAGCCCTACTTAACGTATCGCGTAGGGCTCAAGCGCGTTTAAGGAAGCGATTGAACGCAACTCCCAACTCTATAGATCGATAGAGAGGGCGATCTAAGAGCTAAAGATGGTTAAGTCGCTCACCGCCCTCCGACATCTTTATTCAAACGGAAGTGAGTTATCTTTCCTGTAAATCGCTTTAATTTCCTCTAGTACTTCAGGGTTTGCGATGGCCCCAATATTATCAATGGTTTGACCTTGAAGGATTTTTTTTACTGCAAGCTCTACGATCTTTCCTGATTTGGTTCGGGGGATGTCGCTGATGGCATGAATGCTCGCTGGTGCGTGATGAGGAGAACAGTTTGTTTTTAAACGTTGAGTGATTTTTGTCACTAGATTTTCGTCTAATACGGTATTAGGGCTGAGTTGAATAAAGAGAATAATATCCTCATCGCCCTGGTGAGGTAACCCAACCGCGACACTGTCAACCACCTCTTTTAAGGCATTAACTTCGCGATAGATTTCGGCTGTACCTATGCGTATCCCTTTTGGGTTGAGGGTCGCGTCGCTGCGGCCAAAAAAAGTCATGCCACCATGTATGGTCCAACACACATCATCGCCGTGATGCCACGCGCCATTGTACTTGTTCCAATACGCATTATGGTACTGCTCGCCAGAGTCGCCCCAAAAACCGATCGGTTGATTAGGAAAGCTATTTTTACAGACAAGCTCTCCACGCGTTTGTTGACACGGATGGCCATCTTGGTCAAATACATCAACATCCATGCCAAGTGCAGCGCCCTGACACTCGCCTTGATAAACTGCCGATATAGGGTTTCCTAATACAAAGCAGCCGCAAATATCTGTGCCACCAGAAATTGAAGCGAGATGAAGGTCGTTTTTTATTGCCCGATAAACAAAATCGAATTGATGGGGGTGAAGAACCGAACCAGTCGAGCAGAGGGTTTTTAGCTTGTTTAATGCAAATATTTTATTGGGAACGAAATGGGATTTTTCTAGGCTCTCGAGGTATTTGGCTGCTGTTCCAAATAATGTGACTTGATGGCGTTCAGCTAAAGACCACAAGGTATCGGTAGACAGTAGTGGGTGTCCATCATAGATAACTAAGCACGCTGCGGACGCCAGCGCTGAGACTTGCCAGTTCCACATCATCCAACCACATGTGGTGTAATAGAAAACGCGATCATTTGGCTTTATATCACAGTGAAGTTGATGCTCTTTGAGGTGATTGAGTAACGTACCGCCCACACAGTGTGTAATGCACTTCGGTTTGCCGGTTGTGCCAGACGAATAGAGAATAAACAATGGTGCGTTAAATGGGACATGGACATAGCCAAGCGGTTGCGGGGGGTAGTGCAACAGCAGCGCGTCCCAAATTATATAGTGATAACGGTGTAATGAGGCAACATCGGTTTGCGCCAATGTTGAGTGTGTTGCAATATAAGTCACTTCACATACCGCTTGGCAAGATGAGAGCTCAGCAAGAATAGCGCTATTCTTTTCGGCCATTGAGTGGACGTTATGGCCAAAACTATAAGCATTACAACAAAATAACACCTTTGGTCTGACTTGTCCTAGACGTTCGAAGACGCTACGTTCGCCAAAGTCAGGCGATGTAGATGTCCAAACTGCACCAAGGCTGGCGGTGGCGAGCATAGCGATAACGGCGTAGGGGCTGTGGGGTAAATAGCCAGCGACCACATCGCCTTGTTTCACCCCTTGTGCGAGTAGCCATTGCTGCACACTCGACACGTGTTGGTAAAGTGCTTGCCAGCAATACGTGACGGATTCGCCATGTTCATTTTCAAAGATGATTGCGCTGTCAGTGGGGTGTTGGGTGGCAGACGCTAGAAGGTTTTCAGCATAGTTGAGCGAGGCGTGGGGAAACCATTCTGTATCCCTTGCACGCACTTGCTCACCATACTTTGCACGGCCAGATGTTGTGTAAGTGTCGCCTTTAATGCCGATAACGTTACAGTAGTCCCAAACATCACTCCAAAATAGGTCAGCGTGTTCGACAGACCATTGATGCAACTGGTGATAATCGTGAAATAATTGCTGGTGGCGCTCACTGAGCATGACCATAAATTGATTCAGTTGCGAGTGGGTGATTCTCTGGCGATTCGGTGTCCAAAGTGGTGCTGACATTGGGTGCTACTCCATCAAATTATCTGGATGGGCATCAGAGAAAGCGGGTAGTGCAAGACAAGCCGATTCGATATCGAGCAGTTTGGGATAAGGGGTTAGATCCAACTGGAACCTACGAGCATTATAGAGTTGTGGTATTAAGCAAACGTCAGCAACGGTGGGTGTGTTTGCACAGCAGTATGGTGTTTGGTTGCTATGAATCATTTTATCGATGGCTGCAAATCCTCGTGCGATCCAGTGGTGATACCACGTCATTTTGTGCTCATCACTGATTTGCAATGTATTGCTGAGGTAGTTGAGTACCCTAAGGTTGTTTAGAGGGTGAATATCGGTGCTAATCAGTTGGGCGATACTGCGACACCTAGCCTTGTCTAAGCGATGAAATGGCAACAGTGACGGTGAGGGGGAAATATCTTCAAGGTATTCAATGATCGCCATCGATTGCGAGATTGCTCCTTCATCCGTTAGTAATACGGGTACCGATGCATTTGGATTTAACAGGGCAAAGTCGGTGGCATGTTGCTCTTGCTCTAGTAACGATACGACGACACGGTCATAATTAATGTTCTTTAAATTCAACGCAATACGCACTCTAAATGCAGCAGATGAGCGAGGGTAATCGTACAAGATCATAAAGCATCACCTCACTGTTGAATCACGGTTTGGTTGATTTCACCAAAGATAGGCATACCTTGATCATCGTGCATCGTAATGCGGACATGATCACCATGACCAAGAAACGGGGTACGAATATCACCATCATTGAGCTTTTCTAGCATGCGTTGTTCGGCAAGACAGCAAGAACCGACGTTAGCAGAGACATTGGACACGGTGCCCGATCCTATAATGGTTCCCGCCCCTAAAGCGCGTGTTTTTGCACAGTGGGCTAACAAATCAAAGAAAGAGAACGTCATATCTTTACCAGCATTAGGGTGACCAAAAAGTTGTTGATTCAGGTAAACCTCAAGCTCAAGATGAAGCTTGCCATCATGCCAACTGGTGCCAAGCTCGTCAGGGGTGACTGCAATTGGGGAGAACGCAGAAGCCGGCTTGGATTGGAAAAATCCAAACCCTTTGGCGAGTTCGGTGGGGATAAGGTTGCGGAGCGAAATATCATTAACCAGCATGAACAATTTTATATGTTGTTCAGCGTCACAAGCGGGCGTGCCTAGTGGGACATCGTCAGTTATAACGGCGACTTCAGCTTCAAAATCTAACCCCCATGCTTCGTTAAGCAGTGGAATATCAGCATGAGGTGGCAAGAACCCATCAGACATGCCTTGATAGACCAAAGGATCGCGCCAAAAACTCGGTGGCATGTCAGCCCCTCTGGCCTTTCTGACTAACTCGATATGATTAACGTATGCGCTCCCATCCGCCCATTGGAAAGCGCGGGGCAACGGTGAGTGGCATTGAGTAGGATCAAACTTAAAGCATTGGGGAATTTTTCCCATATTGAGTAACTTGTATTGGTGTTGTAAGTCATTTTCCAATAGCGACCAATTATCAAGTGCAAATTGCAAGTTTGGTGCTAAGTCATTGATATAAGTGGCAAAGGCGTGATCTTTTGAGACAAGGATTAACTGTCCATCACGCCCATGATTTAATGAGGCAAATTTCATAATGATCCTCTATTTACAATGTAAATTAGCTTTTCCATGAGGCCCAATAGTCAATATTCTCTGTATTTTCAGCATGTTGAGATACATCCAGAGGAATTCTTGAGTCGATCATGATAGCCACTTCATCGGTTGCGAGTTTTTTTCCTTGCGAAGAGAGTGCGTTAGGGTGGGGCCCATGGGTAAAACCGCAAGGATGAAATGTCACCATGCCAGCATCAATGTTGTCGCGACTAAAGAATTGCCCAGCGTGATAGAAGATCACTTCATCAAAGTCATCATTGCTGTGAAAGAACGGCACTTTAAGTGCGCCGGGGTCTTGTTCAATGGGGCGCGGCACAAAAGTACAAATAACAAAATCGTCAGTGACAAAAGTGCTGTGCACCGAAGGGGGAAGATGATAGCGATGGCTCATCAATGGGCGGATGTCGCGCCAGTTGAGCTTAAATACCGTCACTTCTCCTTTCCAACCGATTGCATCTAAAGGGTTGAAGGGATAACAGATAATGTTAACGTTATTGCGCGCTTTTAAGTGGATTTCCCACGGGTGATCATCACGCTGTTGCTCAAGAAATCGAGCATTAATCTCTGCGGTTACTAATACGCCAGTATCATAGATGGCATGCTCGCCAGCGATCCCACGATCAGGGAGTTGGAAGGCACGATGGGTGGCTTCAATGGCCATTAATGTGATGGGCGATGATGGATAGAGGCGCCAGCAGGTTCCTCGAGGAATAACCACATAGTCGCCCTCACTGATGCTCAATTGACCATAATCGCAATATAGTTCGCCTTCACCTTGGTGGATGAAGAGCAATTCATCACCGTCTCCATTGCGAACAAGGTGAGTCATGGGTTGGGCACAGTGCCAAAACCGTATGCTCAGTGCTGAATTAGATAACAGAATCGGTGCTTGCCAAAAACTGTTCGTTTGCACATGGAGTTGGCGAGAATCAAACGCGCGTGGACGATGTGGCCCATGCCAGTCTGTCCACCCAGTAGGCATATGGCGATGATAGATATGGCTGGCCGGACCAAAAAAACCATCACGCCCACACTCTCTTTCATACGTGCCTTCAGGTAGGTCGCAATGTGCCTGGTTAGTGGTAATGCCTTGTTTCAAAGGAAAACGAAATCGCTGTCGCATATAAAGCTCCTGTGCCAAGCCGTGCGAACTACTGATTGAAATATAGCTCACATTTCGCGATGTAAAAATATTGTTACATTACGCATGATGCAAAGTGGGCTTTACTGAGTGGCAAGTTAGTTAGTGCTAGTTAGGCTTAGAAGTAGGTAGAACAACTGCAGAGAACGAGATGTCAACATACCATTCAAAACCCGTTGATAGCGATGGCTACGTTGCATGGGACGACGATGAACATCGCGTATGGCGTGATTTGGTACAGCGCCAGATGAGTGTGATATCGGGTCGTGCGTGTCAGGACTATATTGATGGTTTGTCTCGTCTTGCGTTGTCAGTGGATCAGGTGCCGCAATTGCCAGATGTAAATCGTGTCCTTAAGGAGACAACAGGGTGGTGCTGTGAACCAGTACCTGCACTCATTAATTTTGATCGTTTCTTTGGATTGCTAGCTGAGAAAAAATTTCCGGTCGCGACGTTCCTGCGAAGGCGGCAAGAGTTCGATTATTTGCAAGAACCTGATTACTTTCACGAAATATTTGGCCACTGCGCGATGTTAACGCACCCTGATTTTGCATCATTCACTCACGCTTACGGACGGCTGGGTAGCCAGGCAACCCATCAGCAACGGGTCTATTTGGCACGCTTGTACTGGTTTACCGTTGAATTTGGTTTAGTGAAAGAAGATGGCAAGATGAAAATATACGGAGGGGGAATACTGTCATCACCTGGGGAGTCGATCTCTGCGCTTGAGGGAGAAGGTATCGAGCGCCATCCTTTTGATGTTGAAAGTGTACTTCGTACCCCATACCGAATCGACATTATGCAGCCAATATATTATTACCTAGATAGCATCAATGACTTATTCGCGCTGAGTCAGCGAGATCTAATGGCGGATGTGGTAAGAGCACAAGCAAAGCCACTGTTTCACCCGTTATTTAACGTGAAGCAAATTTAAATGTGAAATCAAAGTAACCCAAAGGAGAGTCTCGATGCTAAATGATTTGAAGTGTGAAGCGTGCGGAAAAGAGGCAACCGCATTGGCAGCGAACGAACAACAAGCATTGTTGGTTCAATTACCTGAATGGCAGATTATAGAGCGAGAAGGGGTTCCCCAGTTAGAGCGTGTGTTTGTGTTTAATAACTTCAAACAAGCATTCGCATTTACCAACCAGGTTGCGAACCTCGCCGAAGAACAATTTCACCATCCCGCGATTCTACTGGAATGGGGGAAAGTAACGGTGACCTGGTGGAGTCACTCGATAAAAGGACTGCACTTAAATGATTTTGTCTGCGCCGCTAAAGTGGATAGCTTAGCATTGGATTAGTAGTAAAAAGTAGTGGTATACAAAATAACGCCGACTTGCAATGCGTGTCGGCGTTAGGCTTTTATTCATTGTCGTTGCGTGTGGTTTACTCTGTTAGCTCGTCAACGGCTTCGACTTCAATCGCTTCAACTTCAACGGCTTCAATTTCATCTGTTATTTCAGGCAGTTGAACCGGAGCAGGCATATCCAACTGACAATTCCAGCCCCAGCCACGTTGTTTCTTTACAAATTCGGCAGCTTTTGATTCGCAGTAACCTTCAGTGTTTGCTGCTTTCCATAGAACTTGGCTGCCATCGGCTTTTGTGTAGTTTACATCGCACGGTACAGTGGTGCCTTCAGGGTAGCGAACCTCAATGAGTCTTTCTACCCCGTTATGTTCACAGCGGTAAACTTGGTTATCAGCCGCAATAGCGGTTGCTGAAGTAAATAGAGCGGCAATTAGTAGTGTTTTTTTCATCGTTGTTCTCCATGTTATGTACTTAGTTAACGCGCGCTTTATGGTTTGCCTTAATTATTTCTTTTGTTGCTGGAATCTATGTCGCAGCCAGAGTTTTTTTAACGGTGACCTGACATAGTCAGACCTTATATTACTTAGTGGTGAAGCGGATTATGACGTATCGCGGTGGATAATTCTTGCACTCATCGCTTTATCTCGATAGTCTTCGCGCTTTTGGTTTCTAAAGAAAGGTCATCATCGTGCTAACCACCGCAAACATTACCCAGCAGTTCGGCGCAAAACCGCTGTTTGAGAATATCTCCATTAAATTTGGTGAAGGCAACCGCTATGGTCTTATCGGGGCGAACGGCTGTGGTAAGTCGACGTTCATGAAGATTCTAAGTGGTGAACTGGAACCAACGAGCGGTAATGTTTCAAAAGATCCTAACGAGCGTATTGCCAAGTTGAATCAGGATCAGTTTGCTTATGAAGAGTTCTCTGTGGTCGACACTGTTATCATGGGCCACAAAGAGTTGTGGGAGATTAAGCAAGAGCGCGATCGTATCTATTCACTGCCTGAGATGAGTGAAGAAGATGGCATGAAAGTGGCGGACCTAGAGACAGAGTTTGCTGAAATGGATGGCTACACCGCAGAATCTCGAGCTGGTGAACTCTTGCTATCAGTAGGTATCCCGTTAGAGCAGCACTTTGGTTTAATGAGTGAAGTCGCTCCAGGCTGGAAACTACGTGTGCTATTGGCACAGGTATTGTTTGCGAATCCAGATATCATGTTACTCGACGAACCGACGAACAACTTGGACATTGATACCATTCGCTGGCTTGGGCAGACGTTAAATGAACGTAACTGCACCATGATTATCATTTCGCACGACCGTCACTTTTTGAACTCAGTATGTACACATATGGCTGACCTTGATTATGGTGAGCTGCGTACCTATGCCGGTAACTACGACGAATATATGATGGCAGCATCACAAAGTCGTGAACGTCTACTTGCAGATAACGCGAAGAAGAAAGCTCAAATAGCTGAACTACAAACGTTTGTTGCACGTTTCTCTGCAAATGCTTCAAAAGCGAAGCAAGCAACATCGCGCGCTAAGCAAATTGATAAAATTCAATTAGAAGAAGTAAAAGCGTCGAGTCGCCAGAACCCGTTTATTCGTTTTGAGCAGTCGAAAGAATTATTCCGTAATGCATTAGAAGTTGAGAACTTATCACAAGGTTTTGATGGCGATGTACTTTGGTCTGATTTCACAGGACTATTTGAGGTAGGAGAGCGTATCGCTATCATTGGCGAGAATGGTGTTGGTAAAACCACGTTACTTCAAACACTCTCTGACAACTTAGCGCCGAAAACCGGTGAGTATAAGTGGTCTGAAAATAGTAACATTGGTTACTATGCACAGGATCATGCGTCTGACTTTGCAGAAGACCTCAATCTATTTGAGTGGATGTCACAATGGAAAAATGAAGGCGATGACGAACAGGTTGTACGTAGTTTCTTAGGTCGTTTGCTGTTTTCTCAAGACGACATCAAGAAAAAAGTCGGTGTACTGTCTGGTGGTGAACAAGGCCGTATGTTACTTGGCAAGCTGATGATGCATAAACCAAATATCTTGCTAATGGATGAACCAACGAACCATATGGATATGGAGTCGATTGAATCGTTGAATACGGCGTTAGAGAAATACAAAGGCACGTTGTTCTTCGTCAGTCACGATCGTATTTTCGTAGATTCTATTGCGACCCGAATTTTGGAAATCAAAGACGGCAAAATTAATGACTTCCGTGGTACTTACAGTGAGTTCCTAAAGTCTCGCGGCATTGAAGAATAAACATTTATTGCGATGATTTAGCAATAAGTGTACTGAGCACTTAATAAAAAATCCGAGTCCAATTTTGGTCTCGGATTTTTTTGTGTCAAGTGTTTCAGGTTGGTTTGATCTGTGTGTCATTCAAATGGGTTTACCGAGGCGTGGTTTGATTTAGAGTGAGTTTTCTCTTTGCGCGTGTATTGTCTTGTCGACTCATTGAAGGCGTGGTACCAACCTGAGTCGCTGCAAGCGTTCCATTTAAAAACTGAATAGGTTTCATATTTTTACAATCTGATGCGAGTGGGAATTTTGCATCTTGGTAACAGAATTGACAGTAGATAGGGTAGTCTATATGTAGGCCGTTTTGGAAAAAACCAGTCAGGACTTCGGGGGTTGCTGCAATGAGTATCTTCTTCATTCTAAGTACATTGTTTTAGTGCGGTACATCTGCAGGATCACAGAAATTGATATGTATGTCAATTAGTGCATCGATGTATATATTTTAATGCTTAGTGCGCAAGGTCGAATGCTTGATGTCATCGACGCTGTATTGTTGCCTAGGTCTGCTTACTCTGGTTTGGTGCTTGAATTATTGTCTATTTAAATCCACTCTGAGTATAGAAAGCTCAACAGTGTCTAACTCTAAAGGACTAATGAACGATGGAAAATAACTACGTCCCGCCCAAAGTATGGGTAAATGATGCCAGTGGTGGTAATAAATGGGCCAATATCAATAGCCCTGAATCTGGTGCAAGATTTGATAGAGCGTTGCCAGTCGGCGAACATGCGTTGCAATTATACTCACTGGGTACCCCTAACGGCCAAAAGGTGACTATTCTGCTTGAGGAACTGCTTGCACTTGGAATTAAAGACGCTGAGTATGATGCGTTTCTTATTAACATTGGTGAGTCTGACCAGTTCTCATCAGGGTTTGTTGGTGTTAACCCTAACTCAAAAATTCCAGCTCTGGTGGATAAATCGGGTGATATCGATGTTAATGTATTTGAATCAGCATCAATACTCGTGCATTTAGCAGAGAAGTTTGATTTGTTCTTACCTCGCAGTGGTGTTGCACGAACTCAAACGTTTAACTGGTTGTTTTGGGCGCAAGGCTCGGCACCATTTTTAGGTGGCGGATTTGGTCACTTTTACGCGTATGCTGACGAAAAACAGGAATACCCTATTAATCGGTTTGCGATGGAAGTAAAACGCCAACTTGATGTTCTAGATAAGCAGTTAGCAGGTAATACCTATGTTGCAGGCGATGAGTACACCATTGCTGATATGGCGATTTGGCCTTGGTATGGCAATCTAGTGTTAGGCAAGTTGTACGACGCCGCTGAGTTTTTGCAAGTCGAGTCTTATACCAATGTTGTTCGATGGGCCAAACTGCTTGAGTCTCGAGAAGCGGTGCAGCGAGGACGTATCGTTAATCGCTCCTTTGGTGAGGAGTGGGAACAAGTGCCAGAGCGCCACTCGGCACAAGATATTGATCAGGTGTTAGCAAAACGACCTGAATAAAAGCTATCGTAAGGAGTGTGGTAATATTGGCTTGCTAATTCCACACTCTTTCAGTGCCGGCTTCATGACTGTTGCTCCCCTAGCCGTAGAAGTTGGTCATGGGATAACTTATCTGCTAAATGGGCAGGTCATGGTTATTACTCCTGAAGATACGCCTTAAATCAATAGTGATATTTTGATTTTCTAGATGTGGTCTCGACTTAGTGAACTGTATAAGGGCAGTGAGTCGTGATAAGACTAATAGTTTAATCTCATCAGTGAGCTAGCCTCTGTCGGTTTTATTAAGTGTTATGTCCTCTCCGTTTATTACCATCAAATGCCATTAAAAACGTAATGGTTTGCGATGCATCATTTTGGTGCAGGTTTGGCTTTAAGCCTGCTTCTTATCGGGGCATGGGTTAATGCTTAGTGGTGCAGGTTTTCGGTTTATTCTTTTTTACCATGTAAAAGTTAATTACTATCATCACTTTATATTGAATTATTTTGTGTGACGACATTGGCGTTAAATTTGCTTTGTTTCTATCAATGGCGTATTTAACTCACTAAGAGCAAAGGAGAGACAATGAAACAGGATGTGATCACGGTAGTGTTGGCTGGTGGAATGGGCTCTCGGCTTTCTCCTTTGACAGACCGTCGCGCAAAACCAGCCGTACCTTTTGGGGGGAAGTATCGAATTATCGATTTCACCCTAACGAACTGCTTGCACTCAGGTTTAAGACGTATCTTGGTGCTAACTCAGTATAAATCTCACTCATTACAAAAGCACTTACGCGATGGCTGGTCCGTCTTTAATCCAGAGTTGGGCGAGTATGTCACCACTGTGCCACCCCAGATGTTAAAGGGAGAACATTGGTATAGTGGTACCGCAGATGCGATCTATCAAAATATGTACCTGTTATCTCGTAGCGGTGCAAAATATGTCGTGGTACTGTCGGGCGATCACATTTACCGTATGGACTATGCACCAATGCTAGAACAACATAAGCAAACTGGTGCAGAATTAACCGTTGCGTGTATGCCTGTTCCGCTCGATGAGGCGAAATCATTTGGCATTATTCAGGCAGATTCTGAACAACGGATAAGGTCATTTGCTGAAAAGCCGGCGTCCCCTCAGCCAATGGCAGACGACCCAAGCCAGGCAATGGCGTCAATGGGGATCTACATTTTTTCATTAGATATCTTAGAACAGATGTTGGAGGCGGATGCGGCTCAGCCTCAATCAGAACATGATTTTGGAAAGAACATTATTCCTCAGCTCATTGATAGAGAAGCAACGTATGCCTATCAGTTCGGCGGAAAAGAGGGGCGAGTATCACAGGACTCGTATTGGAGAGATGTGGGTACATTAGATTCGTTTTATCAGGCGAATATGGACTTACTCTGTACAGAAACGCCTCTTGACCTCTATCAACCAGAATGGCCAATAAGAACCTATGAAGCGCAACAACCTCCAGCCAGAACAGTGGCGTCGGTAAACGGCAATGAGGGAATATTTATTAACTCAATTATTTCCAATGGCGTGTTGATTGAGGGCGGGGCAGTACAAGGATCGATTATTTTCCCACAGGTTAAAATTAGAGATGCGGCGACAGTTTCCAATGCGATAGTGTTTGATAATGTCACTATAGAGCAGGGTGCACAGATAAAAAATTGTATTATCGATAAGCATGTTACTGTGCCGGCAGGAACGAAAATTGGTTACGATTTGGCCGAGGATAGAGCCCGTTTTACGATTTCAGACAAAGGCATTGTTGTAGTGCCAGAGGGCTATGAATTTTCTTAATTTGACGTTGTAATAAGTTGATATATCGTTGAAAAAAGTGAATGGTGCAAACCGAGATTTACACCATTCACCATCTATGCCGCACCATTTCTCTCCACATCTGATTTGTTGTTGGTCTCTTCTGCCTCTGCTGCAGAATTGTCACTCAGAACGTCAGCAAGGGTAGCTTTAGACAAGTGTCCTTGTAGCTCTCCTTTTTCGTCAATGACAGGCAAAGGGTGGTCACTGTCTAGCGTTTCAGGAATGATTGCTTCAAGCAAGGCGTCGCATTTAACGGCAGGTACATCATTTAACATTTTATCAGGGATTTCTTTATGATAATCCGCCTGTTTTACCTGCTCTAACGCTTCTTGAGTAATCACACCTTGGTACCCTTCGTCAGTGACAACGTAACCGTAGTCCTCTGAAGAGCGACGCATTTGTGCCAGTGCCTCTCCTAATGTTTCGGCAGTAATGCGCGAAATAGGCGGTTGCATTACCGTTTCCACGGTGAGTGCTCTTGCTCTATTTACATCTTTAACGAAGGCTTCAACATAGTCATCCGCGGGGTGGAGTAAGATGTCGACGGGCTTATCTTGCTGCACAATAACCCCATCTCTTAAAATGGCGATTCTGTCACCTAAGCGCAATGCTTCATCTAGATCATGAGTGATAAATATAATGGTCTTATGTAAGCGTTCTTGTAGTTCGATTAATTGATCTTGCATTTCGCTACGAATCAACGGGTCGAGTGCTGAAAACGCTTCATCCATTAATAGAATTTCAGCATCGGTGCATAACGCTCGAGCAAGCCCTACACGTTGTTGCTGCCCACCAGATAGTTGGCTAGGGTATTGCTCTTCATAGCCTTCTAAGCCGACAGTTTGAATCCACTGCTTAGCTTTGTTTAATCGTTCAGTTTTGTTCAACCCTTGGATTTGGAGGCCATAGCCAACGTTGTCTATGACGGTTTTATGCGGAAGTAGCCCAAATCGTTGAAACACCATGGACATTTTATGCCGTCTAAAATCGCGAAGCGCCTTATCTGACAGTGTCATAACATCAGATCCATCGACAATAATCTCTCCCTCAGAGGGGTCAATAAGGCGATTAAAGTGCCGTATCAGTGTCGATTTGCCTGAACCAGATAGACCCATGATCACGAATATCTCCCCGGGATAAACACAAAGATTGATGTTTTGTAGCCCTAGCGTATGCCCCGTTCTTGCGAGTAGGTCGTCTTTTGTCTCTCCCTCTTTTACCGCTTGCAAGTAAGATTTGTCTTTAGGACCGAAGATTTTATAGAGATTTTTAATCTCAATAATTGGCTGAGGCTGAGTCATTATTCCCGTCCTCCTAAGTGTGCTTGTGTCCTTTTAGCATAGCTTTGTGTGACACGGTCGAAGATGATAGCCAGAGCGACAATAGCTAACCCATTCAGTAGTCCTAAGGTAAAATATTGATTAGTAATAGATTTTAGAACAGGCTGCCCCAAACCTTTTACGCCAATCATTGAGGCGATAACAACCATAGCTAGGGCCATCATAATGGTCTGGTTTATTCCCGCCATAATGTTTGGCATTGCTAGCGGTATTTGAACACCGAACAGGCGTTGCGTTGGGCTTGCGCCATAAGCGGTCGATGCTTCCAGCACTTCTTTGTCAACAAGGCGTATACCGAGATCCGTTAATCGAATAACGGGAGGAATGGCATAAATAACCACGGCGATAACGCCCGGGATTTTACCGATACCTAGCAGCATAACGACCGGAATCAGATAGACAAACGCGGGCATGGTTTGCATGATATCTAATATCGGTGTAATGATGGCTCGCGCTTTATTCGACTGTGCCATGGCAATGCCGGTGGGAATACCGAGCAAGATGGCAACGAGGGTAGAGACCAGAATAATACTCATGGTTCGCATCGTGTTATCCCACATACCGAAGAAACCGATGAGGAAAAATGCAATACCAACCGACGCACTGAGTTTCCATGAACGACTGGCGAGGTAGGCGAGTCCAACAAGAGTACCTAAAACCAACCACCATGGACTCGTCAGTAGTAGCTTTTCGAACCAAATAAGAAAACTAAGTAGTGGATCAAATAAGGACTCGATAGTATCACCGTATTCACGAGAGAAGTCGCGATAGGCACCATCAAGTGTTTTGCGAATATCGAGTAATTGTTTTCGGTCTAGTTGAGGTATCTCACTCAACCAACTAGCGGTAGTCATTTATTGCTCCTTGACTTTAACTACGCCACACCTCAAGTAACAGGCGTGGCGAAATCGTATAAATGTGAAGAAGCGTTTATAGCTCGTCGACGGCTTGTTGTACTTTGGTGGCGACTTCAGGGGTTAGCCATGCTGACCATGTCGCTTTATATTCCTTCATAAAGTACTCAACAGCATATTCACCGTCTGCTTGTTCTTGCTCCATCCATGCCAACAAGGTGTTCATTTGGGCATTGGTGAACTCGCGGCTGTCGAAATACGCCATCGCTTGGGGGGCCCGCTTTGCAAAGCTGTCTGTTACGACAGTTTCAACAATTGATGGCGGATACATAGTGGGTTTCGGATCCAAACACGTCTCTTGGCTAATGCACTCTTTAAACAGCGTTTCGTCAACACCACTGCCGAAGTCGACTTTTACCATTTTGTATTTGCCCAGCACGGCTGTCGGTGCCCAATAATAGCCAAACCAAGCTTCTTCTCGTTCATACGCTTTTGCGATAGAACCGGAGAGTCCGGCACCAGAGCCCGGATCGATCACTTCAAACCCTGCCGCTTCCATGCCCAAAGCATTAAAGAGGTTGCCTGCAGAGATCTGACAGTTCCAGCCCGCAGGGCAGGTATAAAACCCCGACTTACTCGGATCTTCTGGGTGGGTGAATAGTTCGGCGTTGGCTAGCACACCTTCAATCGTGGCAAGGGTAGGGTCTTTTTCAACCATGTACGCTGGAACCCAAAAACCTTCTTCTCCACCGTCTGTCAACGTGGTTCCCGCATACTGAATACGGCCTTCTTTCACGCCCATATCGAGCGCTTCACGCATTGAATTACTCCAAAATTCTGGGGCAATATCAGGTTGACCTTTAGATACCATTGACGCGCCTGTCGGCTGTGTATCCCCCGGAACCAGTTCGGCATCACAGCCGAAACCATGCTGCAAAATGAATTTATCAATGTTGGCAATGAGAGAGGCAGAATTCCAGTTCATGTCGGCAATGGTGACTGCGCCACATTCATTGGCAGAAGCATATTGTAGGCTTGATGTTGCAAATAGGGACGAAATTAATAGCGCCCTAGTAACGTATTTCATAATGATCTTCCATATCAGAATTCGTTGTTAAGTATATGAAATATCGATGGCATTACAAATTTAAATGCCATTACTGTTACCGCTTGTTAACATTTGCAGTGGAGGTAACTCCCTTTTTTGTATTGTATCTCAATTAGATACGCTCTGCTGGGAGCGCTGATCAAATGTGCGATATATTGAGCGTGGTGATAATGCACTTGTTTGTGCAAAATTGAGGCGACACGGTTGATACGATGAGAGTTAAATTTTCGATGTCGTGATTTTTGCGCTTAACTCACAAGGAGAAGTTTTTCGTTGAAAAAGTGCCAATGGTGTAATCATTGGCACTTTTTTTCGTTGTTGTATTTCGTTATGCAAACGTCACGTTATGCATGTTGCAACTGATCGGTATTGACAGGTTTTTCATTGATCGGCAAGTGAATGAGAGCGGCAAGTACCGCCATCACAACCGTCATCCACCAAATTGGCGTATATGAACCATAGTGGTCGTAGATTCTTCCACCAAACCATGCACCTAGGAAGCTGCCAACCTGATGAGTAAAGAAAACCAAGCCGTAAAGTGTTGCCATGTACTGCGCGCCGAAGATTTGACGAACCAAACCGGAAGTCAGTGGTACCGTTCCTAACCAACAAAAACCGATCGCCCCGCCAAAAAAGATGGATGTCGTTGGTGTTAGAGGTACCACAATAAAGGCGGCAATAACCAACGCGCGGATCACATACAGCGCAGACATCACATGACGTTTACTGTAGTTGTCACCCATTAGTCCCCAGAAATAAGAACCAAATATGTTGAAAATACCCACGTACGCCAGTGCCATTGCGGCGGTATTCGCAGGTAGGCCACGATCGGCAAGGTAGCTCGGTAAGTGGGTCGCGATAAACATTACATGGAAGCCACAGACGAAAAATCCCATATGAATTAACCAGTAGCTACGGTGACTAAATGCTTGTTTTAATGCTGACCCTAAAGTTTGTTGTTGTTCGAGTGGTTGGTTTGGACCTGTAGAGCGTTTTGGTGTTCGCATAAAAGCCGAGAAGGCAACCATAACAAAACAGGTTAGCGCAAAGACTTGCATGGCGGTTTGCCAATCAAATTGTGTTAGTAGGGTCTGTGCGCCGGGGATAACCGCAAACATGCCAAAAGAGCCAGCAGCGGTGGTTAAGCCAAAGGCTTTTGCAGTGTGCTCTGCGGGGACGACTTTCGCAACGGCGCCGAGAATAATCACGTAGCTGGTCGCACTCAACCCAAGCCCGACCAATGCGCCTAAGGATAGGTACAGCATAGAAGAGACTGTGGTGATTGAGGTTAAGTACAGGCCAAGGGCGTAGGCCAATGCACCGAGGGCGATAATTCGCTTTGCGCCATACTTGTCTGCTGCCATTCCAACAAAGGGCTGAAATACCCCAAATAGCAAGTTTTGCACAGCGATGGTTAGGCTAAAAAACTCTCTGCCTAATGAAAAATGCTCAGATACCGGCATCATAAAAATACCGAAAGATTGTCTTATGCCAAGGCTGATAATCAATATACCAATGCCGAGCCATACTAAGATAGGAAAACGGAAAATACTCATAGTAAGCGCCTAATTATTTGCAAATAGGTTGTTAGTGGTGATCGAGCGAATGGCAGCCGCTAGAAACGGCTTGGCTCGATAGTGCGTTGAGTACAGGCTTGCTATGGTGTACTGCGACTAAACAAAGCAGCAGTAATAGAAGCATACGTAAAAGTTGAGCAAAAAGTGTTTGGCTGAACATGACAAAAACCTGCATTAAAGAGGCGGCAAGTGTATTAAGTTGTCACTTATGCGGCAAATGATATATTTGCAGATAAGTCATGCGCTGGGGTAATAGATTGGTCGCTGAGTAACGTGACGAGTAGGGGAGTATGGGGTCGGTCGAGAAAAAAGGTCACCAAATGTTAATTGAGTCGGTGATTGTTTAAACTGCGTTCTATATGCCACGATACGTTTAAACCAGAAAGGAAGCATTAATGTACCCCGATGTGATATTACTCAATGGAACAGGCAGCTCAGGAAAAACCAGTTTAGCAAAGGAACTGCAGGAGTTACTGAATCATCAATATTTAAACTTTAGTATTGATAGTGTGCTTTATGCGCTGCCTCCCAGCGATCTTCAACACATGATGGCGGGGAGACCGATAGAACGTGATGGCTTTGATTATGCGCAATTGGTAAAAGGCTATCATCATAGTGTGCGTGCACTGCTGGAGACGGGCTGTCGGGTAATTATTGACAACGCGTGGATTGATAAAGCAGAAGTAGACGCATTGAACCTTATTTTGTCTGGTTTCGATGTGGTTCGAGTTCAAGTGGAGTGTGATCTTGCGATATGTGAAGCCCGTGAGCATGCGCGGGGAGATAGGGCGATTGGGTTGGCTAAATGGGAGTTTCCTCAAGTTCACCAACATATGCATTATGATACGTCGATAAATACCAGTTGCCTCTCTCCAGCCGAAGCGGCGGCGAGGTTACATGATTGGTTGAAGCAACGATAGTCAGTTCGTGCTGGCTGTGCTTGGTATTGATGGGAACTGTTTACTGAAATAGTTATTGAGTTACGACAGCAGATTGCCAATCATTTGTTTTGGCAATCTGCTTTTTCACTAGATATGAGTAAATCTAGATCGAGCTTGAGCGACTAAGCTTGTGTGTCGTCGCTGCTTGTTTCGTTTTCAATGGCTGAATCTGCAGTTGCTTGTTCCGCTTCCATTTTGGCTCGCTCGGCTTTAGAGATATAGCGAGGCTTATTGCTTTTATGTATCTTGGCGTTTTTCTTCTTAAGCTTTTTCTGCAGCGTTTCGTTAATTTTTTTCTTACGGTTCATCTTTACTCTCCAGATTGAGGTGCGCATTGTGCCATGCTAAGGCAGAACCTCAAGTACTTTTCTCGCTGTTCTGCTTTCTCTGTCTGAGATTTAAGCGTCACGACGCCATTGCTCAACACTGGCGAGTACATCACGATAGGGCACATTGCTTAGCGCCCCATAGCCGGCCATTTTTCGGGCTTTGGTTTTGGTAATGATTGGGCTAGATAAGCCACACAAGTAGTGCGCTAACATGCTATTGCTAACCACACCTTGCACGGCCGCGATGTAGGGAGCACACCAGTCATTAAGTTGTTGATTGTTGGGCAGTGCGAGCGCAGGAGGAAGTGGTAACTGAGCTGGTTGGCCAAGGCAAACACTGCAATGTCCGCAGCCTTGTGGATTTTTTTGTAGCTGTTTGTCGGCAAAGTAATCGGCGAGTTGATAGGAGAGGCATTGTGAAGAAGCAAAAAATGCCAACATATTGTCTATGCGTTCGATGGCCGCTGTCTCTTTCGTTTGTGCTAAATCAAATAGGCGTTGGGCTATTATGCTGCGATCGAACTCTGCTTGGCGAACGTGGTAGACGTCAGTCAGCTGTTTTGCTTCTAGCGTGATTAGCCCTTGCTGCTCAAAGTACTCCAGTGCTTGTATTGCACGTTTACGTTCTCCATTGCAGCGCTGCCAAAGTAACTCGAAGTCGACTTGATGCCAAAGGCGGGCTTTGGGGGAGGCATTGAAGAGATGTTCAACAAATTGACGTCGCTCTCCTGCAAAGAGTTGAATAATTTCGTTAGATGGAACATGTGTTTTAAAACGGTATTCAGCATAATAGCTATAGCCGGGTTCAACGATGCCCTCAATTTCCAAATAGACCAGCAGTGTTTTTAGCGCAAGGCCGCGAATATTGGTATCTGTACTGAGCTGATTGAGTTTGATATGCCACGTTTTATCGGGAACTTGTGCTAACAGAGATTCAATGGCCATTAGGTCTGGGGTATCACCGAAAATAAAATTCTCCAGTGTGGTAATGCCTTGCCTATCAGCTAACACGGTGCATTGGGAAGGTTGTCCATCTCGACCCGCTCGGCCAATTTCTTGGCTATAGTTCTCCATCGATTTGGGTAAATCGAAATGAATCACTCGGCGGATATTTGCCTTATCGACACCCATGCCAAACGCAATGGTAGCGACAACACAGTCAATATCACCCGCCATAAATTGATTTTGGATGGCTTCCCGTTGTTCACTCGGCATTCCGGCATGATAGCTGGCAGCGTGAATACTGCTTCGTTGTAAGTGAGCTGCTACATGTTCCGCAGTTTGTTGCAGCGTGGTATAGACAATCGTTGGTGACTGAGGGGCCGCCAGTATTAGGTTAGTTAGTTGCGCTCGTTTGTCTTGTGCCGATGGAACAACCGTGAGTTCGAGATTTGGACGATAAAACCCAGTGACCACAACATTGTCATCATTGATGGCAAATTTATTTTTCATGTCATCAATAACCGCTGGTGTCGCGGTTGCGGTGAGCAGCAAAACTTGTGGGATGTTCAAGCTGTCACGATATTGTGGCAACTTGAGGTAATCTGGACGGAAATTGTGGCCCCATTCTGAGATACAGTGTGCTTCATCTACCACCAATAGTGAAATAGGAATAGCACTAATAGCGTGCCGGAATCGCTCGTTTTTTAGACGTTCAACCGAGATCATTAAAATTTTAATCTCGCCAGACGCGACAGCGGCGAGGATCTGTTGTATTTCCTCTGGACGCTTGGTTGAATCAATACTGGCTGCTGCAATGCCTTTGCGATGAAGAAATTCCAGTTGATCTTTAATTAACGCAAGTAGCGGCGAAATAACCAGCGTTAGATGAGGAAGATGCAGAGCAGGTAACTGATAGCATAAAGATTTACCTGAGCCCGTAGGAAAAATGGCCGCGCAGGATTGATGTTGAATAACCCGGTCAATCACTGCCTGCTGTCCGCCCCTTAATTGGGAAAAACCAAATACGCTATTAAGTGTTTGTTCAATCATTGGAGCCAATCATCCTGCACTGCATAAATATTGTTGAGATAATACAGGAAAATCGTGATCTTCAGTGAAGGAAAGTGGCTTGTTATTGGGGGAAAGTCGGTAAAGCGTAAGCGTTAAGCTGTATCATATGAAACAAGCAACGTTGCGCCACAAGACACAACGTTTAAGTGTTATGTTAGACCAATTCAGCTTTTAGGTCGGGCTCTACCTCTTCAATCATTCTAATTAGCTGTTCTTTATCGAGTGATTGCGGTATATCAAGTGCTAATTCTGCAAAAAATACCATTTGACCAGCATCGGGTACACAGATGCGATGGTTCTCCATTGTATGCAGTTGAACGCCAAAATCATCCAACGCTTGAGTGAGATCGTGGATAATGCCTGGTCTGTCGCGCGATTCAATTTTGAGCGTTGCTGGTGTAGATTGCTCGGGCGTAATGGCTGCACTATCAATAACACGGACGTGGCACTCTGTTTCAGTCAATAATTTGTTTTGTAGGGAATCATACGACTGCTCTGGTACATCAATACGAATAATTCCCACGATTTGTTCATCGAGGCGGCTAATTTTACTTTTTATCCACTTGCCACCGTGTTGGTGAGTGATTGCTGCGAGTGCATTTAACTGTTTTGCTTTATCGTTGCCGGCGATAGTAATGGTGAATTGTTTATTCATCGTTTCCCCCTAAAGCGCAATGATTCAGATATAACCAAACTTATTATAACTGTAGCAAAAGAGAAGAAGACCATTAGTGATGTTGTTCATATATCGGATGAATGTACAGTTTTGCTCAATGGCTATCGCCGAATGGATATTTGATATAGAATTGCGCCTTTAGAAGACTTTAACCAAGGCTTAATTTATGTCTGGATTACCTAATTGCCCTGAGTGTAACTCTGAATACACTTATGAAGATCAAAACATGTATGTATGCCCAGAGTGCGCACATGAATGGTCAAAAGATGGTGCGGATAGCGCTGAAGATGAGCGAGTGATTAAAGATTCGGTTGGCAATCTACTGCAAGATGGCGATACAGTAACCGTGATTAAGGATCTAAAAGTAAAAGGTTCTTCATCTGTGGTTAAAGTAGGCACCAAAGTGAAAAATATCCGTTTGGTTGACGGTGACCATGACATCGACTGTAAGGTTGATGGCATTGGCTTTATGAAGCTCAAATCTCAGTTCGTCAAGAAGGCGTAATCAGAGAGTGAGATATAAAAAAACAGGGCACTTGCCCTGTTTTTTGTTTATTGCGTTTAATCAGTCGGCGTGTAATTGCAATGCAGCGTGCGCTTTGTTACTTTTCCAACGCCAATAATTTAGCTAGGAGAGATAAAATGATTGTATTCAAAACCCGTCCGGCAGCACCGCGTTACTAACTGATATCATTGCAGTGCGTGTGTGAAGCCCGGCGTTACTCCGCTGGGGTCGATGACCCTGTTAAAAACAGTCCCTATTTATTAATAGGTTCAGGGTAGTAAAAATGAGTAAAAAGAACATTACGTTATCACATTCAACTTCGCTTTCTTCTTTAGGTTGGAAAGCCTACTTTCAGCAACAGTTAACATTAGCCGACTATGACTCAAACTTTTTGGCTCGTATCATCGCTCATCATCGCAGTGGGTATAAGATGGTGAGTGAAAAAGGGGAATTTGAACTAGAGATAACCAAACATCTTCCTGCAATGACCGTTGGTGATTGGGTGGTGTTGGAACATGAAGGCACGTTTCAGCGTCTACTCGAGCGCAGCTCTTTGTTCAGTCGTAAGGCGGCAGGCGCGAAAGTAGAACGTCAACTGATTGCAGCGAATGTCGATACAGTTTTCATTGTCAGTTCGTTGAATGATGACTTTAACTTGAGCCGGATTGAGCGTTATCTTGTGTTAGCACGAGAAGCTGGAGTTGAGCCGGTTGTGGTATTAACCAAAGCCGATCTTTGCGACGATGCAGAAGAGAAAGCACAACAACTGCGTGAACTGGATCCTATGTTGTTGGTGGAGAGTGTGAATGCGTTAGATCCGCAATCGGTGATGTGCTTGGCATCATGGTGTGGAAAAGGCAACACTGTCGCTTTTATTGGTTCATCCGGTGTAGGTAAATCTACACTAGTGAATACCTTACTGAATGACGAACGTTTGTCTACCGGGGGGATTCGAGAAGATGACAGTAAAGGACGCCATACGACAACCTCGCGCTCTATGCACTTATTGCCACAAGGTGGATTATTATTAGATACCCCAGGCATGCGTGAGTTGCAATTGGCCGATTGCGCCGATGGGGTGAAAGAGACGTTCGCTGACATTGAGCAATACGCGAAGCAGTGTCGCTTTGGCAACTGTAGTCACGAATCTGAACCAGGGTGTGCAGTGCAAGACGCATTGAGTAAACATGAACTGGATGAACGACGGGTGCGCAACTACTTTAAGCTGCAACGCGAGCAAGCTCGAAATGGAGCATCGTTGGCAGAGTTACGTTCTAATGATAAATCATTAGGAAAGTTTTACCGCTCTGTTCAGTCGGCAAGTCGACAGCGTAAAAAAGGCTATTAGTTAGTTTAACCCGGCCATGTGCCGGGTTTTTTGTGTAATAGCGGCTAAATCATATAGACTTAATGGATATTCTGCTTTCACTCAACACGAGTTAAGGCGATACAACACAGGAGCGTGTGATGAGTATTTTTGACGTAATCGCTGAGAATCAAATTCAGGATTGGAACCGCCGAAAAGCAGAAGGGAAAATTGACGAGAGTAGTGATAAAGCACCGTTAAAGCGTACTAGTTTCGAGGCGCAACTCTTTCATGCCATTATTGATTGCTACCATCAACTCGCCGTCTTGCAACCAGAAACGCCTAAATGGACCAAGTTGGACAAGCGCGCAGAAGAACTGCGCATACAATTAATGATTAACCTAGAACGCCACGATATGCATGTCACTGCGAAAATGATGACCGAAGAACTGTCGCGCCGACGAGCAGGGATTATAGCGGGAAAGCCTTAAAGGCATTCTAAGTGTTAACTGTCAAAGCTCAAACGGTAAAGAAAGCATGTAGAGGCAACAGAATATCCCAATCACAACCACAATGCTTCTTGCAGTTGCGATATTGGCAATGTACAAAAAGGGGGTAAGCAATCGGGTTACGGCAAACACTAATGCCAGTATGGTTAAGCTAGTCCATGGCACCCCTGATGCAAAAACTGTCATGATGGTGGCAGAGTAGAAAGCCAATGCGTTGAAAATGCTCTAGCTATTGGGCGACGTTTTACCTGTAGTTACGACAACCTGAAAGCCACGTTTTCCTAATAGTTCTACTCATACCTGACGTTGCCCGTCAGTTTGAATTCAGGAGAGTGCTAAGTTCGTTTTTGTTCCAATTATTTTGAGTATTCCCGTATATCTTGCTGGTTTTGTCTAATCATGATTTACCTTTTGAAATAAAAGGGAAAAATCTAAAATGGATCAGCTGTCCTCTGATTTAGCACTGATGCTTTCTCCTGCTTGGATAAGGCTGAAAGCTGTTGAAGGACCGATGCTCGCAATAAGTTCTTCTACCTTTTTAATCGCCTCTATCGATGTGCTCTGTTTACGATAGCTAAGGTAAATCGGCAGGCGCCACTCCTCGACATCTGTTGCTACAAATAACTGTTCACTTGTAATAAAAGGCTCTATGACTGACTTCGGAAGGTATGCAGCGCCCCCTTTCTCTAGAATATACTCCAGCGCAATCCGTCCAGTTGATGTGCGCATATAAGGCGCCGGAATGGATGGGTGACGTTCTGCATGCTCAGAGGTGAATCTGGTGCCCCAATCAACGTATATATACCGTTGGGCAAACGGTTGAATGTCATTGGACTGCTGCGTTGAAACGAGAACCAGCTCTAGATCTGCGATATGGCAACAGGAAAGGTCGTCGCTTTTAATTGGCTCTAATGCAAAGGCCATATCAAGGGTACGATCTAACAAGTTGCGATAAAGGCGTCTCGGTGATTGCACCTCAGCGATAAAGCCATAGCCATCAAACGCATCGGTGACTATGCTCAAACAATGTTGTAAATAGCCATCCCATAAATTTGGTGTTCCACCAAGGGTGAGCTGAAGTGCTTTGTCTTTATCAAGAGAAAGTTCGAATTTTGCTTGTTCAAGTGTTGTCACCATCACTTCTGCATAACCAATCAAACGTTCACCGGCTGAAGTCAGCTTGATTGCATTTCGGTCGCGAGTGAAGAGCTTAGTATCAAAGAACGTTTCAAGTTGTTTGATCCTAGCACTAACAGCTGCTTGAGTAATGTAGAGACTCTCTGCCGCTCGTCCAAAATGTTTTTGGTTTGCTACCTCTAAAAAGGTTTTAAATACTTTTACGTCCATAACAGACTCTCAGAGTGATAATTATGGAGATTAACAACAATTTGTTGTTGAGACGACAAAAATTATTTGATTTTCAAATATTGGTTTTAGGACTAATTTCCAACGATCTAATTATTTCCTGTTTTGACGAGGTTAACATGACAGATTCTCATCAAATGCGCATGGGTGAAGGTAGATTTTGTGACAATAAAGCATTCCCAAGAGGGTTTGCCAAATCAGGAGACTTCACGCTGGTTGAGGCGGATCTGCTCACGCATTATGGGCAAACAATGTTAGCGCTAGAGTTAGGCAATTTAGAGCCAGAGAATGCAGAAGAAAATCACTTTTTGCAGACGTTAATAGATCACAAAAATGCGAATACCAAACTAGAAAAAGTGTGGTTGAAATACATTGAGCTTTCTCGTGGTCGTAAACAGTTTCACACGTTAAATAGTAAGAAAATACCAGCGAAGGGAAGCGCTAGTTTAGACCAATTTGCAAGGGATGCGTTTGACTTCGAAGTTGAGGAATAGTCGTTGAACATTTGTTTTTTAATGTACCCATGGGAAAGAGTTTGTCCAGAGACAGATACTACACTGCGTCTAGTTCATGAGTGTGCTGCTCGTGGGCATACAGTGGCTTTAACCACGACGAGTGGACTAACGATTCGTGATAGTACGGTCTATGGCTTCTGCCAAGTGCTTAAAAGAAGGCAAAAAGTACCTGAAAAGATCCCTAGCTTCTACCGTCATGCGGAGTTCAATAAAGTACGCCTGCCAATGGCGGGGTTTGATGTCATCTTTATGCGTGCTAATCCACCGTTGGATAACCTTGCGCTTAACTTTCTTGATTCGATCAAAGATGACACATTAATTGTCAATGATCTGGAAGGTCTGCGCCTAGCGAACAATAAACTCTATACGGCGAGCATGGGGGGCGCGGCGAGTGAATTTATTCCCGCGACACATGTATCCAAGAACCGAGACTACCTGCAACGTGTGCTTGAGGAAAGTGATAGCGAAAAGATGATACTTAAGCCACTTAATGGTTTTGGTGGTCATGGCGTGATTGTTATCGAGAAAAACGCGCGTCAAAACTTCCGCTCATTACTGGACTTTTACATTGGCGCAGGAGAACAGAGCAATTACGTGATCTTACAGGATTACATTGAAGGGGCCGAAGAGGGTGACAAGCGTATCTTGATGCTTAATGGAGAGCCGATTGGTGCGATGAAACGTGTGCCTGCGACGGGGGAGATTCGCTCAAACGTTCATGCTGGTGGCACTGTGGTGAAACATAGTATCACTAAGGAAGAGAAGCGTCTGTGTGCGGCGATTGGTCCTAAATTGGTGCGAGATGGGCTTTACTTCACCGGCCTTGATGTGATCGGCAATAAACTGGTTGAAGTTAATGTATTGAGCCCGGGTGGCATTATGCGTATCAACAAGCTTAACCGTGTTCGTTTGCAGCGCCAGGTGATAGATTTTATTGAGAACATCGTTCACTCAAAAGATCTGCTTCAACAGCGTAAGAGTGCATTCCGAACGGCAGTAGAGAATTCTCACATTGATCCATAATGAATACACAGTGCAAGAGATGCTTGCATTGATTCAAAGAGGGCAACCATTCTCTGGTGAAGTCTCTGGTGCCGGTTTTTTCGTTAAGATAGAAGAATATCTTCCTGTTGTTTGTACGGCGATTCATGCTGGTTCTCGTTTGAGATCTGAACTGGCTGGTCGCTGTGTATTGAACGAGCAAGAGCGCTATTTTGAGGAAGATCCGCACACTGATGCAATGATCGCCTCTCAACCGATTATTATGATTGGGCTCGACTCGCGATTCGAGTACGACCTTAATCGTGCATTGGCGCTAAGCACCTACTATCGCTCTGCATGGAGCCGTTTAGTATGGAAGAAGCCGCTTAGCCCTGCGCATCGAGCCGAAAGTCATCGCAAACACAATGCGTTTTACACCATTTATGAAGCGATCATTACCAAGCTTGAGTCATTGCACGATAGCGTAGTGGTTTTCGATATGCATTCATATAATCACAAGCGCCAAAGAGCAGATGCGCCAGTTTTTAATTTGGGCACTGCCCAGATTGATATGGAGCGTTGGAATGGCGCGGTAAAACGCTTTTGTCGGGAGCTAGGTAAGATACGACTGCCTCATATCACGACGACGACTGAGATTGATGGGGTGTTTGAAGGACGTGGTTACCTGATATCACACACCAATGCGCACTTTGACCGAACCTTGGTGTTGCCCACTGAAGTGAAAAAAGTTTTTATGGAAGAAGAGACTGGCGTCTTGTTTCCGTTAGTGCTTGAAGCATTGCAATCTGGTCTAAAAGAGGCGTTTAGCCAGACCAGCGCCTACCTGCAACGCAATCACAGTCAGAAACGCAGTGTTAGAAAAGCGGATATGTTGAGCTCTTCAATCGAACCGCACTTGATATCTGTTGATGCACAGTTGTATAGATTAGCTAGCAAGATTGAAACGCTAAAATATGTGACGCCGATAAATATTACCACGGAATACAAGCGCTTTCAGATGGCGCCTAGCCGGTATAAACCAAACTATCGCTATCGGCAGTTGCCAATTAAAGTCAATGAGTTTAAGCAAAAGTTGTATCGATTGCCGATTGAAGGTATTTCTGATCCCGATATGCGTCATCTGTACGGGGATATGGTACAAAAGCTGAGCGACAAGATGGATTTGCTGACGTCTGTTGGCACTGAAACCTTTTTGTATAATGCTTTGCGTTATCACGGTCGCCCAGACAGAGTCGATATTAATAATGCCAATTTTTTGCTTTATGCCAAGCTACTGCCGGAAGAATATAGTACCAAACTGGATGCTCAACAAGCTGTGCAAGAACTGACGAATGCTGCCAAACAGTTGGGAATGAAGTGCAGAGTTAGCACCTCTAAGACAATTGCCGCTCGAGCGATGGTCACAGCAACGCCATTGGCGGTGCTAGTCAATGCGAAATCGCAGTTTACCGATACTGAGGTGAAGCGCTTGTTGCAACATGAGTTGGGCGTGCATATGGCAACTAACCACAATGCAAAAAGTCAGCCCTTGAACATCTTTCGGCTTGGTCTACCTGGTTCCACCATGACTCAAGAAGGGTTAGCTATTCTTGCTGAGTACCGCTCGGGGTATTTATCTCACGAACGTCTTAATACATTGGCGACACGTGTACTCGCGGTAGACTCTATGCTTAAGGAGCAAAACTTCTATTTCACTTATAGTTATCTAGTGGATGAGCTCGGCATTGATAAAGAGGACGCATTTGCCATTACGACCCGAGTCTATCGGGGAGGAGGGTTCACTAAAGATCATTTATATTTAAAAGGGTTCTTACACATCTTGAACATAGAGAATCAGCGAAATTTGGATAACTTGTTGGTCGGAAAATGTAGCCTTCGCTACCATGATCTAATTGATGAGTTGATGAATCGTGGTTGGTTGAACAAACCACAATTTATGCCGACCGAGTTTGGCCACGCCATACCATCAGCCAGCCAACTCGATTATTTAATCGGCTCGTTAAGAACCGTTTAGAGCTCTTTTAATAGATTGCTGGTGTGATGCCCATATAAAGCCAGAAATGCTTTTCTGGCTTTAATTTAAACGCTACCACGTAAGTTAAACCGATATAGTAGGACTGCTCATTCCAACTATTCACCTGACGCCAAATGATTCTTGGCACGAATGCTCGTAATCAACATATAGATTGCTGTTGTCATCATAGTTGCAAGAAAATAAGCCATCAGGCCTTGCGCGTTACTCATAAACCAATTAGCAATCACAGGGCCCGCTACCGATCCGATACTATAACAAAACAGCATTACCTGTGTGGCAGAGACAATTTGGCTCTCATCCAATTTGTCACAACCTAGATTGATGGCAATCGGATAAAGAGCAAAGACTGCCATACCAAGTAAGAAGATACCAATTGATAAGACGTGCAATGCATCGTTTAAGATCATAAGACCAACAGCAAATACGCCAAGTAAAGAAAAAAGTCCCATCAGAGGTGTCCGGCCAACAATTTTTATTAATGCCGGAACCAATGTTTGTACAGCCATACCCCCTAGAATAACCAACGTCATCAATGTGCTGAGTTGTGATTGAGAGACGTTACGATGCGTGAGTTCAACAGGCATTAATCCATAAACCGCGCTTAGCAGTAATCCGGATACAACACAGCCAATAATCGCAGTATGGTTTAACTTATCGAGTTGCTTTAGTGGTAAAGCCGTTGAATGGGAGGTTGTTGGCTGTGAGGCTGGCGCAAACAGTAATACCAGAACCGCCATCGCTAACAGGGAGAGTATCATGATGAATGGAATACTTCCCTGAACGCCGAAAAAGCCGATACCAAGTTGTCCAATTGCAGAGCCGCCATAAAGAGAGCCCATATATAACCCAAGGCGTTTTGCTCTATTGTCTTCATCACCAACAAGTAACCAAGATTCAACAATAACAAATACACCAGCAACGGCGATACCGGCAATAAAGCGAGTGACAAGCCATACCCAAGCAAAAGGTGCGAGAGGCAGGAACACAATGGTTGCGATCAATAGTATTAAGCAAGCAATTAACGCCAAGCGGTGGCCAATATGATTGACCGCAGGCTCGATAACAATAGCTCCTATCAGTAACCCCAGATAAAATACGCTTGCTAACCAACTTGCGTTGTTAGCATCAATACCATAGTTACTCAACATCAGGGGGATAATGCTCATTAAATAGCCTGATGCAACAGCATAAAGTGATAACGCAATAACAGGCACTTTATAGCCAACTTTTATTGCGAGATCAGTCGTATTTGTCACTAGTGTTACCTCCAAGATTATCGTGGTATTAAAAACAAAAGAAGAAGCATGGTGAATTTCGCCGTGACTATGAAGGTTTATTGTTTTTGGGTAAAACAAAATTAATTACTCGTTACGACAAAAGGTCTTTATCGAGATTTGGTCAGGCTTTCTGAAGCTATGAAGAAGGTTCTGTATAACCCATTCTCGACAATCCCTTAACGGGGTGTTGCGCAGTTTTGGTCCGGTTTAGAGCAAAGAGGTGATGCCACTAACTGTGAGTTGAGTCGAAAATATGCTAATAATTCTCTTTGTAAATTACGTGCGCACGCAGCTTGCTTCTAACACTTACGAATATAATTTACTTGGCGAAAATATTCTCTTTATTCTGTTTAAATGGAGATAAATAGGAAACAAGAATGACACAATATCGTTATGGCATGGTGTTGAGCTTATTATTTCTGGGTGCAGCACAGGTGAATAGTGCGGGCTTAGGAACGCATCATTCGACAGAGCCTCAAGAGCTGAGTGCCGAAACCATTGAAATCAGGCAATTTGTGGTGGGCCATAAGCAATGTGATGTGAGTCAGTTACGTATTGATAAAGGAAAAATTGCACGCTTCTTTATATTTGCAGACCCAAGCGAAACTGAGGAATCGAGCAAGTTGTCCTGCTACGTTGAAGGAAGCACTGTCCGTATGGCTACCAGCTGTCAATGGCGCGTTAGAGCAGACATGACAGGGAGTATGACTTGCGGAGATGTGCAAACATCATACGTTTGCAATACTGACGAGTGTGAGGCGATATTCCCTTTTACTGAAAAGGTTAACTTTGCACAGTAGCCCAATGAAAAATAAACAATGAGCGCATGCGCTCATTGTTTATTTTATGCTATTTGAGTAGGGCTTGAACTTCCCTAAAACGTGGATGCTCAGCGCTTTTCATTAATTCAAAAAGAATCATTTCTACACTGGTCATAGGAACACCCATGTGACGTAGTTTATCTAAGGCAAGTTCAGTCTGATAAGCTTGGCGTGACGATACGGCATCCGCCACCACTTCGACTAAATATTCTGCTTGGAAGAGATCTGTTACCGTTTGGTAAACACAGATATGTGACTCAATACCACATACCAGAATATGCTCTCTATCAAGCTCTTTTAATTGATGGCTAAAAGTCTCCGACTGAAAACAGCTAAAAGACATTTTACTGATCGGCGTATGAGCGTCGAGGTGAATGGCGATCTCATCGATCGTCGGCCCCAGTTTGTTTGGATTTTGTTCTACCCATAGTATGGGGATGTCGAGTAGTTTGGCACCTTGTACGAGAATAGACAGATTGTTAAATAGCTCTGATTTGTTATGCATGCATTGAGCTAATTTTCCTTGAACGTCGACGATGACGAGTGCGGTATTGGTATTCGTTGTCATACGTTGCTTCCATGTGAGAAAAGGGGGCATGACTAAACTCTAGCGCAGTCGCCCCGCTTTGCTGATTAAAAGATTAGTGATCGTCGAGGGGAATGCTGATTGTCGCCGTTACCCCTTGGCTGCTCTGATTGTCTGTTAAATGGATATATCCATTGTGGTATTGCACGATGAGTTTTGCAATATATAACCCGAGCCCAAGATGTGGCTTGTCTCTATTCGGCGTGTTTCTTACCGATATCATTGAGTTAAACAGTTGATCTTTCATCTCTTCAGGTAAATTCGGCCCCTGATTGTTAATGCTAATGCAGGCGAATTGGCCAGTCTGTGACAGGTTGATTGTGATCGGTGTGCCGACGGTGTGGAAATCGCAGGCGTTAGCGACGATTTTATCTAAACACTGTGCAATGTGGTCAGCACAGCCTTTAACTCTTAACGGTGAAGAGGTGATTTGTCCATCAAAGTTAACATTTTGGTATGCTAATGAATAGCCATGTGTACAGCCTTCAATCAGATCGTTAAGTATAAAATATTCTGCCTCCATGTTTTCGAGACTCTGTTCAATTCGCGTTGCTTCTGTCATCTGGGTAAGAATGGTGTTTAATCGGCTAATCCCTTCTTGGGCGCGTTGTATATAGGCTTGATTCGCAGGCTCGGTGTCAAAAAATGCGAGATTTTCTAGCGATGAACGCACTACCGCCACAGGTGTCCTCAGTTCGTGAGCCAATTTAGATGACATATTTTCTAAATATTGATGATAGCCATCTAAACGTTCTAACATGATATTTAGGCCTTGAGACAGATCACCGATTTCATCTTTGGTGGTGTCCAATTCAATTTTATTTTTTAAACGGCCGTGCGTATCGATAGCTTGCTCTGTGTTATCTCGCAAACGTCGTACACGGTTTGATATGCGAGAGGCAAACAACAGGAGTGTGGCTAGACCCAAAAGAACAACGGCGCTGCTAAGACTGAAGAGTTTTCGTAGCGCTTGTGTGGTGAGTTGTTGTATGCCTTGACCCGTTTCTTCGGCTATTACTGCACCCATGACTTCTCCGTCAACCCAGACAGGGTGCGCAGCGGATAATATAGGGGCGACATTTGCGTTGCTGCGTTGCCAACGTATATATGAACGCCCTTCAAGTGCTTGGGTAACATGGAGTCCTGTTAGTTGAGCATCATCACCAATGGATGCTATTTCATTTTCTATGGGCGGGAGCAGCAGTTGGAATATAGGTTGTAGCAAGCGATCGATAAGGCTCAATTGATTGGCTGCAATAATACTGTCTTCCCATAGGCCGCTAGGGTTATTAAGGCTGCCCGATTTCGCAAGTACTCGTCGATGACGGTCAACGACTTTAAGAGAGACGCTATTGTGGGTCATTCCCTTCAGAATGCGATCTATCTCAGGGGAGGGAACCACTAAGCTTCCTAGTTTGCCAGCGTTATTCACACTGCTGGTGGCGATCACGGTCTCGATGTCACGATTAAAGCTACTGGTGACATTATTCCAAGCAAAACCTAATTTATTGCCAACCATCTCAGCAGGAAAGCGGATCTCCAATTGGTAGCCAGAGTCTGTATTTTTCCAATAACCTTGAATATAAGGTGCTGGTGTTAACTGGCTAATGATACTGATGTCATCTTGAAACTCGAACGCACTGACCCAGCCTGAGTTTTGTGCTGGTATTGCAAATCGTTTGAACTCGCCCTCGGGGGAGGTCATGGCGATAATAAGGTGATCGTTGCGATCAATACGTAAGCTGTTTGAGCGGCGGGTAACAAGGGTTGGATCGGTGACATCAAAAACAGCATACAGCTGCTCTCCATAACGACCAAGCATGTGCTCAAAAGCAAAATCCTCTTGTTTATAGGGGTAACGGGAGTATTGTACATGGCGGCGGGTATAGCGTTGAAAATGCGAGCGGTAAACGCGCCAATCACTGAGGTCGCCGTCGAGAACAATGGGTTGATTTAATTCATACGCGTACAGATCTTTACCTTTTTCTATCTGTGCTTGAAAGCTGGCGCTGGTATTGAATAACTGAGGACGCTCATGTAATGCGGTGGCGAGTGCTTGCGCGGTTCCCAGTAGGTACCGTTCTTGCCCACTGCGCAATACTGTTTCCATTTCGGCAATATAGCGATAACCGAGCCATGGAAGTAGTAGGAGAAAACTACAGATCAACAGTGCTTTTGTCCGTAGATTGATGCGCATTATGTTGGCTCCTGCCAGCGATAGCCCATGCCATAAACAGTATCGATATGATTAAAGCTACTATCGACGTGATTAAACTTTTTCCTGATCCGCTTGATGTGCGAGGTGATGGTGTTGTCGTCCACAACCACATGCGCTTCTTCCATCAAAGTTTGGCGGCTTTTTACCACGCCAGGGCGCTTTATTAACGCATAGAGCATCCAAAATTCTGTCACGGTTAGATCGATTGGGGTGTTGTTCCAGTGCACTAACATTTTATTTCGATCAACGCAGAGTGCACCTCGCTGTAAAATATCTTGTTCGACAGAGAGTTGACCTTGGAGCTCACTACGTCGAAATAGTGCCGCAATGCGCGCCATTAAGTGAGGTAAGCTAATGTCTTTTGTTAGGTAGTCGTCAGCGCCCATGCGAAGACCACATACGGTGTCAAAGTCACTGTCTCTGGCGGTAAGAAATACAATCGGCAGTGTTGTTGATTTTGCGCGCAGAGACTGGCATAGCTGAAACCCGCCATCTATTTCGTCGGCGAGGCCGATATCAATAATGGCTAAATCAGGCAGTGCATTATCAAATGCGACTAATGCGTCGTGCCGTGTGGCAAAACCTGTGACGCGGTAACCTTGGCGAGTCAATACATCAATATAGTTCTCACGAATGGCCGTTTCATCTTCAACAATCACGATATGTTTCATGGGGATCCTTTCTCTGTTATGAAGCAAACTATACCTCATTCATGCCGCAGAAAAAGGGGAGAGAAAGAAAAGCCACATTATTGCCACAATTGATCGCCTAATTGCCACAATTCTGCCTCTGTGCTGCCAGATTGCGTTGTTTTAATAGTTAGCAGAAAACAACAACGGAGAGATAACAATGAACAACGTAATCAAAGCAACACTTATCGCAACTATGGTTAGTTCAGGATTGGTGATGAGTCCAGCATATGCCAGTTCAGAAAGTGCCACAGAGTCGCATCAACTTATCGGCCTTGGTTCTGGTGCCGCTTTTGGCGCGGTTGTCGGTGGACCAGCAGGCGCTGTAATTGGGGCGATGGTTGGTGGGATTGTAGGGACAGCAACCGGTTTGAGTGCAGAAAGCGATCAACAACGCAATCATATTGTTACCTTAGAGGCGGAGACGGAAGAATTAGCGGCGTACCGTCGTCAGTATATGGAAGAGAGACGTACTAACATGAGTCTGGTGCAGACATTGCAGGCTAAAACTGAACAATTAGCGTCAATTAATGTAAATGTGCAGTTTCAAACAGGATCTGCAGAGCTTGCGAGCCATTATTTGGCCCAACTCGATGGTATCGCGGAGTTAATCATTGAATCAGACGGCATGCAGTGGTTGGTGGAAGGGCATGCTGATCGTGTTGGTGACCCCAACTTCAATCTTGAATTGTCCCAACAACGTGCTGACGCAGTTAAAGATTATCTCATTCAGCGTGGCGTGTCCCCATCGCAGATAACTCTTGATGCATTTGGAGACACATTACCCGTTATGGCGGAACCATCGTTAGAAAATAACATCTACGACCGCAGGGTCACCGTCGCTCCTGTTGTATATTCGATGGCAAAGGAGTAGGTACATGAATTCAAAGCCAGCGGCGTGGGTAGTACCTGTTATCATTATGGGGTTTATTCTCATGCAGTTGGCCCTTAATTTTCCGGCAACGTGAGGGCTGACAATAAACATGAACGTCAACTTACCGTGTTATTTTATGAGTGGCGCTTTGCTGTGCCTATTTGTGTGGGTATGCTCATGAAGATAGAAAGCGTATTGTTTAACTTACACCGATGCAGTTTGGTTTTGATGATGGTGGCGTTTAACTTGCTTTAACGATGTGGTGATTTTGTTTTGGGGTAAGTTAACGAATCGTATAAATTGATGCATCGTTAGGCAATGAATGATAACTTGTGCAAACTAAAAAGGAATTGTGCGGCAGTGTTATGTACATTGCACAAACACAAGTAATATCGGTTAATTCAGTAAGGATAATGACTATGCTGTCAAATCTCTCTCCGGCACCATTGGACCCCATTTTATCGTTGACGGTGGCATTCCGGGCAGATAAGCGTGAACAAAAAATGGATTTAGGGATCGGTGTATATAAAAATGCACAGGGAGAGACACCGATCATGGCGGCGATCGCGCAAGCACAACGAAAAGTCATGGCAACACAGCAAACAAAAGCCTATGTTGGCCTAGCTGGCAACGAACAATTTAATAGTGCAATGATGCAGCTGGTGCTTGGTGATGGAGATAGTCGTGAGCGAGCTGCTGCGGTGCAAACCCCAGGCGCTTCCGGCGCGCTGCGTATGTTGGCGGACTTAATAAAACAAGCACAACCCAACGCGAAAGTATGGTTGTCCGACCCAAGTTACGTGAACCATCAGCCCGTAATGGAAGCCGCGGGGTTAGACGTGGGTTTCTACCCTTACTTCGATACTGAAACTATGCAAGTTAATGAAGCTGCGATGTTGGCGTTTATCGCACAATTGGGGCCTAACGATATTGTGTTACTGCATGGTTGTTGCCACAACCCAACGGGTGCAGATTTGTCATTTGCAGCATGGAAGGCAATAACGGATATGGCATTGGGAAATGGATTTACTCCATTTGTTGATATCGCGTATCAAGGCTTTGGCGATGGCATCGAGCAAGATGCCGCTGGTCTACGTTATATGGCAGCACGGGTTCCAGAAATGTTTATTGCGACGTCATGCTCTAAAAGCTTTGGACTATACCGTGAGCGTACCGGGGCCGCTATTTTAGTTGCTGAAAACGCAAAATCGGCGCAAATAGGTAAAGGGCGCATATTACAGCTAGCTCGTTCGACCTATACGATGCCGCCTGATCATGGTGCAGCATTAGTTGCTGAAGTCCTGAGTGACGAATCACTGACACAAGTCTGGCATACTGAGATATCTCAGATGCAGCAACGATTAGTGTCCTTAAGGCATGGGTTGGTCGCTGAGTTTCACCAGTTAGGCACGAATAGGTTTGATTTTATAGAAAAACATAAAGGGATGTTTTCGCATACTGGGTTGTCGGTTGAGCAGATTGACGCGTTGCGACAAGATCACGGCATTTACATGGTCGGTGATGGCCGTATTAACATTGCTGGATTACAAGAAGATAAATTGGCCTTGTTGGCGCAAGCGATTGTTGATGTCATCACGTAAGTTAAACATCAGTCAAAATAAAAAGAGTGCGACGCACTCTTTTTATTTTTAGATTGCCTTAAGACAAGACACCTTCTTCTTTCGGATTTGGGCCATAGTCATTGCTGCCCGGTGTGCCTTCTGCGGCAGCAAAGAAGAGAATTGCCAGTAAACCCACCAATGGTATAAAGCCGATTAGTACCCACCAACCACTGCGTCCGGTATCATGCATGCGGCGCACGGTGACAGCAATCGTAGGAATAACCACAGCAAGACTATAAACGCTACCGAGCAGCTGCGAACCAATCAGGTTGTCGACAATACTTAACGCTAGCGTAATAACTAAGTTGACTAAAAAGAACATCCAATATTCTTTGCGTCTTGCTCTTCCCGTGAATACGGCATACTTTTTGAGTACCGCTAGATACCATTCCATCCTGTTACCTCTTTGATGTGTCTATCACTGTTTGTTATTTGGTGAAGTGCATATTCTTCGTCTGTTGGCTCAATTCGATTCTTGCTCTAATCGATTGAAACACCGCTAAGTGTAATAAAAGAATAAACAACATGACATGATAATAACTAAGGCCGTGGGATTCATATCACGCATTTTGCGTGATATGAACTGATAAGAAGAGATACAACGGTACGAACTATTTTGTTCTGGTCACCGTTAATCGTCTTCTGCAAAGACTCGGCGTCGAGACTCTTGTTCAGTGAGTTGTTTAATTAAACTATTTGCATCTGCGTCTGAGCGGCCATAGACGTCGGCAATAATATAGTCACTATCGTCACCATAGATCATTCCGCACGCAGACGGTGCGCCATCTTTATAGCCGAGGTAGAGTTTGGCTTTACCGCTGTTGTCTTTGTCTATTTGGGTTAAGTACTCAATAAGTAACGCTTGGTCATCAGTATCCCATTGTTCGGAAAAGAGCCTAGCGTATCGAATGGTGAGAGGGTGGCAGTCAACTTCGTATAGAGACAACGCTTTGTTCAGATCGCCTTTGACACCGCTCGGCGCATTGTACGCTTTATATAAGCTAAGCCCCGCGATAGATTCAGGGGTTGGGAACTCAGCCTCTTCCACATGAGAATACATCCAAGTCTTGCGGGCGTGCTCTAAAAGCGTAAATTTTGTTTGCATGGTGTCGCCTTATTTTTAGCTTTCGGTATTTATGCTGTGCATTGAACCAGAAAATCCACGTGCTGGTTGATACCTTACGCGAACTTGCTCCAGAAAGCGAAGTTTGTCAGGCCGTGCGGTGTTATTTTGTTCAATGTCATTTAGCAGACGAGTGCAAATGCTGTCAATTAATGGGTGACTTATTTCCATTTATATTCAATGGCTAAAGGATCTTTGCGGCGTGATTCAAAAGATAGGTGTTGCTGTATTGGCAGTGGGCTTTGCTGTACCACAACATAGAATAATTGTTTTGGAGGGGAAATGACCAATTTCTTTTATTATTTGTCGCACCAAAGAGCGCTTATTGTAACAGTCGCCTGTTTGCTAGCGAGCATCTTGAGCTATCTAATTTATGACGGTGACTATATCCGGCATTTTTCTATCTCATGTGGTTATGGTCTCTCTTTCTATTTTATGAACTCTGTGGTGCGGTTGCTGTTTCCTTACTGGAATATGTTCCAACACCAACTTGTTGGTAGCCTTTTCGGTATCATTATCGGAAGTACTAATGCGGCTTTATGGGTTTATGGTCGAGAATCGATGATTGATTGGTCGCGCTTTCTACCAATAATTTTGCTAGCGGTATTTTTTGCCGGTATTGTCAGCTTTATGTTCTACTTAAAGGGACAAGCCGTCACGCTAGAGTCAGAAGTGCAGCGACATCAATTGGTTCAAATTGATTTGGAACGGCGCTTACTAAAAGAGCAAAGCACATCCCCTCAAACGGCATTAAGCCCAGACTTTTTATATCGTATATTTAATAGCATTTATACTTCAGCCTCAATGAAACCCGACTATATAAAACAATTGAGTGCATTTTCAATGGACCTATTGCGCATCACGCAATCGACGTCAGAGTATGGAGTCACTTTGCGCAATGAAGTCGCTTTTTTAAGAACATATCTGGATATCCACAAAATACAGACACAACAGAATTTTCGATATCACATCGAGGTAGACGATAATCTATCTCCGATGTACTTTTTGCCTGCTAATATGCTGTATCCCCTAATAGAAAGTGTGCTGTTACAACATGATAATGCAGAGACGAATAGACAATTGTTTTTACGGTTTAGACGAGAGTTTGATCGCATTGAAGTCACTATTGAGAGTGATGATACGAGACTAGCCCAGCGCTTTATGGAAGGCAGGAATATAGATGACTACCTACTATTGCAAGGGAAATTGTCGGGCTTTTATGGTGATAAAGGTCGGCTTGAAACAGATTTAGCGCCTCTAGGAGGAAGCATTGTTAGGCTTTCTTGGAAATATGATTCTTAATTGGCGCGATAAACAGAACACGTTACACTAGAGGTCAATTTAATAGACTAAGTCGTTGTATCAGTTTATGAGTGGTTCTCGCCTTAAGCAGCAGTTTCAAGCACTATTTCATCATTATCAGGGGCATGATTCAGATGTGACCGTTAGTGAATTGGTTGATGTACTTCAATGTACTCGGCGTAACGTCCGTATGGTGATGGGCAAGTTAAGTGACGAGAATTGGATAGACTGGTCTCCTGCAGTGGGCCGTGGAAAGTTATCTCAGCTTCGTTTTTTAGTCACTGATGAAGCACTTATTCAGGCTGATGTTGTAGCTAGCATCCAAGAAGGGAAGTTTGAAAAAGCACTGACATTGCTAGAGAACGATCGACAGAAATTTGCCGCCGCCATCTCTTCACAACTAGGTTATGCATCTTATGCAGGTCGACAAGTATTAAGGTTGCCTTACTATCGCCCATTGAACACCTTGATGCCGCTGATACCCATGCGTCGTTCTGAACATCATTTAGCGAGGCAAGTCTATAACGGGCTTACTCGATTTTGTGAAAAGTCATCATCCATTCAACCAGACTTGTCGCATCACTGGCGCATGTTATCGCCAATGCAATGGCGCTTCTTTTTGCGTCCAGGGGTGCGATTTCATGATGGTACACGGGTAATGGCAGAAGATTACATTCAGTCGCTAAGGCGCTTGTCCTCACGACCTCTTTTCCAGCATATTGATCATATTGAGTCATCTTATGCCAATGTGCTAGATGTGCATTTATCCATGCCTGATGTTCACTTTATTGAGGCATTGGCCTCCATAGAGGCGGTAATTTTGCCGGCAAAAAATTTGGATGACGATGATTTTATTCCAATAGGAACGGGTCCATATCGGGTGGCATATAGTGATTCTCAACGGTTAAAGTTAGAGGCATTTGACAGTTATTTTGGTTTTCGTGCCTTGATTGATGAAATTGAAATCTGGGTATTGGAATCAATCAATGCCTGTCAGCTGAAACCGGAGACCCTAGAGTCAATAACGCCACCCTATGGTGTGGCAACGTCAACACGCTACTCCCGTTTAGATGAAGGGTGCAGTTACTTGGTCATTAATCAACGCAGTGGTGTGTGTATTGATCCTCGTTGGCAAGAGTATTTAGTTAATCGAATTAATCCGTTGGAGTTACATCGCCGAATCGAAAGAACAGATGCGAATTTTTTCCAAATGATTCCAGCGTACGGGTTTTTGCCAGGTTGGACTCATCAGGCGGCACGAGCTCAATATGCGCAGCCACCTGAAAATATTAGCGAGTTGTGCTTGGCTTATGTCGAGAGCCATCCGATATTCAAAGCGATGGCCAGATTGATTCAATCGCTATTGTCAGAGGATGGTGTGTCATGCCGACTGCGTCCAATGAGTTATGTTGATTTTCACCTTAGTCAGGGGGAGGAGGTTGACTTATGGCTTGGTGGGATCAATTTAGTTTCGCGTTATCCTAGTATGATTATTGATTGGTTATTCCAAAATAATCACATTCGTCGTGCAGTGCCTGACGGTGTCTATAATGAAGCCTCTTTGGCACTAAATTCATGGCGTAGTGGTGAGGACGCGTTGTGCCCGGCGGAAAGTATTATCAATAACTTGATTAGCGGTCGCGTACTCTTACCGTTGTTTCACACATGGGCCGGAGTGGATGCAGGTCACTCCGTTAAAGGGGTTGAGACGAATAGTATGGGATGGTTTGATTTTTCTTCAGCTTGGGTTGATACCACTCATTAATAAGTGAGTGTGTCGGTATCGAATGATAAAAAATGACCAATAAGAAAAGGCCATATAAAAATGGCCTTTGGACTATACCGCATTAAATTAACGTTTATTTTTAAGGTAGCGCTTACGGCGTTCCTCTTTCTTACGTGCTTTCTCTTCAGCTCTACGCTCGTTATCTAAAGCGACTTCGACCAATTCCTTGGTGATCATTTCAGGACGCTCTAAGGTAATTTTCCCTAAGGTGCCATTGCGTAGTTCGTTGATAAGAATTTCAGAGACTTTATGTAGGTCGATACGACCACCAGCACGTTTACAACCACGCTTCTCTCCAATTGATTCCAAAAGCTCAATTTCAGTGTCTGCTAATGGCTCTTCAAGTTGGTAACGGGCAATAAGCTTTTCAGGGTAGGCTTGGGCCAAATATTCAACAGTGTAGAAAGCGACATCTTGATACTCCATTGCTGTATCTTTAACTGCACCAGTTGCAGCTAGCCGGAAACCACTGTGGGGGTTTTCAACCTTAGGCCATAAAATGCCGGGAGTGTCAGAAAGAACAATGCCGTTTTGGAGGTTGATACGTTGTTGCTGACGTGTCACCGCTGGCTGGTTGCCTGTGACTGCTACTGTTCGGCCTGCTAAGATGTTAATAATGGTTGATTTACCAACATTCGGAATACCCATAATCATGGTACGAATATTTTTTCCCATCACTTCACGATTAGGGGCCAGCTTGCGGCAGAGATCTAGAATCATTTGAACTTCGTTTTGATTCTCTGTCGTGATGGCGATAGCTTTTACGCCTTGCTCTTTTTCAAGGTGATCGATCCATAGTTGTGTTAATTCAGGATCGGCGAGATCACGCTTATTAAGTACTTTTACAACGGGCTTTTCGCCACGAAACGATGAAATCAATGGGTTTTCACTGCTAAAGGGAATACGCGCATCAAGCACTTCGATGATGACATCCACTTTTGGAATCGCCTCTTCGATCTCTTTACGCGCTTTGTGCATGTGGCCCGGAAACCATTGAATTGTGTTGTTAACCATTTGAAAAATAACCTTAATATTATGCAGTCTTTTTGGGCTCTGAAAATACAGCACTGCAAGTATTCGTCTAATTAATGACTATTGTACTAGAGTTTGTTGCTGTTGTATTGGCAGCTTCGTGATCTTCTAGGCGTTACGCTGAGTTGCTCAATATCCTAATGAACAATTCGTTGTCATTCACCTCACAAATAAGTAAACAATGGCCGTGTGCGATAAATAGTCGTTGTATAGTTAATGGTAGCTGAGTAAATCATTTGGAGAAACAGGATGAAACCTAGCCTGATATGGGGAGGAAGTACACTGTTGGCGCTCTATTCGAGCGCGGTGAATGCACAGGTACTCGTTGACTATACCCGTAGTAATGTTGGTATTGCTTGTTTGGTTATCTTTACGATTGCTTATGTTTTTGTCATGGGGGAGGAGTATTTACAATTAAAAAAATCCAAACCTGTTCTGTTTGCTGCGGGAATTATCTGGTTTTTAATTGGGTTAACCTTTAATGCTGCTGGTCTGAGCGAGCAGGCGACAGAAGCACTAGAACACAATTTACTGGAATATGCTGAATTGCTGTTGTTTTTGCTCGTGGCGATGACTTATATCAGTGCAATGGAAGAGCGACGCATCTTTGATGCGCTTCAGTCATGGATGGTAGGAAAAGGCTTTAACTTCCATAGTCTATTTTGGCTAACTGGGGTGCTCTCGTTTCTTATTTCACCCATTGCTGATAACTTAACGACGGCTTTATTGATGTGTGCTGTGGTAATGAAAGTGGCTGGTGAACAGAAAAAATTCATCAATCTAGCTTGTGTCAATATTGTTATCGCCGCGAATGCTGGGGGCGCTTTTAGTCCTTTTGGGGATATTACGACGTTAATGGTGTGGCAAGCTGGCCATGTGACGTTTAGTGAATTTATGGCGCTGTTATTCCCATCTATTGTGAATTATCTCATCCCTGCGATTATTATGAGTCGCTTTGTTCCCAAAGGCGTCCCTGAAGTTGTACATGAGCATGTAGAACTAAAACGGGGAGCGAGGCGAATTGTCGGGCTCTTTTTATTGACCATCGCTACAGCGGTTGCATTTCATGTGTTGGTTCATTTCCCTCCAGTGATAGGCATGATGATGGGGCTGGCCTATTTGCAGTTATTTGGCTATTTTCTGCGTAAAACCTTACCCAGCTCACTGGCGAAAAAGCGTTTAAGGGCATTAGCAAATAATGATGAAGCGGCATTAAAACGTCTTGGGTCTATCGTGCCATTTGATGTGTTTCGACGTATATCTCATGCCGAGTGGGACACATTACTATTTTTCTATGGTGTGGTGATGTGTGTGGGAGGGTTGAGCTTACTTGGGTATTTAGGTGCCATTTCAGATGTCATTTACACGCAATGGGATCCCGTTTGGGCAAATGTGTTGGTTGGTATTATGTCGGCGATTGTCGATAATATTCCAGTCATGTACGCAGTGCTTACTATGGAGCCAGCCATGACCTTAGGGAACTGGTTGTTAGTAACGTTAACTGCCGGGGTTGGTGGTAGCCTGTTATCGGTAGGGTCGGCTGCGGGGGTTGCGCTAATGGGAGCGGCGCATGGAAAGTATACGTTCATGGGGCATTTGCGCTGGTTGCCCGTTATTGGTTTAGGTTATTTTGCCAGCATCCTGTGCCACTTGTGGTTAAATGCATCACTTTTTATTGTTTGATCATTGATCGAGTTCTGATATTTACAATTCACCACATAAAATTCGCGTGTACTTATTGTAGATTGTAATCAGTGCAATATTGAAATGGATTTTGTGATGAAGCGTGTTTTACCATTATTATGGATTGGGTGTTACGCATTTAGCGCTAGTGCGCAATCAGGGAGCGAGTTTAGTCTGCCTACTATATATGTTGGTGTAGCAGCAAGCAGTGGCGAATTGGAACTAAGTAACCCTGATTTTAATGGCAAGAGAAAATTTGAAGGTGATAGCAATATTATGTTGCAGCTGGGGCTAAAGCAACAGCCACATTTTTTTGGGGAAAGTGCCTGGGGTTATCACACTCAGCTAATTGCAACAACATTAAAGAATGATGTTAGCTCATCGACGGGGGGAAGTTATTCCGGAGATGTAAAAGGTGTTTCGGTTGTTGCCGAGCCAGTGTTGTTTTATCAATGGGGGAGTAGACAATCTTGCCATGGGTGTAAGTCAATTAGAGCGCAGGCAGGTATTGGTGCCGAATATGTTAATTTGCATGGCAAGGTGGCAGAAGATGGAGACACTTATCGTTTTAATTTCGATGGCGTCGGTATGGCGGGTCATTTTGCGCTAGTGGGAAGTTATGGCTTTTGGGATGTGGCATTGCGCCTTAGCTCAGCTAGTCGAATACGTGATGGTGATACGAAGTTACGTTTAGGGATGTCTCACCTTATGCTAGGTTATAGATTTTGAGTGAAAGATATGATTAGAATATTAGCATGTGCTGGAGACTATGGTTTACAATGAGCGCCTCGTGGCATATAAAGTACTCCCGTGAGTCTGATAAAAGGGGGCGAGAAGAATCATTGATTCAAACTATATATAATTCAGAATTATATTACCTCCTTTTATATAGCAAAAAATTACAACTAAAAAACATTTAATATTCAAAACATTACGTTATTTATCTTTGTTTTAGTGTGAATATGTTCACATTTCTGCAGCGTGATGAATATGGCTTAACTACGCTTTAAATGGTACCCATTTATGTGAAGGAGAACAGTCATGTTGGCAAAACGTCGGCAATTTACTTTGCCAGGTAACCCAGAGATGCATGCTGTAGTGAATGTTATTCCCACTGGCCTGTTGACTGTCGAGATAGAAGAGGAGCATCGTAGTATTGATGCCGAGTTTGAGCATATCGCATTCAAAGTACATGACGGTATGACAGATTTAGTGTGTTACGGTGACTCGGGCAAAACTGAGTGCTGGAACTTAGGATTATATAATGAAGATGCGCGAGAGTTAGCGCGTCTTATTGAGTATGCAGAAGAGGAGCTAGAAATTTTACTTCGAGATTTATAGCGAAGAAGAATTGAATGGCGACGCTTTGGGTATCGAAAATAAGTTAACAGGGGTGCTGAGCCCCTGTCAACGCTGCGGTTACTTATTTTCTTTTACCGTTTTTATCATTTGCTTTAGTTTTTTATTCGATACACGTTTTGCCATGGTTCGCACTCCTTTTGGAATAGGTGAGAACTATCACTGTAGTAAAAATTATCGTAATACAATAGAGATCGCGGTTGAGTTTTCTAATGAACGGCTATGTAACGATGGGTTTTCTATGACAGTATTCGACGTCAAATACTGGCTGTTATTGAAAGGCAGATGGGCAATTAGGCGTTTGAAGTCGAAATAATGGTAGTGAATAACATGTAGCGTCGTGCAGCTTCATTGCTTTCTTTATGAGGCAGTGGGTGGCGAATATGTTGAGTTACCGCCGTCCATTCGAATTGCTTTAATAACTGCTCTGCTAACGAGCTCTTGCATTGTTGCAGCTTAATTCCTTGCCTGAAATAGTCAGCTAGGTTCTGTGGTAGTTCACCGAGCCACCATGCTGGTAACTGTTTACTGGCCATGCTGCGATTAAACCAATGATCAGCAGTTAGCAGGATATAGTGGTGTTGGTCGCCGTTAATCAGTGGCTTAATACGTTGCAATTGCTCAAACATTGCATCGCGATTCGCTTTATTTGCACTGATCATTTGGTGCGAAACAAGCCATATTGTCGTGTTGTTACAAGTGATAGAATACACAGGGTGTGACGCACTACCGTTGAGCGCTGATTGTGATACAGACACGGTTAAACCTTGCGCAGTGAATTGTTGATATAGGCGCCGCACCAGTGTCTTATCCAAATGGCGGTCTTTAATACCGCGATTGTGAACTGCGGGATAATGAAGCTCGCAAAGTTGTCTACAATCTCTCTCGAATACGGCTAAGCTATTTTCTATGAGCTGAAGGATCAATCGTGTCTACCTAGTTTTTATTTATGCGTTGAGAGTAGCTAACTTTTTAAAGTTTATCATGCTGGTATCGGCGAAACGAGAATCTGTTCACTATCCTTTTGATTTTATTCCACCGTAATGTTAGCAAGGCAATACTAACGACAAGGTATCCGCTGGGGGTTACCCAATCTGATTTGGTTGACATTAGATAATGTACAGGGACTAAAAGTACAATGAGATAGATGGTGTTATGAAGCGTTTGCCAGTGTTGGCGCATGGATACTTGTATTGATTTTACGGAGGTGATCGCTAACGAAATTAATAAAGTAAAAGCGATAAATCCAACAATCAAATAGGTTCGTTGGGTGAGTTCAGAAAACAACAAGCGCCATTGAAAATTTAGATCTAGCCCAATATAAACGGAGATATGCAGTGTTGCCCAAAAGAAGGCGTAAAGGCCCATTGGTCGCCGTAGTGGGATCAGATTACTGATACGAAAATACTGGCTGAGTGGAGAGATAAGCAGGGTGAGGAAGAGAACATGAATAGCGGCTTTACCCGTAAAATGACTAAGTCCTTGTACGGGGTCTGCACCGAGTTTATCGGAAAATGCCAACGTGAGCATGTAGGCCACAAAGCTAATATTAATACAATGCAGCAACGCTTTTAGTATACGCATTTTATTCTTGTTGATCTTTAGTACCATTTTTTTAGGTCCATTCCTTGATATAGTGCGCTGACCTCATCAGCGTACCCGTTGAACATCAGGGTGGATTGGCGTCGGCTACTAAATAGATTGCCAGCACCGATAAAGCGCTCGCTAGCTTGCGACCAACGAGGGTGGTCAACTTGTGGGTTAACATTGGCATAAAAGCCATATTCATTAGGTGCAAGTTGGTTCCAAGTTGTAGGCGGTTGTTTGTCCACCAAAGATATTTTTACGATTGATTTGATACTTTTGAAACCATATTTCCATGGTACGACTAAGCGAATGGGCGCACCATTTTGCGGCGAAAGGGTTTTACCATAGAGTCCAACAGCCAGTATTGTTAAAGGATGCATGGCTTCATCAAGACGTAGTCCCTCGACGTAGGGGTATTTGATCCCTCCACCGCTTGAATAGGCGCGTTGTCCCGGCATCTGCTCTGGGTCGAAAAGCGTCTCAAAGGCGACGAATTTGGCTGAAGACGTTGGTTGGCACATATTTAAGAGAGAACGTAAAGGAAAGCCTATCCAAGGAACGTTCATTGACCACGCCTCGACACAACGTAATCGGTAAATTCGTTCTTCTAAGCCAAAACGTGTAAATAAGTCGTCATAGTCGAGAGTAACTGGTTGCTTAATATGGCCATTAATACTCAACGTCCAAGGATCGACGACAAACTGTTGGCTATTTTCTGCCGGGTCAGCTTTACCAGTGCCAAACTCATAAAAGTTATTGTATTTTAGTATTTTGTCTTCTGGTGTTAACGTTAGATCTGAATCGCTACTGCTGGCATTGAGCATTGTGCGCGTAAAGGTTGGCGTGGTTGGTTCATCCCTCCAACCGAAAAGACTGGCATTCACGCTTGATGTAAACGGGGAAGCGACAGCTAACATTCCCAGCTTTTTTAAGAGTTGCCGACGTTGCTTGTATATGTGCTCCGGCGTGGCTTCGTTTTCACTCAACGCCCATTGCTGCTTATTCTTTATTAGCATGTCCACTTCCTCCATTTAGTGAATAGACCCTGCAAGGTAGATTTGTCTTACACAAATAGTTTAATTTATTGATCTTTATTCAAAATTGCGTTTGAATCTTGCGTGCAATATGACATTTTGAAAATGTTGTTTGATTTCGTTGTAAGGATCACAAATGAAAAAAAGTGTGTTAGTTATCGCATTAGGGTTATTGCTTCCTCTTTCTTCTCACGCTATGTACGGCGTTGATGCGGGTGTATATTTGGGTTCGCCTTCATCAGGATTAACCATTAAAGCCCACCCTCACTATAAATTCTCGGTTGGGCTGGATACGTTTAGTGTGTCAGCTGATGCTATGCTCCCGCTCGATCGCCTGATCAAAGCACATCAACTTGATTTACTTTATGGCTACACTGGACTGCAATATGTCGATGATAAGCGTTATCAGTTTGGCGCTCGTTTTGGGCTAGGGTTAGAACTGCCTTTGGGTAATAGCGACCTTGTTTCATTTTATGCTGAGGCAGGACCACACTACTATTTCTCCAAAGAGAGTGCGTTTAGGCTTGAAGGGCAGGCAGGGATGAGATTCAAGTTTTGATTTGTGAGGTGTGAAAATTGCGCTATTTGTGTGTTGATGTTTTGTTATGAGAGGGTATTATGGCTTACATGTGTAAGCTGAAAGCGAGTCTTTTCGATGGAAATGAATCATAAACCACCGCTAATTTGGGTGAATGTAGCGTTATTTAGCGCGACGCTTATTGTTTCGCTGCTTCTCGTACCTTGGTATGGAATCCAATATGGCTATAGTTGGCCACTATGGTTTTTATTTGCTTTTAGTTACTGTTTATGTGGTTTGTCCATTACCGCTGGCTACCATCGCTTGTGGTCTCATCGTTCCTACAATGCGCATGTGGCTATTCGGGTGATTTATGCGTTAGGCGGCGCTTTTGCACTACAAAATAGTATCTTACACTGGTGTTCAGATCACCGTGTTCATCATAAGCATGTTGACGACAGTGTGCGAGACCCTTATGCAGCTTCAAGAGGCTTGTGGTTCTCTCACATAGGATGGATGCTGCGTGAGTATGAGCCTGAGCGTTATAATGATTATACGAATTGTCGTGATATAGCTAAAGATCCTATTGTACAGTGGCAACATAAGTACTACTTGCTACTTGTGCTACTAACCAATATTGGTCTTCCTTTTGTTATCGGCTTTCTTGTTGGGGATATTTGGGGCAGCTTGTTGCTTATTGGCGTCGCTAGGCTGTTTTTAAGTCACCATACTACCTTCTTTATTAATTCCTTGGCCCATTACTGGGGCAGCCAGCCCTATACAGATAGAAATAGTGCTCGAGATAATCCGATTTTAGCATTGCTAACATTTGGTGAAGGCTATCATAATTTCCATCATCTCTTTGAAAATGATTACCGTAATGGCTTTCGTTGGTGGCAATTCGACCCAACAAAGTGGTTGATAAATACACTACACCGCTTGACGTTAGCTAGTGATTTACGACGTACACCGGCTGATAGAATCGAGAAAATGCGTGTAAAACAGACGATGGTTAAAGTTAGAGTACGGTTAGAGCAGCAAGATAAAGCAACGCGATTATTGATTCAGCTGCAACAAGAGTATGAGCAGTTGTTGCTGCAAATATCAGTACACTATGTTGCGCGAAAATCATTGATAGCAGCCAAAAAAAACCAGTTGAAATCGCAATACTGCCAATTAGAGCAGCAATATGTCGCCATAAAAAAACAACTTGCTGTTCAACGACGACGTTGGAAACGTTTTACCACTAAGTATGCCTAATTAATGCGAAAAGCCTCGTTATTGCAGCACGTCATTACGTTGGTCGTTATACTGATGGTTTGGTGCCGGGCTGGGATATTTCTCGCTTCGCGCGGTCTAGTTTTACGGTTTTATAATGGTGTCTATATGAGGTTGGTTGTGTATAGAGCAGTGATAGCAAGTGTAGGGATGCTGTTGATGTGGTCTAGTTATGCAACAGAATATCCATTACCAGAAGTAGGGCGCTTGGTTGGTACATTAGAGTCATATCAACCAAACGGGAAGGAGAGTATGGCAGATATTGCTGAGCGATATCATGTTGGGTTTCTTGCATTGACGGAAGCAAACAAAGGTAGCGACCCCTTTCTGCCATCGGAAGATGATCTATTAACCATTCCAACTCAGATGTTGCTACCTGATGTGCCCTGGGAAGGTATAGTGATTAACCTTGCTGAGCTGCGTTTGTACTATTTTCCTGAAGGGAAGAGGAGTGTTCATGTCTTTCCAATAGGCATAGGTCGGATTGGTCGCGAAACACCGGAAATGGTCACCAGTATAGTGAGCTTAATTGAGAACCCAACTTGGACACCCACCAAGAATATTCGGCAGGAGTATTTAGAGAAGTACGATATTGTGCTTCCGCTAGTCGTGGAAGCGGGACCGGAAAATCCGTTGGGTGATTATGCGTTGCGATTGGGCAAAGGTAATGGGGAATACCTTATTCATGGTACGAATAAAGAGTTCGGTATTGGTATGCGCGTCAGTTCTGGGTGCATACGAATGCTACCTCCCGACATTGAATGGTTATTCGATGAAGTGGGATATGGCACAAAGGTAACAATCATGAATAACGCATTGAAGTTGTCGGTTGAGCCGGATGGAACTTTGTATGTGGAGGCACACCAGCCTTTGTCAAAGAGTGAGGAAGAGCAGCACCTTTTTAAGCGGCTGTCAGTACCAGAGGGTGTTGTCAAAGAATTAGAAGACAAGCAGGCTGTTTCAAGATTACGCTCGGTGATTCGTCTACAGTCTGGTGTCCCGGAAGAGATTACGGAGGTGGTGCATTAGCACCACCTTATAGATAGGATCCAATTGGTATCATTTAGAGTATTGAGTTGCCATATTATCAATACGTTGATTAGCTCTCATTGCTTCTTTCATTGCAGCCTGGGCAGATGCATCTGCTGATTGGGCTGCTGCTAATGTTTCGTCTTGCTTCATTTCAAGAGACTGAACTTTATCGGCAAGTGCAGCAACTTGGTTGCTTAGGTTGTCGATGCTATCGGCCTGAACATTGTCTGAACTTGAACACCCAACTACGAACGTTGTTAGAGCTGCAACAGTAAGGAGTGAAAGCGTCTTTTTCATGATAGAACCTCTGCTTCTTTGGATTGATTAGATAGTCTCATACCCACGTTTGTACAGTATGACACAGACGATAAATCATAGAACCAGTTATTCCTGTAGGTTCATGGATTGTCGTCATATATCCGTACTCGTCTCATAACTATAGCTTATTTCCTATAAATGAGAATTTTCTATGTGCATAGGAAGAAGAGATTGTACGCTATTGACGATCATTGCTGGGTTCATGGTATGCGGCACCTTATCGAGGAGTTCGCCGTTTGGACCGATAATATAAAAGAAAGAGCTGTGATCAATAGCGTAATCAAGCGACGAAGTGCTCAGTTCTGCTTTACGGTACAGTACCCCATAATTTTCTGCGAGTTCTTTGGTGTGTTCTACAGTCGTTGAGGCACCAATAATCAAATCGTGAAAGTAGTGGGCATATTCAGCACTTTTTTCCGGTGTATCTCGCTCTGGATCGAGAGAGATAAACAGTGGCAGCAGATGTTGACGACTATCTGGCTCCATGCTGTTAAGGGCCGCGGCTAAAACGGCCAGTGAGGTAGGACAAACATCAGGGCAATGAGTAAAACCGAAATAGGCAATACGAAGCCGGGGATCATCGGTATTCTGTAGGGAAACAACTTGATTGTTAGACGTTGTTAACGACGGTAATGTACTTTTGCTTCCTTCAAGATACCAACGAAAGCCTAGCCCAGCACAAAGCGCGACAAATAGAATGAGTGTTTTTATTTTCATTGGCGAGCGACCTTAATTGCGATTTGTTGTTCCAAATTTCCATTAGGTGAGACTAATTGTCCGGCCCAGATCATCTCGTCGTGGGTACAAGCCGGAAACCAGAGCGAGGTTTGGAATGTGTTGCCAGAGAGCTTAGGGATAGAGACATTAAACTGCCCCATATCCATATTCAACCCAGTTAGTTTTATTTCTAACTGTTCGGCATCGATATTTTGAGTGGTGTGGACGGTGATTACATTATTTTGTGCTGAGCTTTGATGCGCGAGAGTGATATGCATTTGTGCTGTCTTGCATTCCAGTTCGTCTAGATAACAATCAAACTGGCTCGGTGGAGCAGGCTGCAATTGTTGCTTAATATAAGGGGGTACATAGAAGCCGATGACAAATAAGCAGAGTACGGTAAGAGAAAAGCGGACATATTGCATAAAAGACCTCAGTAAATAACAGCTCATCATGTTAACTATATGTAACATATCATGGTAGCTATAGAATTATATCTATTGAGATCAAATTTTTACGGTTACAAAAACGCCAATAAGATCATTGGCGCCTAATGAAAAGTTAGTGGCTTTGCACTTTTTCTCCAAGCTTTTCCAACAATAGAACAAGTAAAATTCCAGCGATACAGCATAGAATGGCACTGCCAAGCTGGCTTGGTTGAGCGATAACTTGCTCGTAGGTAAAAGGTGACAAATTTTGTTCGGTTAATGGTACTAATGCGCCACTAGAATCAGTACGCCAACTAGTCACTTCTTTCCAAGGCCATACTTTATTCAGTGTGCCGATCATTAAACCAATTAGGAACATCATCGTGAGGCTTTTAAAATGTTTCAGTAACCAGCCAAGTAGATGCGAAAATGACAGTAAGCCAAATATACAACCGATTGCAAATATCGAGAGTAAACTAACATCAAATTGTTTCACGGCGGTGATCACTGGCGTATATAAGCCAAGTAACAATAAAATAAAGCTACCGGAAATGCCGGGAAGAATCATGGCACAGATAGCAATAGAGCCGCCAATTAAGATGTTGATCGGTGTCGGCTCCAATTGAAGTGGGTGAGCGACGGTGATCAAGTAAGCAAAGCCAACGCCCGCAATAAGACTAAGTATGTTAGGCACTGAACAATAAGCAACATGTTTTGCTAAGTGAACAACCGAAATAATGATAAGGCCAAAGAAAAATGACCACAATGGTATAGGGTGGTGTTCTAATAACCAAGAAATGAAGCGAGCAAGGGTCAGTATACTCGTAAGAATACCAGCAAACAGGGTAATCAAAAACGGTCCGTTAACGTGCAAAAAAGCCGCTTTTATTCCTTGCTGTCTAAGAACAGAAATTATTTCTGGAGTGATTCGACGTATGCTATCGAGTAATGTTGAGTAAATTCCCGTGATTAAGGCGATAGTACCACCAGAAACACCGGGAACGACGTCGGCGGCGCCCATGGCCATGCCTTTGAGAAATAAAAAAAGTCGACTAAGCATAATGAAATCAGTTTATCTAAAAGGCTATTATACCTATTTATTTGGTTCAAAAAAGAACTCAGTTACTTGAAATCACTACTTGTTGCAATGATAACATTATCACAATTGCCAAGTTGAGATGATAGTGATTGTGAGCGGGTTAGCACGCAGCAACGTACGCCTTCGTGTGATAGTACTTTAGCCTCAATCATGAGCTGATGTTCAGGAAGTCGCTTTTTATCTGCATCACGTCGACATAGTGTTACAAAATCGGATTCACTGCTGTAAAGAACACATTCGGCCTGCTGCATTAACCGTATAGCTTGTAAGGTCAGTTGCTCTGTTTCTTTGCCATGTTGAATGAGATAGATTGCGCCAGCAGGTTGTTCTGGTTCTTTGAGCAGGTCGTTGAATACGCCTTCTAGTTCACTGTCCGTGAGCGCTTTTTCGGTTGCCGGATGGCGGAAAAATCGTTCCCAGAATTTACGTCGCTGATCTACAGTAGGGAGAACGTTTTTTATATGCTCTCTTTGTTGGCCGGCAAAATGAGCAAGTTGGCCAAGATTATGCGCAATAACCCCCTCGATAGTCTCGCGTAAATGGCGAATCAACACGGGAGATGCGCCGCCACTACTAATCGCAATCTGAATCGGTGAGCGATCGATAATCGATGGGGTAATAAAGTCGCAATGCGCGGGGTCATCAACGACATTGGCTAAAATTTTAAGATTTTGACAGTCGTAATAGGCGGTTTTATTTAAAGCGCTATCATTGGTTGTAATCCAAGCTTGCGAAAAACCAATAAGATACTTCTTTTGGTAGTCGTCGCAAATGTAAGTGAGTTTTTGTTGCAGGTGTAAATCAGCAAGGTAAGGGTGCAAATGAGGACTAACCAGAGTAACGCTGGCATTGGCAGCAAGCAGTAAGTCGACTTTACGGCATGCGACTTCGCCACCGCCGATGACGATAACTGGACGATGAGTTAAATTGACGAAAATTGGCAGAAAATCCATATTCTTTCCTTACTGGTGTTTCGCATTGTTGCTAATCCATAAATTTATTCGTTAGAGGGAATCACTCCCTTTAACGATGACTATCGTAGCAACAGCATAGAGACGGCAGAGCTGTTAATTAGCTTGGTTGTGGTTGACCCGATTAAAAGCTGGCGTATTCGAGAGTGGCCATAGGCACCCATGATTAAAAGATCGATACCTTCTGACTCAATATGCTGTGTCAGTAATGCATCGACATCTCCTTGGGCAATTCGCGCAACCGTTGTCACGCCGCTTTCTTTTAATAGCGCGACGGCTGCATTGAATTCCGGCGTTGCCCCTGAGTTGGACACCATCACAATATGACATTCGAGCGATTGCAATACGTTGGTCGCTAGTAGTGTTGTAAGTGCTTGTTGCATGGTCTTACTGCCATCAAATGCAATCATTGCTTTTTGTGGTGTGACAAAGTTTGGCAATGCAACCAAAACAGGGTGATGATGACTCTCTCTGATAATGGCTTCGATGTTAGCCCCAATATGACGCCCAGGGTGACGTTCGATGTCATTGCCTTCACGACCAACGATGAGTAGACCAGTATCTCGATCTAATTCTTCAAGAGTTTCAATCAGCTCTCCATGGCGCTGGCGTAGCTCAATAGGGACTCTACAGTGACCAATTAAGCGTCTCTCGGCCTGTTGCAATATATCTTTTCCGCGCTGCAGGGCTTGCTTGCTGTTTTTTTCGTCACGCTCAGTCAACTCTTCCAGCAGTGTCTCTCTGCTGCCAAGGCCTATCGTCCCAGAAAGGTTAGGCGTCGTTGTATCGCTTCCTTTATCTAGTACATGAAGAAAGGTTAGCGGCAGTTGAATATATTGACTTGCCCATAATGCAGCGTCAGATACAGCAGTAGATGATGCAGAGCCATCTATGCACGCGATTATTTTTTTAGACATACGCTTCCCTGTTTAATGGCTGCCAAAGAGTTTTTCAATCTCTTCAGGTTTATCATGGATACCAAAGCGATCAACAATTGTTGCACTGGCCTCATTCATTCCGATTAACTCGACATCGGTACCTTCTCGACGGAACTTTACAACGACTTTATCTAATGCAGTCACAGATGTAATATCCCAGAAATGGGCAGCACTAAGGTCAATAATCACTTTGTCGACGGCATCCTTGAAGTCGAAATATTGTGTGAATTTAGCCGAAGATGCAAAAAACACTTGGCCTTTTACTGTATAGGTGACTTGCGAATTATCCGTGGTTGTCTCTCTGGTAATCAGCATAAAGCGACCCACTTTGTTAGCAAAGAACAACGACGCAAGCAATACACCAGCAAACACACCATATGCCAAGTTATGGGTTAAAACAACCACTACCACCGTAACGATCATGACGGAGCTGCTAGATTTCGGGTTGGTTTTTAATTTTAACACCGAGTCCCAAGAGAAGGTGCCGATAGAGACCATTATCATCACAGCAACGAGAGCAGCCATTGGGATTTCGGCAACAAAGCCACTGAAAAAGACCACAAGGATTAATAGAAGTACACCGGCTAATAGCGATGACAGGCGTCCACGGCCGCCTGATTTTACATTAATTACCGACTGACCAATCATTGCACAGCCTGCCATACCTCCAATTAAGCCAGAAAAGATATTTGCGAGGCCTTGTCCTTTACATTCGCGGTTTTTATTGCTGGTGGTGTCGGTTAGATCATCGACAATCGTCGCTGTCATCATTGACTCTAGCAAACCAACAACAGCAAGTGCGGCAGAGTAAGGAAAGATAATTTGTAAGGTTTCAAACGTTAATGGGACATCTGGCCACAAAAATACCGGGAGAGTGTCAGGCAGCTCACCCATATCCCCAACGGTACGAATATCTAAATCGAATATCATGTAAATTGCGGTCATAACAACAATGCATACCAATGGTGATGGAATTGTTTTGTTAATGTATGGGAACAGATAAATGATACCAAGCCCAGCAAGAGTCATCGCATAAACGTGCCAGGTCACATTAGTTAGTTCCGGTAACTGGGCCATGAAAATTAGAATAGCGAGCGCGTTAACAAAGCCTGTAACGACAGAGCTGGAAACAAAGCGCATAAGATCGCCAAGCCGGAAATAACCAGCTGCAATTTGTAAAAAACCGGTGAGTACAGACGCTGCTAGTAGATACTGAAGACCGTAATCTTTTACCAGTGTTACCATGAGCAGTGCCATTGCTCCGGTTGCAGCAGATATCATTCCTGGACGTCCACCAGCAAATGACGTGATAACCGCGATACAGAAAGAAGCGTAGAGTCCTACTTTTGGATCAACACCAGCAATCACCGAAAAAGCAATCGCTTCTGGGATTAGGGCGAGCGCGACAACGATACCAGAGAGAATATCCCCCCTAATGTTTCCTAACCATTCTTGTCGTTTAAAGAGTTGCATGCAAATTCCCATGTAGAAAATCAATCAATAAATTGAGGCGTTAGTAATGAATAGATTGTGATCAAGCTCACTGATCATACGGGCAGGGATTGCAGCACATATCAAACATTATTGCAACAACTCAGTAGCGTATGTTTTACGCTATGTCTTAAGGTAATTGAATGGCAGTCTTACTGATGTGACGTAGTGGAACATGGTATTTAGGTACACTGTGCACACCTCCATTATGCAGTAGGATGAAACATGAAATTCATTCAAATCACCCATCGCCAACGTCAACGCCTATTAGATTATGAACAGGCTGAAAGTGCACCGGACATGCGTATACCTATCCCTGCAGATGGATATGCTTACCCGAGTGATTTTTGTTACCTTGAAGAGGACTATTACGTCATTGATCATTCAGCATATGAGTTTGCGCAGCGTCGAAAATTCAAGTGGGAAGAGTAAAGGAGGTCTCATTATACAATGAGACCTTATTCCGTAGCGTGTCCTTATTGCTTAATCCCTTCAATATGAAGCTCAAGCAATACATAACTAGAGTCTCCCATTACTGGGATATCAAAATCTGCTAGCTCAAGGCGCGTTGAGCCATTAAACCCGGCCCGATACCCTCCCCATGGGTCTTGCCCTTCACCGATTAAGATGGCATCGATAGTGATGGGCTTGGTTTTTCCATGCAATGTCAGTTCGCCATCAATGGTAAAGTCGTTTTCATTTAGTTCAGAAATGGCGGTACTACGAAACGTCGCAGTTTCATATTTGGAACTATTAATGAAATCACCGCTACGGATATGCTTATCACGTTCTGCATGATTTGAATCTAAGCTCGTTGTATTTACCGTGACCTCAACACTTGAAGCGGTAAAGTCATTGGGTAGATAGTTAAATGTGCCACTGAAATCGTTAAAACGGCCTTTGATAAAGCTGTAACCGAGATGACTGACCTGAAAACTGATAGACGCATGCGCGCCATTGGTATCTATAACATATTCGTCTGCTAGAGCGGGTAAAGTAAGAAGGCTTATACCGAGTATTGCGCTCGCTTTAGTTATCATTTTTTTACTCCTAACATTTTTATAAGGGTGTCATCTTTATCAATTAAGTGGTGCTTAAGAGCGGCTAGTGCGTGTAAAGCGACGAGAAGGATCATCGACCACGCGGTGTAATAATGAATAAGGCCAGCGATATCTGCTTGTTGAGCAAATAGCGAACCAATTCCGGGTACCTCAAACCAATTGAAAACGCTGATTGGGCGGCCATCAGCGGTTGATATTAAGTATCCGGAGATAAATAAAGTAAATAACAATAGATAAAGTAAGTGATGGACAAACTTGGCAGCAAAGACGACCAAACGGCTTCCTTGCATGGGAGGCGCTAAGTGGGTGAGCCGCCAAATTAAACGAAGGGCGGTAACTGCAGCGACTATGATGCCGATAGATTTATGCCAGTGTGGAGCGGTGCGATACCAACTGCTGTAGTAGTTGAGTTCAACCATCCATAGTCCTAGTGCGAACAATCCGATGACCAATAATGCAGATACCCAGTGGATCAAAATAGTTGTAAAGTCATAGCGCTTGGGTGCCACGTTATCTCCGAATGCTTAAATAAACTAACGCTTAGTTTACATCTTCATCACCTAATTTAACACTAAAGAATTAAAATAAGATGTTCAATTAAATTGTTGAGACTGAACAATTGGCTGACTTACCAGTGGGAAGGTTGTGGGTTAAGAGCATCATCTCAACCCACTGTGAGGGAAAGGGATTATGTGAAAGAGGCGATTATGCCTTATTGTTGCGCATCATGACTATTGGCTAGCTACCCGCGACATTGAGTGAAGAAAAACGAATGTCTGGACTATAAAAACTGCCGCCATCAGCACGATGTTGATCGATGCCTATAGCGTCAATCTCCTTCAACATCTGATAGAAGTTTCCAGCAATGGTAATCCCCTTAATCGGCTGCATGAGGTCTCCGTCTTGGTATAGAAATCCAGCGCAACCAAACGAGAAGTCGCCACTAATGGCATCAGCGCCTGAATGGACACCTTGCAAGTCCACGATGTAAAGATAGCGCCCACTTTGTAATTCAGATACTGATTGGTGACCCGCAGAAATAACAGTGTGTCGACTGCCTACACTCAAGCGACTTTTTGGTCCTCTAGCACCATTACCTGTCGACTCGACACCAAAGTGTTTTGCCGTACGGGTGTTATGCAGTAAGGATTGAAGCTCGCCATCAACAATCAGTGGGGTTGTTTGTGCACGAAGCCCTTCACCATCAAAGGCTTTAATTGCGAGCCCTTGCTCGATACTGTCAACATCCGATAATGAGAGCAGCGTGGATGCAGTGTGTTGCCCCACCTTGTTTCGCCAAGGGTTTGTCTCTTTACGCGCCGCTTCACCTGAAAAGCAGAGTGAAAATGCGGAAAAGACTTCAGCAAGGCAGTTAGTGTCAAAAACAACCGAATATTTACTGGTCGTTAGTGGCTTGCCTTCTAACAATGCATTGGCTTGTTCGATGGCATCTGCGGCGCAAGTTTGCGGATGCAAATCTGAAAATTGACGTCCTGTCATCGACTTTAGCGACATCGCTTTATCTGTATTATTTTCAACTAACGCTGACGTATAGCAAGAGAAAGTGCGTGCTTGGTGATGACATAGTGCACCAAGAGAATTGGCATAGATGATATTGGACTCATCATTGGTATATCCATTATATGGTGACTTTCCGTTCGCTTCTCTGACTGCGGATTCCAGCGAGAGGGCTAAGTCAATTTTCTCTGCTTCGGTGCTATTATCGGCAAGGAAAATTTCCGAATTTGGTGTGGTGATTTTGTCTGTTGCGACCAACGTTTCACCTAGCGCTTCTTCGGTATAGGGCATGCTCTCAAGTGCCATGTCAACCATTTGTTGAATGCTATCAGGTGATAACGATTCAGTATAACTCGTCGCGACTTTGCCATTTTTAAGTAGCCGTACACCAAGAGCGCTGGATGAGGTCACTTTATATTCGCTGAGTGCGCCATTTTCAGCTTTGAGTGAAAATTGCTTACGCTGATTAATAATGACATCGGCATCGCACTGTGCATTTGCAGCAGCTTGCAATGTTGAATCAATGGCAGATGCTAATTGTGGAGAAAGTGGAATTTTACTCATGCGTCATTGCCTCCGACTAAAATATTATCTACTTTCAGTGCAGGTTGACCGACTGTTGTCGGAACTGCGCCACTGACCGAGCCACACATACCTGCAGCCAACTCAAGGTCCTTACCCACCATGCTAATCTCTTTAAGCACCTGTGGTCCTGTAGAGATAAGGGTTGCCGATTTTAACGGGCGCGTCACTTTGCCGTTTTCAATCTGCCACGCCTCTTGTACTGCAAAGTTAAATTCGCCAGTGCCGGGTTGAACCGATCCTCCGCCCATTTTTACGGCATAGATGCCCTTGTCAATACTTGCGAGCATGTCGTTAAGTGTATCGGTGCCGGGCTCTATATAGGTATTGCGCATACGTGATGTTGGCGCAAAGCGATACGACTCTCGGCGGCCAGAACCTGTCGGGGAGTGCCCGGTTTTTAGTCCACCAAGATAATCCACCATAAAGTGGGTTAAGCGCCCATTTTCAATTAACTGGGTACGCTGCGTCGGCATACCTTCATCATCGATATTGATAGATCCCCATGCGTGGGGGATTGTCCCATCGTCTACGGCATTAACCACCGAGGAAGCGATCATTTCGCCCATCTGGTCGTGAAAAACGGAGGCTTTTTTGGCGACAGAAGTGGTTTCTAACAGGTGTCCGCATGCTTCATGAAAAATCACGCCACCAAAGCCGTTGCCGATAACTACTGGCATCTCTCCAGACGGGCAAGGAGCAGCATCAAGTTTGATTAATGCTTGCTTTGCTACCGCGTACCCCAGCGCTTTGGGGTCATGCATGTGATGGAATGCCCACCCATTGAGAGCCCCTGGCGCTTCATAGCCCATCGATTGTTCTTTACCATTGCTGGCGATCGCGGATGCTGCGATACGGGAATAATGACGTGTATCCGTGACATGTAAACCGAGCGAATTGTAGATCTCAATCTTTTGTTCACGTTGCAAGATTCTGCCTTGGAATTGAACAATTTTGCTATCTTCGTTGCGAGCGGCACTATCTAGTGCATTTAAATACGCCACTTTGCTGTCGGTTTGGGTGCCATGGCTAAGTGGCGTAGCAACAGTATGGCTATTTTTAATATTGGTACGGCTGAAATTGATCGCACCAGTGTGATCGCCACGTTTCTCATTTGCGGCTAAGGCAGAGACAATACGGATTAACTCTTCTTGCGATGTATCGTTGCTATAGCCGTATAACACTTTGAACCCAAAGAAGAGGCGAATTCCAATACCAAATTCGATACCACCATTGATACCTTCAATTTTAGACGCACTCATTTCGACACTGTGCGATTGATGGTGTTCGATAAACAATTCAGCGAAGTCGGCTCCCAGATAAAGAGCGTGATCAATAACTTCCTGTGCAATGCGTTTCTCTAGCATATGATCTCCTGACGACAGTGGTTAACTGAGCGGGGTAGTGAGACTAGCCAATAGATATTGTTCTAATTCGTCCCAAGGTAATGGCTGACGGTCAATAACTTCAACACGTGATTCAAATCCATCTAATGATAGCTCATTAACCGAAACAACTTGATTAACCACATTAAATGCGATGCAACCACGTTCTGTATTGATAACTGCCTTAACCCGTTGCGCTGATAGTTGGCTAAACAGTTGGAATATTTTTGAGAAATCGAACGTTAGCTCGTTGTCAAAAAACCAACCGCAGCTACGGTAACCCTGACCGCTGTTTTCTTTACGAATGTAACGTTCGCCGGGTGGTATCTCTAAGCCCGGAACTGGCGCTGTATCGTGATCGTGGTGGCTGCCAATATCGAGTTGCTTGGCGTCAAGTTTAAGCCGGTCCAACTTGAGCCTGCCTTGCTGGGTGAGCTCAATATGTTGGGTGTCACTGGTTATTTTAGACAGTCGCGACGTAAACTGCGCCAAGTCATCTGTCTGGCATAGGTCCGTTTTATTACCAACGATAACATCAGCAAGCGCAATTTGTGCCTTAAAATTATCATTCTCAGCAAAGAGCGGATCGGCAAGATTTCGAGGGTCAACCAAGGTAATCGTGGCGAATACTTCAATGTGTTGACTGTAGGCCTCTGAACGTAGCTTGCCCAATATTTTTTGAGGGTGGCCAAGTCCGGTCGGCTCTAGGATAATACGATCCGGTTTTTGCTCTATCAGTGCATTTAAGCCGACAGACATTGGAAGGCCGGCGACACAGCACATACAGCCGCCTGGCACTTCTTTAACTAACGCACCTTGTTCTGACAAAAATGCACCATCAATGCCGACCTGACCAAATTCGTTGACCAAGATAGCCCAGTACTCGTTGGCAGGTTTTTTATTGAGAAGATCTAAAATAGCGGTTGTTTTACCACTACCTAAAAATCCGCTGATAATATTTGTTGGAATTTTATGCATATTGGTTATTATTAGTGGGTCGATTGCAATATGCTACTCCAAAATGAAACAGTAATACATTATTAAGCTACATGGTTTCGCTATTGTTGGAAAATCAGAGTAGATTTCACAGTAAGACGTTGATAGAAGTAATAATAACAAAGTCAGCCTTAACAGTATTTTACTCGTAAGAAGTAAAATTAAACGCTTCTAAGCGCAAGGGAAATATTCTGTGTTCGCGTTAGCTGTACGAATACTATAACAATGATGATAATTAGCTAATGTAAAGGAGATATAGTGCTATGAAAAAGGCAATCGTCACAGGTGGTAGCGGTGGAATTGGAGAGATTGTAGTTGAGTTGCTAGCTCATCAAGGCTACAAGGTGGTTGATCTTTCTTTTCCTGAGGTTGACGTTACCGATTCACAAAGTGTGGCTCAAGCACTTGAAGGGCATGAAGACGCTAGTGTTTTGGTATGCTGTGCCGGTATTCAAGTGAGTAAGCCTATTCACGTGATGGATGTTGATGAATTTGATCGTGTGATAAAGGTCAACCTTAATGGAACCTTTAATGTAATTCATTACATGATGCCACACTTTAGAGAGAATGGAATTGGGCGTATTGTCACTATTTCTTCTGTTATGGGACGAAAAGGTGAACGTGGTCTCTCTGGTTACTGTGCGAGCAAGTGGGGCGTGCGTGGCTTGACCGAAGTCGTTGCAAAAGAGGGTGCTTCTAAAGGAATCAGCTGTGTTTCTATTGCACCAACGTTTGTAGATACCCCGATGATCCGCGAGTTAAGGGAGGATATACTCGAAGGTATTATTGAATCAATTCCTGCACGTCGACTATTACAGCCAAAAGAAGTTGCTGATGTCGTTATGTATGCCATTGATCATGGTATGGCGTGCAATGGTAAAACAATCCCTGTCGATTTAGGGCAGGTGATGGTGTAACGATGTAACACCCGAACTATAAGCTGACATAAGAACATTTTATGTCAGCTTTGTTATTTTTATATTTTCTGTTCAATACTTGCCCATTACACTTAAATTTTTTGTTTGCTAATTTGTCAATCTTTGATATTGATACAATACTGATTTGTTCGAGGTGGCAACGAGTAAGTGTTGTAGTATCGTTATTTCCCTTTTATTGTTTGAATCGATAGTAAACATGCCAAAAGTTGAAATGATTAAGCAGAAGCTGATGGACGATATAATTTCCGTCATTCGTAAACGTGTGCCTGAAGGGGCTGAAGTATCTGTTGAAGAAGTTGTCAGAGAGGGTGAGGGAATCAATATAAAAGTGTTGATCAATAACCAAGATAGCTCTTCAGATACATTACTGGTGTCATTAGGGTAAGCTGCAAATATAAACCTCAGGCTGGCTATGCTTGAGGTTACCTCACTACTTAATAATACACATAGTTACCAATGTGAAAACACGGATTTCCGGCAGCACGTAACCAGTCAATATAGACATTTCTCCATTGAGGGCAACCCTGGTTAAAGGGAGGAATGGAACCGCTTACTGACACATCTAACTCAGGGGCAAGAGTTTGCAGCGTACTTGCTGCCCTGATAGCGTGTAAAGGGTCAGAGAGGATTGAAACATCTTTTACGGCAAGCGATTTTAATAACGGCAAAGAAAATTGCATATTTTCAATGGTGTTTGTTGCGTAGGATTCGAGATAAAGGCGCTCTTTTTCAATGCCATGATCGACGAGAAAACGCTGCATTGCTTTAGCTTCACTAATTCCCGCCTTAGCTAACCCTCCCGTTAAAATAACGTGCGCGTTTTGTGTCTGTCTTAGAAACGGTAGCGCATTGGATAAGCGTGCTTTCAGTGGGTTTGAAATTTGACCGTTTTCTTGTAGCTTTATCCCAGGAATGATAAACGCTTCTGGACCGTTATTACAAGCGTGATGGCGAAAGCGGGTTTTGAGCTTTGTTGCGGTATTCTTTAGCTCAGGCAAAGTAGGGAATGTTTGTTGATCAAGATAAAAGCGCCATACTTCCACTGCTCGACTAGCTAACAGGTGATGTGATTTAAAGCGCAATGCGTTATAGAACTCGATGAGCGCATCCTGCGGTTGATTGAGCATTGTTAGCACATGGCCTTTTGTTAAAAAGTACTCTCCATTTCTGCTATTAGAGGTGCATAGACTAAGCCAATGCAGTGCCGCTGATAAATTGCAGTGGCGTCGATTGGCAATCATGACGGAATGGCGATTGTTGCTGCTAAAAGCCATATGGCTCAATTCGATAATTTCAGCGTCAGATATGCGCACAGGGTATCATTAGTAACAAAAAAGTAGGGATAATTAAACTTGTTACCATACTAACAAAGGCATAGCAATTGTTGTTTGCATCTTTGTATTGATAGATCTGTTAATTTTGTTAGTCTAGTCCAAAAATAAAATACAAGAATAAAGGCTAGCGTGTGCAACGAATAGACTCTCTGAAAGAGCTAGGCGGTATCGTCATGCATATGATAGATGCGCAAATAGTGATGAATACGACAAATGAAGCGATTGATGAGTTAAGTATCCATCTGCTTTCATTATTGTTGAAGTGCCATAACATCGATCACTTTAAGATAGAGGTTGATTTATTGCTAAGTAAATTTCTACGTGAAGGTGCGAAGCGCAAGAGGTTATATCGTGTTTTCGTTATAATATTGTCGGAGAAATTGATTTCATATCGATATCGATTAGATAAAAACAGTCTACTATCTAAATCATCACATTAGCGTAACATGGTTGTTTGCTAGATCTGTTTGATAGAATAGTGCAGCTAAGCAACATCACGTCACGCTGCACTATGGTCTACAGCTAGTGGGTGAGCATACTGTATAGCTGGTCTTTTAGCTGTGCTCGGTGTTTTTTCATTTGATTAAATGCCGTGTCTGAAATGGGGAGGTCATTTAATTCTAATACCCTTATCTGCTTATCCAAACTGTCGTATTCATCGGACATTTTTTTGAAATCTGCGTTTTGCTGCTTTAAATTAGATATTCGACCTTCAAGGTTGGGAAACTCATGAAGCAAGTCGTGTTTCTCTCCGAGCATAATTACCCCTCTTCATTTATGTGACATACTCAGACCAGTATAGTTGCCAACTATCATGAATCAAGGTCGATGGCAATACACTGATGTAATAAAGTTTTTTGATAACTGTCAATTTACCGTTGCACTCTGCGGTTAATAACGATAATGTTGTCTGACACAACTTGAGCACGATAGCTCGAAATACAGGATGTAATACAGGAACATACAATGCATCAGACAGATGACGTACGCATTAAAGAGATAAAACAACTTCTTCCTCCAGTCGCAATTATTGAACGTTTTCCAGCGTCGGAAAATGCGGTAGAGACGGTGTATCAATCACGTAAGTCAATTCACAACATTTTAAATGATGAAGATGATCGATTGCTTGTCGTTATCGGTCCTTGCTCTATTCATGATCCAGTTGCGGCTATTGAGTATGGAAACAAGTTAAAAGCACTGCGTGATGAGCTTTCAGGCAACCTAGAAATTGTTATGCGGGTTTATTTCGAAAAACCCCGTACGACCGTTGGCTGGAAAGGGTTGATTAATGACCCGTATATGGATAATAGTTTTCAGTTGAATGATGGCCTTAGACTTGGGCGCAAGTTACTTTCAGAGTTAACCGATATGGGCTTACCCACGGCGACAGAGTTTCTTGATATGATCTCGCCACAATATACGGGAGACTTAATTAGTTGGGGTGCGATTGGTGCTCGTACAACAGAATCTCAGGTTCACCGTGAGCTGGCTTCGGGCCTATCTTGTCCGGTGGGCTTCAAAAACGGTACCGATGGAAACATCAAAATTGCCACGGATGCGATTGGGTCAGCCAGTGCGCCACACCACTTCTTGTCAGTTACAAAGTATGGCCACTCAGCGATTGTCTCTACGTCTGGAAATGAAGACTGTCATCTTATCTTGCGTGGCGGCAAAGAACCCAACTACTCGGCGGTGCATGTTAATGCCATCTCTGAACAGTTGGTAGCAGCAGGCCTAAGAAATAAAGTGATGATCGATTTTAGTCATGCCAATAGTGAGAAACAATATCAGCGTCAGCTTGCTGTTTGTGAAGACGTTTGCGAACAGGTGGCTGAGGGTAACCACGCTATTTTCGGTGTAATGATTGAAAGCCATCTGGTAGAAGGCCGCCAAGATATTGTTGATGGTAACGTCGCTACTTACGGACAGAGCATTACTGATGCATGCATTGGCTGGGACGATACAGCGTTAGTCTTACGTCAATTATCAACGGCTGTTGAAAAGCGTCGAAATAACAAATAACGGCTGTTTATTAAGTTAATACAAAAGCGCCTTGCTATATATAGCAGGGCGTTTTTGATCTGAGAGTTGATAACTGTTTATGGCATGCAGTGAGAATGAATTATGCTATATGTCAGTTACGCCAATGTTAATAATTGTGTTGAATTTCCCTCCGGGAATGTTATCTTCAATGGTGGTGAGCATGGTTGCATAGTATTGATTAGAAAACGCATACTGGCTGCATATAAAGAATAATCATTAATTCAAGGAGAAGGTTAGGTATGTCTGGTGTCCTAGGGATGATACTTGCTGGTGGGGAAGGTTCCCGTTTACGTCCTTTAACAGAGTCGCGCAGTAAACCTGCCGTACCATTTGGCGGAAGCTATAGGCTGATTGATTTTGCACTCAACAACTTTGTAAATGCTGACTTAATGCGAATTTATGTATTAACACAGTTTAAATCACAGTCATTATATTTACATATGAAAAAGGGTTGGAATTTATCGGGTATCACAGATCGGTTTATTGACCCTATTCCAGCACAGATGAGAAAAGGGAAGCGCTGGTATGATGGAACGGCAGATGCTATTCATCAGAACTTGCGTTTCATCGAGTTATCAAATCCTGATCAAGTGGCAATCTTTGGTAGTGACCATATCTATAAGATGGATGTAGGTCAGATGATTAATTATCATAAAGCCATGAAAGCAGAACTGACGGTATCCGCCATCCGTATGCCACTTCATGAAGCGAGTGCATTCGGGGTAATTGAAGTTGATGCGACAGGAAAAATGATTGGTTTTGAAGAAAAACCAGACAATCCTAAGTGCATTCCAGGCGAGCCAGACTTTGCTTTGGTATCAATGGGTAATTATATCTTTGAAGCGGAAGCGCTTTACCGTGAACTAGAGCGTGATGCGGAAGACGAAAACTCTAGCCACGATTTTGGTAAAGATATTATTCCTTATATGTACCCCCAAGGCCTTGTTTATGTGTATGACTATAGTCAAAACACCATTGCTGGTGAGCCGGGTGAGGTTTATTGGCGAGATGTAGGAACCATTGATGCTTACTGGCAAGCACATATGGATTTATTAGCCGAAAACCCACCATTTAGCTTGTATAATCGTAACTGGCCATTGCACACCCACTATCCAGCGTTACCGCCTGCTACATTTGTAGACGCAAATAACGATAAAGTTTCAGTGGTCAATAGCCTCGTTTCGGCAGGGAGCTTTATCCGCGGAGCCAAAATCCACAAGAGTGTGCTTGGCTTTCGCTCCAATATCGCCCATGGTTCATATTTAAGTGAGTGTGTGCTATTGGGAGATACGAAGATTGGAGAGAACTGCTCGATCCGTCGTGCAATCATTGACAAAGATGTTGAGATAGCGGCTGGTACAGTGATTGGTGAAGACATTGAAGCAGATCGCCGTCGTTTTCATGTTTCTGATGATGGCATCGTAGTTATTAGTAAAAATGCCAAGGTAGGTTATGACGAGTAAATCTTCATTGAGACTATTATTTGTTTCATCAGAAGTTGAAGGGTTATTAAAAACAGGTGGCTTGGCAGATGTGGCCAAGTCGCTTCCTGAATCGCTTCTTAAGCTTGGGTATAATGTAAAGGTGATTATGCCCTTTTATAGACAACTGAAGGAGAGAGAAAAAACCTTAGTTTGCTCTAAGGTACTGAGTGTAAAGGATCAAGCTTACTCGGTTGAGTATAAGGTTTACCATATTCAGGTGGGACATTTGTCAGTGTATGCCATTGATGCACCGCACTACTTTGATCGTGAAGCGCCTTATGCAGTGAATAATCAGGCATACCCTGATAACGGAGAGCGATTTGCGTTTTTTGATGCTGCGGTACTTGACTGTCTACCAGAGATTGGTTTTCAGCCAGACTTGATTCACTGCAATGATTGGCAAGCGGGCTTAGTGCCTTTTTTATTGAAAACGCGTTATTCGCATAGTGATTTTTACGCGAAAACCAAATCGGTTATTACCATCCATAACGCGATTTTTCGTGGTGAATTTGACTATTCGCAGTTCAGTTTGCTGCCAGAGTTAACGCAGTGCCATTACCCACAAATCGAGTCAGGGTGTCACTCTATCAGTATGTTGCGAGCGGGTATTGCATTTGCAGATAAGGTAAATGCAGTCAGCCCCAACTACGCGAAGGAGCTATTAACGCCATTAGGTGCGCATGGGTTACATGAAGATTTCCTGCGGCGCCAACATGATTTGTACGGCATTTTGAACGGTTGCGACTATGGCAGTTGGAACCCAGAATCTGATACTCTAATCGCGGCGAATTATGGTCGCAGTGAGAGGGAGTTGGCGCAGGGTAAATTGCAATGCAAAGCAGACTTACAGCGAACCGTTGACTTACCCGAAAAAGACGTGGCTTTATATGGAATGGTCTGCCGTCTGACTAACCAGAAAGGAATACAATATCTGATACCAATCTTAGAACGTTTTTTGGTGAATAACGTTCAAGTTGTGCTGGTTGGTACCGGAGATCCTGTTTTGGCTGCAGAGTTGCGAGAGATTGCCCAACGCCACTCGGATAAAATGCGTTTTGTTGAGGCGTATGACAATACGCTTGCACATAAGGTAGAAGCGGGTTCCGATTTCTTCCTGATGCCCTCAGAGTTTGAGCCATGCGGATTAAATCAGATTTATAGCCTAGCTTACGGTACGCTACCTATCGTAAGGGCGGTAGGTGGTTTGGTTGATACTGTGGTTGACTATGACAGTGATCCGCAAAAAGCGACTGGCTTTGTATTTACAGAGCCGAAGGCTCTCGATTTGTTATGCATATTACAGCGTAGTTTGATTGTATACTTGCAGGCACCTGCTGAATTTACTCGTGTGCAGCAAAACGCCATGGCAAAACGTTTTGAATGGCAAGAGAGTGCCATTGAATACATTGATATGTATAGCGATGCACTTGGCTTTTGTGTGAAGACACACCAAACGGACGTTTGTTTGTAGTATCTCTTTACTCTTCAAGCATAAAAAAGGAGGCAATCAAGCCTCCTTTCTTATCTATGCTCGCGATTAAGATTCAAAAATGGTTCTAATTTCGCGCTTCATATTTGGTTTTAAACGTGCTTTTTTGATCTGTTTAATCAGATCTTTAATGGCTGTATGTAAGACGTTGTCTAGTAGTTGTGCTTTATATTGCTCTTGCTCTTCGCCTGTCATGGTATCTGGCATTTCCATATTGCGAACTTGCTCCATGAAATCGAGACCAGAGTAGCTTTGGCTGACCGCTACAAGCGCATGAAATTGTTCGAAGTTATCTAATACATTTTGAGCGCTAGCAGGCATGCTATTCCAAGCTTCATACACTGCTTCTTCAGATGCTTGATAAACGCCAAGAACCATCGGTAACATTTCTTCTGGCACACTTTCAAACTTAATTACTTGTCGAAGCTCCGGAGATGCTTCTTCTAGAGTAATTGTTTGCATTTCTGCCGCTGGCATTTGTTCAGACATGTGACGTTCCTAAATAGAGGTATTTCTGACAATCCTAGTTTTTCGTTATAAAAAGTCAACAGTTAGTGCAATAGCATTATGTTAAGGGTGTGTTTTTTAAATAAATTTATAGTGGTCGGCTATAGTTGTGCTATAACTTTTATAGGGGAGCGGTTTCATAAGGGCGTGGCATGATAGCAATGAGGATTCTGTTAGTTGATGATGTTCATATTGAACGCATGCAGTTGTCTATGCGCTTGGAGCGCTTAGGGCATCTTGTAGATATGGCATCTTGTGGCGAGGAGGCGATTGAAAAATATAGAAAATTTAGTCCTGATCTGGTGCTTTTGGATGTAAGCATGCCAGACATGAGTGGCACTGAAGTAGCGGCAAAGTTGCGGCAGATGTACGCGGAGTGGGTGCCTATTATTTTTTTAAGTGGGCATGACGAACCAGAAATGATCTCTAAAGCGATTGATATGGGTGGCGATGATTATTTAGTCAAACCTGTGAATCGTATCGTTTTACAAGCGAAGCTGAAAGCGATGCAACGCATTGCCAATATGCGTCATGCCTTAGCCGAAACAACCGAGAAGTTGGAACGGGCAAATTTACGCCTATCGAAGCAGGCGACAGAAGATGGCCTGACGGGGGTGGCGAATCGGCGCTATTTAGATAGTCGCTTGCAAGAGGCGATTGCTTTGCATGGTCGTAGCGGTAATCCATTGACAGTGCTGATGGTGGATGTCGACCACTTTAAGGCTTATAACGATAATTATGGTCATCTCGAGGGAGATAAGTGTTTAAAAAACATCGCCCACGCCCTCCAGGCACAGTTTTCTCGTGGTGGGGAAGTGGTAGGTCGTTACGGTGGAGAAGAGTTTGTTGTTGTGTTGAGCAATTGCGATCGTAGTATGGCGTTAGATCACTGCCAGAGACTAAAAGAAACGATTACCGAATTAGGCATACCTCATCACTTTTCCTCTACTGCAGAGATTATTACCGTGAGTCAAGGCATGTTGTCATGGATCCCAACAGGGTTAGAAACATTAGATAACATTTACGGCTTGGTTGATAAATACCTTTATAAAGCGAAAGCACAAGGGCGAGATCAATTCGTTGCTGCAGATTTTTAGATAGCTTGTTTGGTATAAATACGCTATCGCAGCGTTGGTTGGAATGTGAAAAATAGACTGGGTTGGGATATTAAAGCAACGATCAGTACATCAAGCTATTGTCGGCTGAAGAGGTAGTTGATACTCTGCTGTTATTACGTCAAAAGATGAGTGTATTATGGATATTGCGCTGACCCCGGTAGAAGCTAGAGTCATTGGTTGCTTGTTAGAAAAAGAAGTAACTACCCCTGATCTATACCCCTTAACGTTAAATGCATTAACCAATGCATGCAACCAGAAGAGTAATCGAGAGCCAGTGATGCAGCTGTCCGATGCTGAAGTGATGGATAGCTTGCAAGCCTTAAAAGCTAAGCGTCTTATTAGTGACGATGAAGCCTTTGGTGGTCGTTCGATAAAATATAAGCACCGTTTTTGTAATACAGAATTTGGCTCTTTGAAATTGACTGAGCAGCAGTTCGGTATTGTTTGTGCGTTATTGTTGCGTGGCGCACAAACTCCAGGAGAACTGCGGACACGAACAAACCGTCTGTGTACGTTTGAAGACGTTAAGCAGGTCGAGAAGGTGCTTGATACCCTTTCAGCCCATGAAACGGGCACCTTGGTGGTGAAATTGCCACGTGAAGCTGGTAAGCGTGAATCCCGCTATATGCATCAATTTTGTGGTGACGTAGACGTCAGTGCGGTGGCGGTTGAACCATCGACAAGCCAGACAAGTAATAACCGTGTGGCAGAGCTTGAGTCAGAGGTGGCGGAATTGCGCCAGCGCATTAAAGCACTCGAAGATAAGTTAGACAGTTTGATATGACCGAGGTCGTCATCAAAGAAAGCCCACCAACATGGTGGGTTTATTTTATTGCGACAAACACAAATACACTTTATTGCGGGATCACCAATGATGTGAGTCGTCGCTTTCATCAGCACCAGCAGGGGAAGGGGGCGAAGTATCTAAGAGGAAAGCAACCGCTCAGTTTAAAGTGGACCCTTGAAGTGCCAAATAAGCAAATTGCAGGAAGAGTCGAGTATCGGTTAAAACGCCTTAATCGTAAAACCAAATGTCAGATCATAGCGACCATCGGGTCATATGAGCAGCTAATACAGACTTTTCCTGACTGGATCACAAATTAGTATAAAGAGAAATAACATGGCACTAAAAGCCACTATTTACAAAGCCGCCATAAACTTGGCAAACATGGATGAGCATATTTACTTGGACCAGACATTAACCTTGGCCCAGCATCCATCAGAAACACAACAGCGTATGATGTTGCGCGTATTGGCATGGGTAATGTATGCCAATGAGCGGCTTCATTTTAGTAAGGGCTTGTGTGATGAGAGTGAACCTGCCTTGTGGCAAAAGAGCTATGCCGATGAAATAGAGGTTTGGATTGAGCTAGGCTTACCCGATGAAAAACGCTTGAAGCGTGCATCGCAACGTTCACAACAAGCGGTATTATTTGCTTATGGTGATGATTCATTCGGTCCGTGGTGGAAATCACAACAGCCTAAATTGTATTCGTTTGAAAACCTAGCTATTTACCATGTTTCTGATGCCATTATGGCGGTATTAGAACAATGTTGTGAGCGCACCATGAACCTGCAATTTTTAATTCAAGATGGACAAATCTGGTTAAATGCGGGTGAGTTAAGCGTAGATATTACCCCAGAGAAAATGCAGTAAGTAGACTTAGCTAGAGTAAGTTAACATCGTTTACAGAAAAGCAAGGTGAGCACATCACCTTGTTTTTTAGTTATTATCACCCTAGCTGGGTATTTCTTATTGGCTGCAAGCGTATTGGAATGTAATGATAAGCACTGCAGAAGAGATTGTTTTTAAGGCTTGTAAAAGCGACTGTCATTGAAGACATCACGCTCTCTTGGGTCATTGGCTAAGAACATCCAAATCTCTTTCATTGTCTGCTCAAAAAACGCATCTTCAATGACCACCAGTGAACAGTGTTCACCGTACTGGCTCGCATGAACTTCTAGTGCGTCGATGCCAATACTATCGATATCACTAATATCAAAGAACACCAATTTTTTGTCTTTCTTTGGCGTGATATCAGAAGGCAAAATGCCTTTGCCCAACACTGAGAAATCCAGTTCCACTTCAAGCCCTGTGCGATTCTGCTTTAGTTCATAGGTGTTATCAGATTGAGATACGACACTGTAATTTAGTTCGTCTAAATAATTTAGGGCAGTTTGTTTTTGTGTATGCATTGATATCTAAAATTAAAATTATCATTAGGAATGAAACATAAGGGAAGATTGATTTTAAACCAAGCTTTTTTGCCATTGTATAGATGAAATTGCCGAGAGTGTCTAAATACCTAGTATCATTCTTCAAGACGCTTATTCGTGCAGAAGCGGTCATTCTTAGCATAGCTATCGGAGCTGGTTTCTTGTATAGCTATATTTTTGGTTAGGCTTCAAAAATTCACGTTAATCAGATGATTGATATAACGAAAAGCTCTGGCGACATAAGCCAGAGCTTCGTTTTAGTTTATCCTACTGAGCGTTGTGAACCGATGAACACATTGTACTTGATGGTCATTGGTTAGATGATTAAACGTTAACCTTTATAGATGAAAGTTCTTATAACTAGGCGGGCTGTTTTGTTTTGTCCCCAAAACAAAATACTACGTTTTCCTGTCCTTTCGCAGGAGGTGTGGTGCTGCCATCTAACCAGTCATCCCAGCTCTTAACAAATTTATTTGCTAGTTTCTCAGCCGCAGAGGCATTCCATAGGTTACCTTGGAAAGTGAGTTCCATGGTGTTGACCGTAATTTCTGTTTTGTACTGATCTTTAGGGGCGCCTTTCCCTGAGCTATGGCTGCGCTCCATCATCATAAATGTCTGCTGGATACCAACCACAATATTTTGCCCTGCAGCATTAATGGTGTTTTGTACAAAGAGTGTTTTGGTGTTTTGGGTATTTACCCGGCTTGTACACGCTTGCGCTAGATCAACAATACTTTTCTTAATGGCGCCAACATCACTCGCCATCACGCCGTCGTAAAGACTAACCACTTTATCAATAAGAGAATTGTAATTTGATTCTTCGTAGTGAACGGTGGTTCTTTCTGACTGAGTGACGTTAAAGTAGGGGACTTTTAATAGTGAGCCGACAAAGTTCTCAAACCCGGCAGCATTTTGGGCGTTATCTGGATCGAGAGGGTTCCATCCTGTACGACTTTGCGCCAGTCCTAAAATGCTTGATACCGCATTACCTGTTGATGCAGTGAGTATACGAATCGCTTCATCTAAATTACCAGCGGCGATTGCTTGATCCATTTGCTTACCTTGTTGCGCCTCAGCGGCAGCATTCGGTCCGGCTCCAATGGAGTTTTGCCCTGATACATTACTATCGCCTTCATCGGCGGCAAGAAATAGGCTGTGTGTGGTAAGCTGTGCAGCACTAAGCGTTAGTTGTTTATGATCGTCTAGCCAATAATCAAAAAGCGCTAAAGGAGTTTGTTGATTAGCTGTCATGATGTTTTTCCTATATTGAATAAACCTGTGCTGATTCAGCCCTGCACAAACCAGCAATCAGTCGCGGCGTTTTGCCTATGTTCGGAATTAATCTAGTCTAAAAAAACATATTTACCTGTACTGAATGCAATACATAGAAGGCGTGTCACAAGTTGATAATTCTTATTTTTTTGTTAATCAAAGAGGCATAGAAATTGTCGACAACATGAAAGAGGTGGTGCAGCGGTTACGCTGAAGGAGTGGATGCAACTTTGGTTTGAAGACAGAAGCAAACGCGGGCAAGGTGTTTACCCGCGTTAATCAGAAGGTTACTGATCGAGAGCTTGTTGCCAGAATGCTATTTCCATTCGTGTCGCTGTGCGGAAAATTTTAATGAGTCGCTTTCCCTGCTCAGAGTGGCGGTCAATATTTTCTAGTAATCTACTTAGTCGAGCTGCAGTTTCTGCCGACCCTTGCTGGAAGTCGTCATGAGCATACATTTCAATCCATTGATGATAAGGGTTATTGTCGAGCGCCGTTGTCCCTTGCGCTAAAGCCTCCTCTTTGGTTAATTGGGCACCGATATGCGCATAGCCAAGTGAACAAGGAGCGAGTGCAACTAAAAGGTCGAGCAAATCGCCTTGCATCCCACAGTCGAGCACATAGCGGGTATAAGCAACCGTACCAAAATCTTCTTCTAGCGCTTCCATGTCAGATTCTGTGAGTCCCCACTGGGAACAGTAATTCACATGGTGGGCAATTTCTGTCTCAAGCAGTGCACGGACTGAAGGTAATGACGCCCGCATTTCATCTAAACTGTCAGCCTTAAACATAGCTAATGCATAGGCACGTGCGTAGTGTTTTAGAAAGAGAAAGTCTTGTTGTAAATAGTGCAGATATTGTGACTGTGGCAATGTACCTAGGGCTAATTGCTTAACAAAGTCGTGCTGCGTATAAGCTTGCCACTCTTTTTCACAGGCAGTGATTAAATCTAAGTAGTTCATTCTCTTATCCTTATAGCGTTGGCAGATACAGTGTCGTTTCTGGCACGTTTTCTACGATGCCTTTTTCAGTAAGGAAATCAGCATAAATATCATAACGCTGGATGTCGACAGCCGATGGGCGTAATGCAAAGCGAGGTAAAGTGTCGCGCCATGCACGTCTATTTAGCTCGTTATCGAGCGTGTCTGGTGAATAGGCAACAAACTCTTGCCAAGCTTTATCTGGGTTATTGATGATGTACTGGGTGGCTAGCTCTAGGGCATGATTAAATTTTTTCAATAACGCTGCATCATGCTTGTGACGGTTAGCAACAAACACCAGTTCATCATAGGCTGGTACACCGTGCTCTTCAGGGTAAAAGACGGTGGCTTCGTACCCTTCTAGGGCAAGTTGGTTGGTTTCAAAGTTACGTAATCCCCCCCAGATAGCATCGACGTTACCAGATGCAAGGGAAGAAGAGAGTGCCCAGCCCACATTGATAAGGCTAACATCGCTCATTTCTAGCCCATTGGTTTCTAACATGGTGCCGACTGTAGCGCGTTCGTGGCCTGGAATTGCGATGCCGATTTTTTTGCCTTTTAGGTCAGCGATGCTTTTAATTCCGCTGTCTTTTAATACCATCAAGCTATTTAGTGGTGTGGCAATCAGTGTCGCTGAGCGAATCAAGGGTAGCTCTGCGGCGACATCGATAGTCAGGCTAGTTTGATAAGAGACCGCAAGGTCGACACGCCCAGCAGCGACCATTTTAGCTGGAACACTTGGGTCTGCTGGCTCTTGAATATTAACTTTAATACCTTGATCTTCAAACAAACCGTTTTGCTGAGCAATGATAATAGGGCCGTGGTTTGGGTTTACAAACCAGTCTAGCATTAAGCTAAGCTCTTTTGCTTGTAAGGTTAAAGATGTAAATGAAAGGCTTAGCGCCATTAGTAATAGGTTGTGTTTCTTCATTGTTTATCTCTTTATTGTTTACCATTCCAAGGAATGGCTTTTTTGAGGATATAGTCAGTTGCGAAGTAGAGTGAAATGGACATACATGCGAGCATAAAGAGCGCTGCAAACATGTCTGCAATCATCATTCTTGCATTGGCGTGGAGCATTAAGTAACCCAGTCCTTCACTTGAACCGACCCATTCACCCACCACTGCGCCAATAGGCGCAACAACCACAGCGACGCGAATGCCAGATGCAATAGTGGGTAGGGCTGCTGGTAATCGAACATAACGTAGTTTCTGCCACGTAGTGAGGTTCATGGTTTGGGCAAGATCGAGGTAACCTCGTGGCGTTTGACGCAGTCCGTCATAACAGCATGTCGTTACAGGGAAAAAGATGATAATGGCTGCCATTACAACTTTAGATGCGATGCCGTAACCGAGCCAAAGCATAAGGATAGGTGCGATGGCAAATACAGGAATGGCTTGGCTGGCAATAAGAATAGGGAGTAGCCATCGGCGTAAAGGCTCAAACATTAGCATTTGTAATGCAAAGATGAGTCCCATACTTAGGCCGAGTAATAAGCCTAATGCAATTTCAATCGCCGTCACTTGAGTGTGGCGAAGCAGGACGTCGTAGCGTTGAATAAGCGCATCGAATACTGCCATTGGACTAGGCAAAATAAACGGTGGTAACTCGAAAAAGACAATAAGCATTTGCCACAGTGTCAGTATGATACTGACACTGATAAGCGCACGCGACAAAGGGTGCTGAGTGAGCGTCATACTGGAACCTCATTTGCCAACATATCAATAATGGCTTGCTGATGTGCGGCAAACTCAGCGCTGAGTTTGCGTGGAATTGGCGATACGGGGGTCGATAGTTCCTTGAGCTGGGCAGGTTTATTCTGCATGACGTAGATATGCTCTCCTAAACGCAGTGCCTCTTGTGGGTCATGTGTAATTAGGACAACAATCTTATCTTTTAGTAGCTTGGCACTTAAGTCTTGCAACTTATACCGTGTCACTGCATCTAACGCCGAAAATGGTTCGTCCATTAAAACGATCGGTTTGTCGAGCATTAAGGTTCTTGCTAAAGCAACGCGTTGACGTAAGCCTCCTGATAACTGGTCGGGACGTAATGTGTCGTGCTGATCTAGCCCTGTCGCAATCAGTAGCTGGTGGGCTTGATCGCGTTGTGCTTTGTTTGGCTTTTTACCGGTAATCACCGATTGTAGGCAAATGTTATCCAGAACGCTTAACCAAGGGAAAAGCAAATCTTGCTGCCCCATATAGGCAATGTGCTCATTGCCTAGTGGCGTCGTCGTGTCACGCGACTGATAATCAACACGTCCTGTTGTATGGTGTTGTGGGTCGGTAAGTCCGGCAATATGCCGCAACAACGTCGTTTTACCACAGCCACTTTGCCCAAGTAGGCAGGTCCACCCAGATAATGAGAGGTTAAAATTCTCAAACAGTGGGGTAGCCTCACCTTGAAAGGTGAGGCTGATATTATCCAAATGTATTGTCATCGGTTTAACATGTAAAAGTGGTTAACAGGGCCGTGGCCTTTACCTATGCGCAGTTCATCAGCATGCTTGATCGCATCACTGATGTAGTTTTTGGCCAGTTTTACAGCCTGGGGTAAAGCATTTTGTTGTGCTAGGTAGCTGGCAATGGCGGCTGACAGTGTACAACCGGTTCCGTGAGTATTATTGGTGGGGTGACGCTCGACACTGAATGTGGTGATGTTGTTCGCTTCAATCAGTAAATCGGTCGCCTTTTGGTCATCATGGCTATGACCGCCCTTTAGCAATACTGCACGTGTATCGAGGGCTTTTAGTGCATTGACCAAGTTATCCATATCGCCAGGGGTACTCGGCATTGTTGTGCCTGTTAGTGCCGCAGCTTCTGGAAGGTTGGGGGTAATTACGGTAGCCAGTGGAAGAAGGTGTTCTTTCAAACAGGCAATCGCATCTTGTTGTAATAATAAATCACCGCTGGTGGCGACCATGACGGGATCTAACACAATATGCGCGGGTTGATATTGTTTTAGTTTTTCTGCAACAGTTCGAATGATGTCACTATCAGCAAGCATACCAATTTTTACCGCTTTAACATCAAGATCGGTGAAAATGGCATCGATCTGTTGTGCGACAAAAGCGATATCGATAGGCAGGATGCCTTGAACGCCTTGCGTATTTTGTGCCGTTAGAGCGGTAATTGCCGAGCATGCATAGCCGCCAGTTGCTGATATGGCTTTAATGTCTGCTTGGATGCCAGCTCCACCACCACTGTCAGAGCCTGCGATGGTTAATGTGATTGGTGTAGACATATGTTTCCCTACTTCAATATAGGGCATAGAGGCTGACAGGAGGAATGGGGAGAACATCCTGTTAGTTCCCTACGCCAGTGTTAACTGTATCAGGTTCTACGGGTCCTGTGATTACACCTCACAGTCTCAGCCTTTGGCTCCCCGACTAACTTTCTTATTCGTTGGTCATACTACACAGAGTTATTAAACCCTGTCTAGAGTAAATCGCTATTTTTGGTCATTTTGTATTTGTTGTCTCATTACGGTGATGAGACATTAATGCCGATTTTGGCATTTGTGTAATGGAATATGGCATTGATAAAATAGAAAATATGATATAGTTAGGCACTTGCGTCGTCCTTTCTATATAGAGAGAAAGGCACAATGATTTTGTCCACTACTACAACAATGATGATAAACAACAAGTATGAAGATGTTCTCATTGATACCATTGGTTGCAGCTATGTTGACTTCGATAGAAGTTTATAGCGCGGAAACAGATGCTACATATAAATTTGCTTATCCTGAGCATGTTGAACCTTGCGACGCTCTTTTCTCTGAATATGAAGCTGGCTATTTAATTCAGCTGTACTCTGTCAGTGGGGAAGGACGCTTTCCTGCGGCTGATAAATTAACACGATTGCCAGCTGGTCTATATACCGAATTGAAAGTATGTTCCAAATCACAATCTGGTATTGTGCATGACTTGTTGGTTGCTGGGCCTTATTCTGGTTATTCGGTAGTGAAATCTCTAAAATCTGAATTAGTGCCGGAGTGGCGAGATTCTCATCCTTGGATTATGCCAGTAAGTTGGTTTGAACGTCATGCTCAAAGCGAATTAACCCAACAGCCTAAGAAAGTCGCAGAGATTATTGCTTTAGATGATGAACTGTCGACCGAAGAGGCAAAATCTGTTGTAAGCCGTGTTACGGTGGAAGATGAAGAACTACAACTAAAGGCCTTACTAGACAGTGAGTTGGTGTCAGCGCTTGCGGGCGAAACTGAATATGAAACGGCGACACCAGCAATATTGGAAGAGATCGCGGCATCATATTCAAATGAAGCGGTTAAAGCAGAAGATCAAGTACCGACACTTAACAGTAAACCTATTAGCCAGGTCGTTGAAATCGACTTTGAAAAGCCTGTTATCGTGTTGACGCCATAGTCTTAAAAATAGACCAAAAAAGAAAACGCATCGAATGATGCGTTTTTTATTGTTTTATGCTTTCCTTCCGTAAAGGAAGTACACATCTTCACCATATTCTGTTTCGTACTTGATGAAGAACTGGTCATTATTTATGGGATAAAATGTAGATATATTTAACTTGTGCCTTGGCATCGGAACATCATCTTGAGAAGCTTGTTGCATCTCTAAACGCATAGCTAAACGATACTTTGATATCTGGAATAGTGTTTTCTCTGATGATGTAAAGTATTTTTCTGTCATCCATAGCGTATTGTAATAGTCATGAAATAGTGCAGTACCATCACTGATATAGGCTTGAGATGTAATACTTAATGGCTCAGGTAAATGGGTAAAACTGGACGTTGCTATCCAGTGTCCATCAAACTTAAAATTACCTCTTTGGTACTCTTGGTATTGGGTATAGCCAATACCAGCACCAAAACTAAGTATGAAGAGTAAGGCTCCAGACATTATTTTGTATTGCATGCTAGCCCCTTATGACCGGATTGTAAGCTACAAACGATGAGTTTGCCGTCTTTTGTCTTATCAATATATAAACTATCACTACCACTGTATTCATTCTTTAACGCATCAATTTCATACGTTTTGACATCTTTTGATAATGTAATCCATTGAGCGGTTTCTTTATAGCCAGTGAATTTATCGTGTGTCAAAACGCCAAGTTGAAACGCCACCGCCATAAAAATAGGAACAACACAATAAATCGCCGCTTGCTTTAGAATGCCAATATCTGCGGTTCTTCGTGGTTGTTTGTATATTTCTTGATAGCTGTACTGCGTATCAAAATCTTTATCTTTAGTGGCAGAGGTGTGGATGACAGCTCTAGGTGTGACAGTAAGCACATAGCCAAAATCAGGCACCTTCCTGATGACTTCTGCTTCAAGATCATTGAGCTTTTCACGTAGGTTAACGATAACCCGGTCAATTAACGACTCATTTAATGGGCCTGCCTGCCAGATGTCCTGATGTAACTCAATAGGTTTAACAGGGTTAGGGTATGCCCTTACCAAGGTTAACAGGGTTTGCGCTTCTTTCAGCATTAACCAATGCGTTTGTTCACCATCATCGAGATAATTATTTGAAAAATCGCAAGTGATATCGCCTATTTTGTAGACAAGAGCATCGACTTTCGTTGCTTCCCTACTTGTCGTTTCATCAACGGCTTGTGTTGTCATAGTTGCTACCATTTTTTACTGTTCAAATATTTATACCATTTAAAATCCCTTACGAAATAACGGTGAAATGAAGCTCCAGCACACTTCACTTCATGCTAGAAAATCATGTAACACACGTGGCGTTACTGTTACATCCGTCGCAGAAAAATACGGAAAATCTCTAGATTTAAACAAGAAGTAGGCCTGTTATTTTTTGCTGTAAAAAAACAAAAATAATGGTCATGTTTTATATAAATTAAAAGGTTAATAGGGTGTTACTGCGTCAGCACAAAGTGTTTGCGACAGAGAGAAGATGATATATACTGTATAAATAAACAGGTATATTGTTATGCATGAAGTTATTGAGCTATTACAACGTAAAAATCTGATTTGGAGGGGAGGTAACGTTCTTCCAACCCCAACTACCCATAGTACAGGGTTTTCTTCGTTAGATAGTTGCCTTGCTGGTGGTTTCCCTCGGCATGGTGTTATTGATGTTCGCTCGACCACTGGGGTGGGCGAACTACGTCTATTGTTCCCTTACTTATCAGCGTGTGGGAAGCAGCGCTTAGTCGCTTTCATTGGTGCTCCTTATCAAATTAATGCAGCATCTTTACGCCACAGTGGATTTGACCTCAACCAGATATTGTTGCTTTCCCCCCTTTCAAAGCAGGATGCTTTATGGGCCGCAGAGCAGTGCCTTAAAAGTGGCGCTTGCGGTGCGGTTTTGCTTTGGCATCAAGAGATAGAAGTACACCAAGTGAGACGATTTCACATGGCGAGTGAAATAGGGGGGTGCCTCCAATTTTTATTGCGTGATAGTCAGCAACATCTCGCTTCTTTACCCGTTAGTCTCAGTCTAAATGTGTCTGCGCATCCTCGCGGGCTGAATATAGACGTTTTAAAACGAAAAGGCGGATGGATAAATAAGAGTTTACTTGTTGATATGACAGGAAGGTGGCCGAGTTTAACCTTGCCTGAGAGTGAAACGAGAGTCATTCCATTTCCTTTGCAACACACTGTGTTTGGAGGGCAATAGAGTGGGATTATGGTTATATCTACATTTTCCATCACTACATTTAGATGGTTTACTGGCGCAAAACGAGAACAATTTACACCAGGTTGTCGCCGTGGTTGACGGTCGTCAGAGCCGTGTCGTGCAATGTAATGCGTTAGCAGAGCAGGTGGGGATCAACATTGGCATGGGGTTGGGCACTGCAGCTTCACTGTGTAGTGCATTACAAGTTTTTGCCTATGATATCGAGATAGAACACAATCGATTGATCGAACTGGCTGACTGGCTCTATCTGTTAACGTCAGACATTAGCTTATATCCCCCCAATGGCCTGTTATTGAACGTCACAAATATGCTGACGTTATATAGTGACTTGAATAATTATTGGCTTCATTTACAACATCATTTAGCTGAGGTGGGGGTGCAGTATCAATTCTCAACGGGGTATTCGCCTTTATCAGCACAGTTATTAGCAAAATCGGCAAACAATGCGGTGAGTGAATGTCGCCATGACATGCATAAAAGGTTATGCGCTCAACCTTTGAGTGCGACTGAATTGCCCCATAAAACGATAGAGGGCTTGTCTCGCGTCGGTGTAGATAACTTGAATGCACTGTTGCAGATCCCCGTTAAAGAACTTGCGCGGCGCTTTGATATTGGTGTGGTGAACTATGTAGGAAGATTAACCGGGCAGTTCAAGCACCCAGTCACTGTCTATCACCCTAAGGTGCTTTTTAAACGGCAAATAACATTGTTGTATGAGATTGAAAACACGCAGTGGCTGCGAAAGCCACTTCAGGTTTTGCTTACTCAATTAGAACAGTTTTTAGCACTGCGGGATCAGCTCGCTTATGAGTTGACGCTAACATTGCATCAACGCGATGAATCTTGTCTCTGTGTGTCATTAACCTCTGCGCAAGGAGACTATCGTGCAGAGGCTTGGCAGCGATTATCAGCACTTAGGCTTGAGTCTGTTGCTTTATCAGCCCCAGTTGTTGGCCTGACATTAGACATCGTTCGGCAGGGAGAGCGTGGAAGTGATGAAACTGATCTGTTCGACGGTAAGCAGGGGAGTATGACATCGCTGGCACTGCTTTCTATGTTACAAGCAAAGCTTGGACAAGACGCGGTAAAAGGTGTTTGTGCTGTAAATGATCCCCGTCCAGAGTTGGAAAGCCATTACTGTGTGCCTTTTACGCCCGAGTCGATGGTGGGGGTAGAGTTAAAGGCATTGCGCCCGAGCTTTTTATTACCAACGGCAACCCGGTTAAAAGAGAAAGTTTCAGTGGTTCACGGACCTGAACGTATCGCAACAGGGTGGTGGGATGATAACCCAATTGTGCGGGATTATTTCATTGCACGCAGTGAGCAAGGGAGTTGGTTGTGGATTTTTCGGGATCAACAGCAGCATTGGTATTTGCACGGAATATTTAGCTAATGAAGTATGCCGAGCTGTTTTGTCAGAGTAACTTCTCCTTTTTACACGGCGCTTCTCACCCAGAAGAGTTAGTGCTACAAGCTGATTTTTTACGTTACTCAGCATTGGCGATCACCGATGAGTGTTCGGTGGCGGGCGTGGTAAGGGCATGGCGAGCCATTAAAGAACACACGTTAAACATCAAATTGATCGTCGGTAGTCTGTTTCGTTTAAATGATGAACTCGATGTGATTTTACTGTGTCCTAATCGAATGGCTTACGCTGAGCTTTGTCGCGTGATTACCAATGCTAGACGACGGAGTGAGAAAGGCGAATACGTTTTGTCTGAGTGGGATCTTATGTCGGTTAAAACGTGTTTGTTGCTATGGCTCCCGCGCGGTGATGAAAAAGATGCGCATTGGGGAGCATGGCTCTCGCGTTATTATTCAAATCGCGTGTGGGTTGGGTTACAACGTCACTTGTCGGCGGCCGAAGAAGAATATATTGCGCATTGTGAGCGTTTAGCTGCCCATTATTCCATGTCGCTAACGGCATGTGGTGGGGTGTTGATGCATAGTGCTACACGGTTACCTTTGCAGCATATACTTAGCGCTATTCGCGATGGTACGACCGTTGACCAAGCGGGGCACGCATTATTGAGTAACAGTGAACGGTCGCTACGTTCACGAGAGAAATTGAGTAAGTTGTATCGCGAGGCGTGGTTAAGCGAAGCGGTATCGATAGCAGAGCGGTGCAACTTTGATTTGGGGGAGTTGAGTTATCAATACCCGGCAGAGTTAATCCCGAAAGGGCACACTCCTATCTCTTGGTTACGTTTATTGACCGAGCGAGGAGCATTGCGACGTTTTCCGCAAGGTGTCCCGAGTGATATTCAACAGATTATAGATAAAGAGCTCGCACTGATTGAAGAGATGGATTACCCATTCTTCTTTTTAACTATTCAAGATATAGTGGTTTTTGCTCAATCTCAGGGCATTTTGTATCAAGGCAGGGGATCGGCGGCTAACTCTGTTGTGTGTTACTGTTTGGAAATTACCTCGGTCGACCCTCGACAAATTTCTGTCCTTTTTGAGCGCTTCATTAGTAAAGAGCGAGCTGAACCACCAGATATCGACGTGGATTTTGAACATGAACGTCGCGAAGAGGTGATTCAGTATATCTATAAAAAATACGGTAGAGAGCGAGCAGCTCTAGCGGCTACGGTGATCTCTTATCGATTTAAAAGTGCCATTCGTGATGTCGGCAAAGCATTAGGTTTGGCTGATATTCAGCTGAGTCACTTTATTAAAAATGTCAATCGACGCGATAAACATGCTGGTTGGCAAGCGCAACTCACTGAGCTTGGATTAGATCCTGCGTCCTCAAAAGGGGCACAGTTTATTTCGCTCGTTGATGAAATTATTGGCTTTCCTCGGCATTTATCTCAGCATGTTGGCGGCTTTGTTATCTCATCGGGACCGCTGTATGAATTGGTGCCCGTAGAAAATGCGGCAATGGACGGGCGCACCGTCATTCAATGGGATAAAGATGACTTAGAGGCGTTAAAGTTGCTGAAGGTTGATATTCTCGCGCTAGGTATGCTTAGCGCGATTCGTAAATGCTTTGATCTAGTGCAGCGTTTTACAGGCCGAGCATTAACGATCGCTGAGATTACGCGCATGAAAGATGACCCTCAAGTGTATGGCATGATCCAACGGGCTGATACGGTTGGCGTCTTTCAAATTGAGTCGAGAGCACAGATGAGCATGCTGCCTCGCCTTTTGCCTCGGAATTATTATGACCTAGTGATACAGATAGCCATTGTCCGCCCGGGGCCAATTCAAGGCGACATGGTGCACCCCTTCTTAAAACGTCGTAATGGACAGGAGCCAGTAACGTACCCCTCTAAAGCGGTTGAATCGGTCTTATCTCGCACAATGGGTGTCCCCATTTTCCAGGAGCAGGTGATTAAATTGGCAATGGTCGCCGCAGGCTTTTCTGGAGGAGAGGCGGATCAACTACGCCGTGCGATGGCATCTTGGAAAAAAAATGGCCAGTTGGGCCAATTTCGTGACAAGCTGATTAAGGGGATGCAAGCTCGTGGTTATGAAACCGCTTATGCGGAAAGAATTTTTGAGCAAATTTGTGGTTTTGGAGAATATGGATTTCCGGAAAGTCACTCCGCTTCATTTGCTGTGCTGGCGTATGTTTCTGCATGGTTAAAGCATCATTACCCCTTGGCATTTTATACCGCATTACTAAATAGCCATCCAATGGGCTTTTACAGTGTTTCCCAGTTAATTCAAGATGCACAGCGTCACGGCGTGACCATTTTGCCTGTGTGTATCAACCACTCGTTATGGGAGCACTGTATTGAAACAGTTAATCAGGGTGAGGCGTTACGCTTAGGGTGTCGAATAGTTAAAGGGCTAAGTCAAGCTGCCATTGAAGCGGTACTAGAAAAGCGGCCTGCTGGTGGTTTTTCTCACTTAAGTATGCTGAAAAGCACAGGGATTGCGCAGCGAGACATTCAAGCACTAGCATCGGCGGATGCCTTACTTGCCCTGTCTGGTGATCGTTTTTGTTCGCGTTGGGCAGTCATGGATGATTTGGATGCACTCCCCCTGTTTAAAGGTATTGATATGGGCCTGCCCGAGCATATTTATCGTCCAGATGAGTGGACAACTTTAAAGGAAGATATGACGGCCACGGGGTTAACACTGCATAAGCACCCAATCACCTTGTTAGCCGAATCAGGTGCCATTACGCGCTTTACACGTGGTTCTGATCTTGCTCATCGACCGCATAAATCGCTCGTGACGGTGGTTGGTTTGGTCACGGGTAGACAATCACCCAGCACCGCAGCAGGGGTAACATTCCTTACATTGGAAGATGATACAGGCAATATTAATGTGGTGGTGTGGGCGGGCACTGCGCAGGCACAAAAAAAGGCATTTTTAACCGCCAATGCGCTGATGATCAAAGGCATTGTTGAACGTGAAGGGGATGTGATCCATGTGATAGCCGGCCAACTGACCGACTTAACTGACACTTTGTCAGGTCTAGCTATTGGCTCGCGGGATTTTCACTAACGTTGCAGCATGAAAGTTTGATATTCAAGATCATCAAATTGATTATCGAGCATGATCAACCCGCTAATGGTTGTAATTAGCATGGTTACCGCAAATCCGTAACCATAGAATATAGGCCCTGCATTAATGCTCACATGAGCTAACGTGAAATTACATATGGCCATTAAGCTGGTTAGTGCGAGTGCAGAATAGCGCTTATCAAGATAAAACATCACATTTAGAATCGCCATCACGAGCACTTGTAAACTGACCCCAACCAGATCGACATACAGCAGATGGAGGTATGAGGGGTCGATATCGAGTATTCGAAGAATATCCTCACCCCATAAAATCAATAGCGCTAGCGTGATCCCTTGTACTTTGAATATCTCGTAAATACTTTGCTGGCAAGCTAATACCATTTTATCTTTTAAGAGAAATATAGCGTCTAATGTCGCGCCTTCGCGTACAGCATCATAAAAATTCGCACAGGTTTGGGCGAAGTCTGTTTCCATTCGCAACATAAATACAGCCATGCCGGGCACGATAGCAAGGTAAGCAATAAAAATAGGCAAATCATAAATATAAGATGCTCTGAACAGGTCAATAACCTGATGAGATGTTTCGTCACGAAACCAAAATACAAACTTATCAAGCCAGACACCAAGGTTGTAGATCAGACCACAAAACATCAACGAGTAGAACGTGTTTTTCCTATTAAGAAAAGCGAATGAAACCAGTTCGTTTGCTGGAAAGTCGCGAAGCACATGAAAAAGGAACGAAAAGGTCAGTATTGCTTGGCAAAAGCAAAAAATGAGGAGTAACCCTAACAATCCAAATGGTGGAAGCAGAAGTACCAGCATGACCATCAGTCCATAGCTGACTAGCATGGTAAAAAATATGCGGTAATACTCTTTCATTCCGCTTAAGAAAATAATCACCAGCCATTGATTAGATAACAGCACGAAACAGCTAAATAATGTCAGCTTTATGATCGGTGAGATGTTGTGACAAAACGCTAAAACGCCCCCTGCGACGAGCGCTGCAATCAGACTGGTTATTAGCATGGAACCAAGTAGGTTTGGTACAACATATTGATTTTTATTGGCAAACAGTAAGTCTGATATATACCGAGTCAATAATAACTGAAATAGACCACTAATAATTAAAGACCCAGCCATCATGTAGGTGACCAGTACCAAAAACTGAACAATTAAGTAGCTAGGAAAGATGATACCGATGCTTAATAGGCCGATCGCAAGAAGCGCAAGAATAGATAAAACCCAAGGGCCAGACCCAATGAGACCGGCAAGGCCATAGGCTTCTAATACCGACAGTAAGGAGTTTTTATTTAGAATTTTCCTCAGTTCAAACCCTATCCCAGCCATGAATTGCCTCCTTGTATAGCGCACGATAAGATTCGTACATTGTTTTCTCATCGTAATAACGCAAAACCCGATTGCGCCCATTATCACCGGTTTGACGCCATTGCTCTGCAGAAACCAAAAGGCGAGAGATTGCCTTTGATCCCTCTACTGGGTTTGCAATGGAAATTATCTCACCGGCAGTGCCTATGGCGGCGTCCTCACCCGGGACACCATCAATAATCTCTCGGCAGGCGCCCACTTCCGTTGCGATACAAGGAATACCAGCAGCCATCGCCTCAAGTAACACAAGAGGCTGAGCTTCACTGATTGAGGTCAACATCATGATGCCGAGTCTTGGCATTATCTCGGCAACATTTTGATTACCCAGCAGCTTTACTCTGTTTTCTAGTCCAAGGCTTTCAATTAGGAGTATGCACTCTTGTACATAGTTTGGATCTTCTTCTGCTGGACCAATAATCCAACCTTCTAGTTGCGGGTGAGTTTCAATGGCGCTGCGAATTGTTCTAATAAAGGTCTTTATGTCTTTAATTGGTACAACGCGCCCAACGAGACCAACCACCAATGGCGGGGCCTTTGGACGTTGCTGATAGGCATTATTGAAACGCGCAATGTTGATGCCGTTAACAATAACTTGGGTACGATCAGACGGAGCACCATCGCGATGTTGTCGTTGGCGATTTCCCTCAAAAAGGGCAACAATGCGGTTAGCCTGATGATAAGCGGTGATACCTAGCTTCTCGAAAAAGTTAATCCATGTTCTTCGGGTTGACTCCAACCCTCGATGAATAGAAATGTTCAAGTTGTCGTGATTATCTTTAATCCACTTTGCTTGGGAGAGATCAATTTTTCGTTCTTTGGTATAGATCCCGTGCTCAGTTAGCAGAAAAGGTTTACCAGTATTTTGTCGGCATAGTGCGCCGAGAAATCCGGCATAGCCAGTAGAAATACTGTGGTAAATTTTTGCCTTTGGTAGCTGTTGTGAAATTTGTGCTAATACAAAGAGTGGTTGATAAATGTTTCTGTAAGTCCAAAAATAGTCAACAAATGATTGCTGCTTTGATGTTTTAAAGTAGTGTTCGGTCAACGTGTTCCATGACGCCCGGCTATGCAAAAAGTCATCTCGTGATAGTCGTCCACGTGCTCCCAATATACTGGACACCTCTTGCAGCAACTCGCCGGGAATCGGCTCGCGATTGGATTCAAAATAGTGCAAAAAGTTGCCCCAAACTTTGAACCAGCGTTTTTTACCTTGGCGGATAAAAGGTTTACTTCGTGTTTGTTGTGGTAACAAAAAGTGAATATTGAAACCAATAACGTTATCTGGAAAGTCATAGGCTGGTTCATTATAGAGCTTGGGATCCCCACCTAAAAAAATGAGATGAAACGTAAACTCAGGAAGACCTTTAATCATTTGATACACCCAGCTAGACACGCCGCCTCGAACATAAGGGTAGGTGCCTTCGAGCAGTAAACAGATATCGGCTTCAGACTGGTTTAGCGCTGGCTTATTATTAAAGATCATGCCCAATACTCCCTAATTTGACTGAGTTTAGTCCCTTGTTGTTCTGGGAAATATTGCAGATGATGCCGCATGGTCTCGTAATCTTTGTTGATGAAGGCAACCTCTGCAAGGTAAGGAGCGACTTGTGAAGACAAGAGGCCGCCAGACAAGGCTGTCTCTAATGCACTTTGTGCCGCAGTCGGGTCGTTTTGGTCAAGCAATACCCGACCTAGCAGTAAGTGCGCAGACGCAGAGGAATTGAGTTTAATCGAGTGCAGAATAAATGTTTTTGCTTGTTGTAGATAATGGCGCTTTAAGCTGCCATCAGCAATACCCAAATAACATAACTCCCAATACTGCTGCGCGATATCGAGCGCAACCTGAGCGGTTGGTTTTTGGTTATATTGCGCTTGTAACCGTGATAAACCGCCATTAATTTCGTTTTCAATCGCCTCTAAGGATGCATAAGCCATTAATCGAATGTCATCGCTAAGGTCACGCAAAGCAAGCTGCAATAGTGGCACCGCTTGTTGTTGCGACATATTTCGTATTGCGTTTACAGCAATAAGCCGCTTTTCATCGTTGTCACTATGGACCAATATTTCGCGCAACGCACCAGTACCAAAACGCTGACCAATTGACTCCCCAGGGTTTAGTGGCAGTTGAGCACGCTCACACTCTTTCCAAGTAACAAGGGGGGCTTTTCTTGGAAGGTAGAGTGCGATCAGCAGCGAAAAGCAAGTGCCAATAATACCGATAACCGGCATTAATAAATTAAATAAAAACAGAAAGCTAATTGTAGGAAGTAGCGGCTTTTTATAATGCCTAGGCAGCACAAGCCAGCACAGCGCACTAAAGCTAACGCTGGCAACGGTATGACTCAGCGCAAAGTAAAACCACACATTGCTAGGCGGTGACGGCGCTAACAGCAGGTAAATGCCACTGACCTCAAAGAGTATTGTTTGCAACGTCAACCATTTCTTCATCATATACTCCGAAGTGATTAATAAGAGCGGTGATGTCTTCCCTGTTTTTGTTTATTGAATACGGGCCAATAATATCGAATTGCGTTGCGTTATCGCCTAATTGCGCCTGCAATATTTGCTGTAAACGATTGGCGTATTGACCAGCCTCGTACACATTGGTCAGAGGAAGCAGCACTGTTAATGCAGGTTGGTTTTGCGGATTTTTACAAGACCAATAGATATCAGCGCCGCGCCGATAATTGACCGCACGCATTAAGCTTGTTTCAGCATTGCCAGAGCGATCGATGCACGCCACGATAGCGCTATCAGCACCATATAAGGTATTGTGCTTTATCATGTTCTTTAGGTGTTGGTGAAATAGATGCCCTTGTTGTTCGGTTAAAATGGGCGTGGTCACTTTGTGTGAAAGCAGATCTGCTGTGTAGTTGGCGATGAGTGCAACAAGCGAGACATTTGCAGGGGTTAGCATAAAGAACTTTGCCTTTTCAGCAGCAACAGCGGCTTGAATTTCACCAAACGAGTCGACCATAGGAATGCAGAGCTGATATTGAGACTGGTGGCTTTGCAATGCGGTAATATCAGCGGGAGAAAGCACTTTTTGTGTTTGTAACATATCTTTAAGCATCGGGTCGTGAGGGTTCAAGTTGTGCTGATCACCAATAGTCGCAAGAGCTTTGGGCTGAATAGTCCCATTTAAGACTTGGTAAATACCGGCGACTTCTAGTCCGGCGGTTTCCGCTAAAATACTCATAAATGGCGAGGCAATTTGTTCTATGCGTTGTTCTGGGTATTCTACAGCGAGTTTCTGCAAAGCACTGATGCTGGCTCTAAGGCTAACGGTTTGTCCAGCCGTCTGTTTTTCTAATTGGTCATGAGACACTTTAAGTAAGTGGTAGCTTTGTGTGAAACTCTCGAGCTTTTGGTTCATGTATTGTTCATCTAATTGATGACGGCGATTAATATTATCCCAATGGTCATGAAACTCGCCCGCCAACATAGCAACGATAATAGTGCCTATCGCTAATGCAAGTGGGTAGGTATCAAGTTGATTGGTAACCTGTAAAAAATAGGCAGATGTTACAGAGGTGACCAGCGCACAAGTAAATCCTTTAGCAAAGCCATAGCGTAATGCGATAAGCAAGGGCCCAATGAGTGGCCAGAAGAAGGTTTGATCATTCGACAATAAACCGTTGTGCTCATAAGAGAGCGTGTTAGCGTCATACGAGATCCAAACGTAGATAGAGCCAAAGGTGACGAGTAACGTTTCAATCCACGCAAAGCTGTTATTCGCTAAGCCCTTTAGGGCTAACTGACTTAGTCGTTTCATATGCTTCCCTGAATGCCGTTAATAGTACTGGGCAAGTTAGCGATCTCTGGTGGCGATATTCAGACCTTCAAGTAGTTCAGTCATTACGATTTGTCCTGACGCGCTAACGCTTTCTCTGCCCCAGCCAGCTCGACTACCAGAAGCCTGCCATATGATTTCGTCACTTAAGGCATCCTTTACCTCCAATGTAATACCAACAGCAGGCTCACCATCAAGGCCACTTTTGTAGTGCCACTCTTCGACGGAGCCAGTAATGACAAAATCAACCTTTTGTCCACTAAGCCATGCTCCAGCCTGATTTTGCTTGAACGACTCATCGAGGATACTCGTTAAATTATCAGGGCGTGGGTTAGGATAACGTAATGGCTTGATATCTTTAGCATAGAGCAAAGTTGCGAGAATTTGCTCTGCTTTTTCAGCCGCAAGAGGGGTATTAGAGTAGTTGTACATTGGCATTATTGCCCAACGATTATTAGCTGAGAACTGTGGACTATCTGGTACTTCGTAACTGCTACACGCGGACAACACGGTGAGGGTAATAAAAGTGAATAAGTATTTTTTCATGGTTTGTTCCTTTAAAAATTATAGTAATAACCAAAATGAATTCGCAGGGATTCATCGCCACTTTTATCTTGGCTTTGCCAATCGAAATTAAAATAGAGTTCATCGTTACCTATTAGACGCCACCCTATACCGGCACTGAGACCAACATCGAGATTAGCGTTACCAATGTTGTAACCTAGATTGCTATCAAACCAATATGTTGGGCTAGGTGCTGTTGCGCCTGGTGTGCCAGGTTGGCCATGCCAGAACCGTTGCCCAATCGCAATACGCTGATAGTGTTCATCAATAAAATCACCACTGCTGAATGCGGTTTGTCTCTGCTGCCAGTGGTTTACTCCTAGGAGTGGGGCCTCTGAAAGGCTAACCTGTTGTTGGCTGTAATCGAGGTAAATTCGCCAAGCTGGGTCAGTAAAAAAGAGCTGTTCAGCGGCACGTACGCTCATTTCCCATCCGGCACCAATGTCATCGCCAAAGCGAGTGGTGTAATTGTGATAACGCGACTGCCAATGTACCGACTCTCTAATGGTTGGTTGGTAGTTGAGGTTGAATCCCGCAAAATCACTTTGCCCTGCGATGGTCATTAGCTGGCTGGCTTCTTGGTGAGTATTAATGCCAAGTTGCACAGACCCTGAAAGGTCATCATCAATAATAAATACGTGTTCTGCGAATAGCCCTGTTCTGATGTCGCCAACGCCATCAGCAAAATCGAAGCTAAAGCGCCAATCTTCATTACTGGTATCGTGAAAATATTGGCCCCTTAATCGCGTCTCTTTTGATTCCTGGTTGTGAAGGAATAATTCTGCTGTATCCGCTTGTTGATAATCGGTGCCAAGACGCCAATGCCCGTTTCTGTGCGGCGCAAAGTAGTCAACACTATAACGGGTGATCCCCCATGGGGAGAGGCTGGTGGCCTGACCGCGAACACTGTGTACTTTATTGGGGTGTTGTTGAACGTGAATAAGGCGCAGTTGTTGTTCGGCCTTCTTGTCTGGCATACGGCCGAGTGACTGTTGACCATGCTGCCACGCCGATTGATGCTGATTAACTAATTGTAGAGCAACGTGTTTATCGGCCTCTGGCAGCCTTAGTGCTGTCGCCAATATGCGTTCGATTTCTAATCTATCTTTCCGTTGCAGAGCGATAGATAGCGCTTGCCAGTCAGGTAGCTGAAATGTGCCAAGCGCACTACGTTGTTGCCATAGCAGTATGTTGTCGGTGTTGTTTTGCCCTAGCAGGTGTGTGAAAAACTCAGCCACTCGGTCATTGGTTGGCTCAACTAGCGTTATCGTTTGGCTAAGTTGATAGGCGAGCTTGTCATCGACAAACAAGGCCAACATATCACGAAAGCCAAACTCTCCATTGGGGTGCTTAAGCAAGGCATCGGTTTTTTCTTGGAGGATAAAACGTTTGAGCTGATAGGCGGTGTCTGCTTTTCCTGCTTGTTCTAGAAGACGAGCAAAACTAAGCAATAGAAGTGGTGAAGCGCTATCCATTAACTGCTTGCGGTACCAAACCTCAGATTCACGAAATAGGCCTAATTGCTGGCTTGCACTGGCAAAGGCGGGCCACAGTGCTGGCTGATTAAGCAGTGGTGTTTTGTATTTATGATAGACAGCAGCGAGTTGGTCTTGGTCGTTGTTATTCAGCGCAAGCCAAATGAGGCTTTCTATTGCTAGGGTGTTATTCGGATAGTGTTGAAGTAAGGCGAGGTAATTCGCTGTCGCGAGTGAGGTATCACCTTGCAGTTCAGCGAGACGAGCACGCAAGAGCATCACGGTTTGATGATCAGCCAGATTGAGTGAGTTAGCTGCAATCGAGAGTAAATGGGTTAACTGTTCGACATCATTTTGCTCAGAATAGTACTGGATAACAATAAGTAGCAGTGTGTCGTCGTTAGTTTGCTGATACAAGCGCATTAACCTTGCGGCTTTATCGTTATTTAATGGCATTAGAGCTTGGGCGTAGCGGCTGCTATCAAGGTATTGTGCAGAACGTTCAATGAGTAATTGTTGTGCTACCGCTGATATTTCTATTTCGCCTGTTTCCCATGCGAGAAGATCAACGGTTTCTAAGTAATCATTATCAGCAAGCTGCCAGCCACTGTGCTGGGTTAAGGCGTTGAGTGCGCGTTCGGGTTGGTAGGTCATGATATATGCGGTGGCTAAGCGCCTGGCTTCATTTTGTGTTAACTGACGGATTTTTGCTAGCGTTAGCGAGGTTGTGATGACATCAGCGTGATTGTTAAAGGACATCAGCTGGCGCGCTTTATGGGATAAAAGTGCGGGGTCATTGGGCCTTTTTTGAATGAGCTGGTTTAATTTACTGTGTGCGATTGGGGTACCTAGCGCTTTTTCCACAGCATCGAGCCACTCAGAATAATCAGCTAGCGTAATTTGATTGCTACTGGCGAGGAGATTAAAAAATTCAGCTTCACTATCGAGGTCAATTAACGCGCGGGCTTCATCAATACCGTTCTTAAGGTGAATAACGTTATTAGAGTGTTGATAAAGCTGGCGACTCATTGATAACGCACGCCCGGTCTCGTTTTGCCAGCGGTACAATTGGTGTAGCGTTACCATATCAGAGTATTCGTTCTGATTGATAGCCGTGTTACTAACGTTGCTGTGACTAGTCGTCACTGAGCTATCTAATGCTAATGCACTCTCGAGTAGTTGAGTGGCAAGTTTGATATCACCTAAGGCTATTGCGGTACGTGAAGCGTTTGAATAAAGCGAATGTGAGGGAGAGATTGCGAGACGCTCAAGTGCCAGCTCGAGGGCTAACAGCTGGTCGCCAATTTGTTCGCAATGGTTAATTGCGGTATCTAAGAACGCAATGTCTTGCCTTAGGCTGCCTTGGTATTGCTGGAAAAAATCACGGTTGGCTTGTATTGCATTCGCGGACACAAAGAGTGAGAAGAGGTAGGTCGCGTCTTGCATGCTATCGCTTTCGTAAAAGCGGGCCGTTTGTAGCGCAATCGCATTGTGCTGGTTATTACTTTGCAGCGCCAAATCAATCAGCTCTTGCGTATTGGTGATCGGTGTTGCTTGAAATGGATAAAGTAACTGATATGCCGATGCGGGCATCGAAAAGGCGAGGGCAATATCTGCCAGTTTTCTCGCTATTTCACTGTCTTTTACTTGAGGTGGTGGTTGTAATAAGTGGCTGAGCCGCTTACGCGCATCTTGGCTTTTGGGCTCATCTTGTTGAAAAATATGGGCTACTAAAATATCGACATAAAGGGTTAAGGCTTGCCCGTCGTACTCACCATTGTCCATAACAAGCATGTTTTCTAATAGGTTCTCTGCCGCTTCTAGTTGTCCTAATGCGAAGTAATTATTTGCGATTTGCCTGACGATATCTCTGTTTTGTGGATCGTTTTTAAACAGTTGTTGTAAAAAGGCAAGCGAGATTTCTGGCGATGATGAACGAGAAAGCAGTTGAATGAGCATCGACTTGGTGGGCGCAACGATCCATAGCGCCCAAAGTGTGGTGAGCGTCAGTACGATAAGTGTTAGCTTATTTATCAAGCGAATTCTTGGTTTCATTTGCCTGCGTCGTCGTGTGCCCATTGTTCTACCTGATCTTGTTACAGCGAAGCTGGACGGATAACAGACCAGAGGACTCAGACGTTAAACGTAGTGTTTGTTTTACAGCCTGTGCTGCTATCGGCTTATTGCTCCTGGCAAGGCGACAGTGTGCAGCATTGGCAATGTTAATCGTTGTGGGTACATGAGAAAAAATGTCGCCGCTAATTGTCTCCTGATGGTTTTCCCAACGCATAACTTGGCCATTAGCACTCATTAAGCGGGGTTGCTTGTTGTGTATTTTGTTACTGCCAACAATTAAAGATTTGGCATTGGTGATGATCAGGTAACGGCCATCAGGCCCTTTATTCCAGCCAGCAATGTCGGAGCTAACTGGCACGCCCAGTGAGGCTGGAAAGCGGATGCTCTTTACGCCCGTGGTGGTTATCTGCCATTGATCATTTAGCGTTTTAGCAATACCTGTTTCATAGAGTTGTGCAGCACGTATTGCATACTCGCTTAAATATAGCGGGGTGACGGCTTGATCCAGCGCCCAGTCATACACGCGTTGCAGTCCTTTTAATGAGGCTGGGTAAGTACCAGAGTACATATGATAGTAAATACTGATGCTTTTTAATCGTCGGGGAAGGGCGAGTAATTGAAAAGACTCCACTGCAAACTGATACCCATCAAAGTGTTCTGTCCATAGGTTGGTGTAAACATTTTCATTGAGCACTGGTGCGTAGACTTGAACAGCGCTCGGGTACCATGCAATGGTAGGGGACACTTGGCTAGGGTCGTTGTCGCCTTTAACAACGTAGGTTGTTCCACCATTAACGTTAATGAGCTGCGCCTCTTCTGCGATGGCAAGCACGTCTTCTGTTGGATCTGCGGCACCGGACCAAAGAATAATCTCGGCGCGTTTATTGGTGGGGGCTAACCTCTGATTGATGTAGTTAATACTGCCAATGATCTCTTTATGGTAGTCAACTTTATAATTTGGGATAGGCAAGTAGTCGCCATACAGCTTTTCGTCATCTGGGATTGATTGATCCCAAAAGAAGGGATGGCTATAGGTGTGTGAAGCAAGCTCTACATTGGGGAGGCGGAAAATTGATCGTGCGATGGCTTCAAGTTGATGACTTTGCTTTGGAAATAGGCCCGTTGCGCCTATTTCACCTTCAATGACCGAAACGGTGTGTGGAATCGCGTATTTCTCCAATATATTTTTCTGTATCACTTCAGCGGTGTATGGCCGATTGGGGAACGCAGCGCGAGAAGGAAACCCGTCCCCGTCGATGTGACTGGTTAATATGCGCAAGCCAGCCTCGGTGGTGGCGTCGGCGGCGGGAATCGCAGCAAGGCCAAGTACTTCGGTTAATAATCGGAATGGGTCAATAAACCAGCGCTCTTTATTATTAGCGAGATTTTTAATGGGTAACGGATTAAGCACAGCGCCACCCCAACTGCCTTTAAATAACAGTGAGGTTGGTTGGCCTTGCTTATCCTCAAAACGAATAAGCTCTTTTGTCTTTATGCTATTGGCGTAATCGCGTCGATAAAGGTTAAAACGGTTTAATCGTAGCGGTGGTCTATTGTTTGTCCAGTCGGTTCCTGACACTTGCTCTAGTGCAGTATTTGTCACTTCGCCACTGTGAATCCCGAGAATAGTGCGTATTGATGATGCTTGAGGTAGACCAGAGATGAATAGCATTGGAGTATGGTTAAGGTGTTTTTTTATCCACGGTTCAAAATTATCAATTTGACTATATAGCTCATCACTCAGCCAATAAATTACAGCGGCATAACGTGACATCTCGATCTGTTCAATGTTTGCTGCTCTAATTGATTTACATTCAGGCACATAGCCTAAATATTCAATGGGCATGCTGAGCAGTCGATGACAGTTTGACTTGACCATGCGCGTTGACGTGCCGTCGTAAAAAATCAATACCCGTTTAGCAATGGGGTAAATGGTGCTAACGCCAAAGCCTTGAAGTAATCCATCGCTGATATAGGGCGTATAATTGTGCTCACTAAGTTGTTTGGCGGCGTCAATTTGTTGTTGGCGCAAATTGTGGGGAAGGTAATCGATAACGATAACTTCAATGCCAGATGTGGCGATAGTATTTAGTTCATTTTCTAACCATTGGCTATCTTGCGCAGTTGCGGTGTAGTAGCTCTTACTGTCTGCATTGTAGCCATGAAAAAGGGATTCAGCCACGACAGCGTCCGGTTGAAAATCGAGTTTGTCGATAACACTAAAACCACGATTAATGATTAATGAAGGACTTAGTTGATTTAATGAAGATAAAATCGTGATTAATGCTTGTTCTTGGCGTTGCAGTGCGCTGTTCGACTTAGTGAACAGTTGGTAGCTATCTAGCGTATCTAAAAATAGCCCATCGAACCCTTGTGCAAGTATTGCTTGTGCCTGTTGTTGAAGGTGGGCTTGCCACGGCGCAGCGGTAAGATCCATCACCCAACTAGACCAAGTTTGGTTTTCTCCAACGCTGCTGTTTAGTAGTGAATTCGGCAATGGGTGTTCATCAAGTTCACCCACGCTAAGATAAGCAAAAACCTTTGTCTCTGCTTTGTGTAATGTTTCTATTTGTTTTTGATTAATCAATGCAGGAGAAACGACAACGCGGTCGTAATTGACCAGCTCACGAACTGAGTCGATTTTGTTGTAGTAAAATGCAATGGATTGTTGCCCATAACTAAAGGTACTGATGGTAAGCAGTACGCTTAGAATGACAATTTGACGGATTTTACTGACAAATTCCATGCATAACCCTGACTAATTATACTCACGTACTTATAGTCTAAAGTATGTACCAGATATGTAAAGTTATTGTTTTATTTGTTGTTTTACTTGTTGCGCCGTTGTTGCTATTCGATCGCTTCTATGTCGACGATTTTTGAACGGTTCATGATGATTTTCCAGCGTTGGATTATCGGTTCTCCATTACTGTCATGTAAACGTGTGATAAGGTTGATTAAGTGCCGTTTTTCTACCGACTCTTTTACCACTTGGTCGTCTTTTAATCGGTAAATGCGTTGGCTGCCTTTCTCCATCAAACGAGCAAAAACCCGGAAATCGATGGTCATCGCTTCTCGAATTTGTTCATATCCAGAGAGAAATTTAGTACTGCTTAAGTCTGTGTGGCTTTTATAATGAAGAATAGATTCTTCACGTTGCGAGACCTTTCCTTTACGTGTTTTTTGGATTATCTCTTCGAGGCGGTCATAATTTCTATATTCTAGCCATTCTGTTTTTTTTCCGACGATCTGTTTCGATGAATTATCAGAGAACTCTCTTCGCCACTTCGGTTTCCCTTTCCTCATCCAACGCCAGAGGGCATTTTTTAAATCGTCTTTAAAGACCTCCCTAACGGCATAAATTCCAGATAAAACCAGAATAAGCAACAGAGTGACCTCGCTGAACATGCCTTGCGCTTGCAAAATCATAAAGGAGACAAACAGCATAACAATGGCCGTAGCAGACCCTTTTACTACTTTATTGGTCGTGCCGCCCAGCTTGATGGTATTTTCACGTAATGTTACCGGATATTCAATGAGTCGGCGTAGCAGGCGCATTTTGTTTGACATTCTAGTGGTATCGCGCATCGCATGACGAGAGTTGTATTTCTTTTCTTTGCGATACTCATTTTCTGACGATGCTGTATCGAGCAGTTGGCTTTTTACTTCGCTGTACATTTTACTGCGGGGTAGGTGCGCGATAAGCGCTAAAAACCTCTGCTCGGTAATCCAAGATAGATAGTTGTCGATGTTTTCAAAGTAGCGTAGGAGCTTTTTATCCGACGGCACGCCTCGTCTTAGTTTTCTTAATATACTTTCAGCCAGCAGCTTGGCATCGATTACCGCGTTGAGGTACTCATTGGCTTCATAGGCTTCTTCGATATGGTCTGAGTCTATATCTTCTAATTTCTGCTCAAGAAAAGGGTGGTTAAACAGGGCATGAGAGGTTTTCTCTAATGCAATTACATATTGGAAGGCATAAAGACTTAAACTGAGCCGGTATTGGTCGCTGGAGAGCTTGCCGCGACTGGCCAGCCGGCTGTGTACGAGTGGTAATAGGTTTTTGTCACTGTGGTAAGTATGCTTACTGTGCAGGGCGTTATGATAGAACTCGTCTTCTGTTAATACGTGCTCATTAAGTGATAACTCGCCGGGTACAAAAATAAAAATATCTAACTGGCGAGACTTTGATTCATCTTGTATGTGCGTTAGGCGTACATTCATGCCATCACGTTTTTCGACTGTTATCACACTAAATCTACCTTTCTAATCACCCACTGCTATCTTAGAGAAGAAAGCGACGAATAGCATCAATGTTTCAATTAGATAAAACTGATTGCCTGAAAAAGCACCATACATGACAAGCCACACCAAATATTCAAGTTTTGCTGTGATTTAAATGATTTATTGCTATCTGGTGGTCATTCGCGTAACCTCCGCCCCCCTTAAGGGTAGTTGAAATAGTTGTTTCGACATCCCACCAAACCGATGTAGAGATATTATTTATGAGTTTTACTGCTCTGGGGCTTTCATCCCGCATTCTTGACGCACTGGATGAGCAAGGATATACCGATCCGTCTCCAATTCAAGCGAAAGCGATTCCGCCTATTTTGGCGGGTTCAGACGTGATGGCAGCCGCGCAAACCGGAACAGGTAAAACCGCCGGATTCACCCTACCAATTCTTGAAAACCTATCGAAAGGCCAGCGAGTAAAGAGCAACCAAGTTCGTGCACTGATCTTAACGCCAACACGCGAGCTAGCCGCTCAAGTGGGAGAAAGTGTTGCAACTTATGGTAAGCATTTACCGTTAACCTCTGCAGTGGTTTTTGGTGGTGTTAAAATTAATCCGCAAATGACACGTCTACGCAAGGGTGTTGATGTATTAGTTGCAACGCCTGGCCGTTTGATGGATTTATATCAGCAAAATGCTGTGCGCTTTAATCAGTTAGAAGTACTGGTTTTAGATGAAGCGGATCGTATGCTTGATATGGGCTTTATTCGTGACATCCGTAAAATCATTAGCTTGCTACCAACTAAGCGTCAAAACCTGCTGTTCTCGGCGACATTTTCTGATGATATTCGTGCATTGGCGAAAGGGCTAGTTGCAAATCCAGTTGAAGTTTCTGTTGCGCCGCCTAACAGCACCGCGAAGCTGGTTGAGCAGTTAGTTCACCCGTGTGACAAAAAGCAGAAACCAGCGTTGTTAGCGTCGTTGATTAAACAAGGCGACTGGAAACAAGTTCTAGTATTTTCACGCACGAAGCATGGTGCAAACCGTTTGGCGCGCTATTTGGAAGAACGCAAAATTAACGCGGCGGCAATACACGGTAACAAAAGCCAAGGCGCGAGAACCAAGGCGTTAGCGGGCTTTAAATCTGGCGAGATCCGCGTGCTGGTCGCGACGGATATAGCGGCGCGTGGGTTAGACATTGATCAATTGCCGTACGTTGTTAACTTTGATCTGCCAAATGTTGCTGCTGATTATGTGCACCGTATCGGTCGAACAGGTCGTGCGGGTGCCAGCGGCCATGCGATTAGCTTTGTAACTGCAGATGAACAAAAAGATCTTAATGGAATTGAAAACTTGATCGGGAAATTGCTACCACGTGAAATCGTGGAAGGGTTTGAGCCGACAAATAAAGTGGCAGAGTCTGTTTTACGTAAGCCGCAAAAGCCAAAGAAACCGAAGAAGCCGCAAATTATCTCTGAGCATCAAAAGCCAAAGGGTGCTAAATCGCCGTCATCACGTCGTCCGCGCAAAAAAACGGAAGGTAACGGCAACACAGCAGAAGGCAGAAAAGCTGACAATAGAGGCGGTAAGCCATTTAAGCCTGCTAGATCAAAAGCCAAGCCAGCCTCATAACTGATGCGATTAGCTTAAAATGTCTGGCTATAGGTGCGTTGGCGACGGGTTTTAGTTCGCCAACGAATCAGCCGATGGGTTAAGGTAATTGTTGATGTCGCATCCCGCAACTTCAGCAAATGTAATAGACATAACAGACTAAAAATCGGCTTGCGAATATAACGATGGTCATCAAAGCGAAGTGCGCGTAACCACACGCGAGCCACTGTTTGATTGGATGCGACTTTTCGCCGATTATGTTGCCACTGCGTTTCTCCCTCCACCTTATGCGGACAAGCAGCATGCCCTGGGTAAGCCTGCCATGGCGTTTCCAATGCCTCCGGGTAGGTTAATTCCATCCACTTCATGTAAAACTGGTGATTTCTGGTCTCTTCCACTGGCAATGAGAGTGGAAATTGCAGCACCTTCCACGAAAAAAACGGCACACAAAATTCCATCTGATAGTCAGTGATATTTTCGAACGGAATTGAGAGATGATGCCGTTGATCATTGAGGAGCAAAAATAGCGGGTAGGCTTTTGTTAGCGGCAATGATGTCAGAGGCGCAAAAGCTAACTGGAGATGCTGCTTCAGTGTATCTTGATATTGCTTCGCTTGCCTAACGACTTTTGCTGGTAAATACGCGTATTGCTGAGCGAGGAAGGCGTCAATTAACTTGTCTAGACTCCCTGTCTTGGCTGCCTGATAGATTGATTCAGAATAGTAAACCATTCCCACGCCCACGCTGCCACCATTGCCAGACCAAGCCAGCTGTGGCCGGGTGACATTTGCATAATCAGGGTGAGGGGCTTGGCGCCAATAGGTACCGAGGCGTTGTTCGACGGTTTGAGACTGCGTATCGTTAACATGAATAAAATCACACGCAATATTCTGGTGCTTGGCAAATGCTCGTGCACACGTTGCATCGTGGGTGCGCTGCGTCGAAAAATTTAGTGCGCTGATATCACATTGCTGCTGTTTTAGCTCAGAGCTGATAAGGCGTGAATCTAACCCACCGCTTAAGGTCGTAACAACATGTTGGTCGTGACCACGGTATTTTTCGCACGCCGATTTAAAGGCATGGCTAATACCGGCCACGGCTTCTGGTACGTTACGTTGTTGATTAGCTAGGGTTACCCAATCGAAGTATTGAGTGAGACAAACTTGATGATCGGTATATCGCAGAATTTGATTAGGTAAGGCACATTTCACTTCTTTATAAGGGGTGTGGTCGAGTAGAAAGTACCCTAACGTTGCATATTCCGTTAACCCCGCAGCGTTGGGTGTAAGGTGAATACCAAGTCGAGTAAAAAAGGTAAGTTGGGTGCTAATAATTAGCGCACCATCGAACACCATATAATAGAATGGCCTTAGGCCTAATGCATCCGTTGCCAAAGTTAACGATTTTGCTTCGTGATCGACATTCAGGTAGCAAAACGCCCCTTCGCATTGTGCTAAAGATGTTTCTAGCTGTAGATGCCCATTTAAGGCTGCAATATCGTCTGTGCGATTGGCACTCAGTAGTGGATGGCCAATCAGCGTGGAACAATGCGTCTCGTTTTGCAAAAATACAGGCTGTTTATACGCATCAAAATCAAAATGCGAAATGTAGCAGTTATCGGTTGAAACCTTATTGCAGTGCTGAGGGTTGAAGTCAGAAAAGTAACTAGACACTTTGCGTATCAATTGTTTGTGATATTGATTGAAACCGCGATGACAGATAATACCGGCAAATAGACTCATACTGACACTCTCAATAGATGCATAATAGGAAGTAAAACTCCAATTACTGTGCCAATTGTTCAAGTCTCTCATTTATCGCTATGGACCATCATCAGTTCTTTGTAATGCGACGACGCAATATTTATTTCATTTCAAACGCTGAAATGGTATTTAACTTTCCTTATGAAATTCTTGTTCTCTTTGTGACGTCGTCACATATGTGCATTTTGGCGGGGTAATTAGTAAGATTTTGATTGTTAGTAATATTTTTCGTTACTGAGTCAATCTGATAGATAGCACTTCTAAGGCTTCGTCATCTGTAAATGCAATATATGAAAAAAATATTTCATTGGGCGGTGGAAATACATACAATGAGGAACGACAGAATATCAGGAGTTTCTATGCCCATAGCAATAAGTTTGACAGAACTTCAAGATCAAATTCGCTCTCGCTATGATGAGTTAAGCAAGCGGCTTCAACAGGTCGCGGCGTATGTGTTGGATAACCCGAACAGTGTCGCTTTTGATACTGTTGCGGCTATCGCAGGTCAAGCTGAAGTGCCGCCGTCAACGTTAATTCGCTTTGCTAGTGCTTTTGGCTTCAGCGGTTTTAATGAAATGAAACAGATTTTCCGTAAAAACCTACTCGAAGAAACAGCGAACTACGGCGATAGAGTGAGATTATTGAAAGAGCTCGACGGCGAGACTCCAGCGCTTGAGCGTCCGAGTGACATTTTACAAGCGTTCTCCCGAGCTAATGCGATGGCGATGCAACAATTAGCTGCGCAAACCGCCCCAGAAAAACTCGAAGAAGCGGTTGAGATACTAAAGAGAGCACACAACGTCTATCTGATCGGTTTAGGGCGTTCGTTTAGTATTGCTTCTTATTTAACCTATGCGTTGCGCCACCTTAATCGTCGTGCTCATCTTATTGATGGGTTAGGAGGTATGTTCAAAGAGCAGCTGGGTCTAGTTGGCAAAGACGACGTTGTGCTTGCGATTGGTTTTTCCCCCTATACCGAAGAGACCATAAAGTTGTGCGATTTGGCCACTCAGGCTTGCGCAAAACAGATAGTGATTACTGATAGCCAAATAAGCCCGTTATCATCGTTCAGTGATGTCTGCTTTGTTGTTAAAGAGGCACATGTTGAGGCGTTTCGTTCGCAAGCTGCCTCTTTGTGCTTAGCGCAAACGTTGGTGGTATCGTTGGCGTTTAGCCTTGGGTCGAGTGGCTAGGGCCGGTATCGCCGTCTATTAAAGATTGCCCCCAGGCTTGGAGCGCAAGTGCAACGAGATAAGTTTGAGCTTGCTCTCATCGGAGTGCGACACGACTTCTAGAGCAAATGATTTGGTGAGTTCCCCTTCACATATTTATCAACCCTAATCCTAGGGTGAAGATCGAACCTTTAAAATCATCCCTTCACAGGAGAACGCAATGAAGCTTAATGAATTGAACGCTTACATCTAATCGAGAACCGACAGTCTCGCTAGTTATAGCCCCATTAGCACAAGCAAAAGGAACCTGCGCCAATGACAAGGCCGAAGACAAAAGAAGACTTAATCTCGCAAGCTAACGACAAGTTCTTAACATTATTTCGTTACATCGAATCTATGTCCGACGCTGAGTTGAGTACTGAGTTCGATTTTTCGAGCGAACCCAACAAAAAAGAAGCCCATTGGTGTCGCGACCGTAATTTGAGAGACGTTTTGGTTCATCTATACGAATGGCATCAACTGCTATTTAATTGGATTAACTCAAACATTTCAGGAGAAAATGTGAGCTTTCTTCCTGAACCATATAACTGGAAAACCTATGGTCAAATGAACATTGAGTTCTTTAATAAACACCAAGGGACTGAACTACTTTCAGCAAAAGTTTTGGTTAAAGAGAGCCATAAAGCAGCTCTGGAGCTAACCAGCACCTTTTCCAATGAAGAACTGTTCACCAAGCGGCATTTTGATTGGACAGGGACCACGACGTTGGGTAGCTATTGTATTTCCGCTATGCCTAGTCATTATGACTGGGCGCTGAAAAAACTAAAAGCACACGTGAAAAGGGTATCGTAGAACCGCTCTAGATAGTGCTTTAAAGTCGGTGGTGGCACAAAATTTCCCATGTCGTGGCAGTGGATGGCGTAGTGGCTTAGTCCTATTTATCCATACTTTTGCGAAAGCGATCACTTTAGTTGATTGATCTGCATATACAGTAAAACATACTGCTGTGGTAGGGTTATAAGACGCACGAAGCCATGGTAACGTGAGGGCGGTAGCGTCCTCCGCTGACTCTTTTACCTACGATCTGACTGAAGAATAACCTAAGTTGTATCAATCGGTAAATTTACATTTTGTGGTGAAAGGTATCGGTGTAACAGAATCAGAAATTGAGATAGCTGCTCAAGAAGCCATATCTAAATATTGCCATGTGTTTAATGCTGAAGCCAGCGATTACCATTACACACTCATTTGAGGTTCTTGAGAGCTAACCTTAGGTTAGAGTTATAAGCGCGAGAGTGGGCTGACGACCCCTTGTGCGCCTCGCTCCAATACATGCGTATATATCTGTGTTGTTTTCACATCTGCGTGCCCTAATTGTTCTTGAACAGTTCGAATATCGGCGCCACTTTCGAGTAGATGAGTAGCAAATGAATGGCGTAAGGTGTGCGAGGTAACCGATTTACTAATCTTTGCTTTATGTGATGCGTCCTTAATCGCTCGTTGGATAGTGCTAACATCGATATGATGTCGGCGAATTGCGTGAGTTGCGGGGTCGACAGACAGTCGTGATGAGGGGAATAAAAATTGCCATCGGAGTGATTTGTTTGCTTTAGGGTATTTTCTTTCTAAAGCATTGGGCATCCAAACACCTTGATAAGCAGTGTTGGTAATGTCTTGTTGCCACACAGTGGTTACTGTTTCAAGCTGATGTTTCAAGTTTGGAATAAGTTCTTTGGCGAGCGTAACAACGCGACTTTTATTTCCTTTTGACCGATGTATACGCAGAGCATTGTAGTCAAAATCAATATCGGAATATCTTAACCTAACGCACTCTTTTACCCTTAACCCTGAGCCGTACATCAATTTAATGGGAAGAAGAAAGGTTGGATTAATATGAGAAAACAACAAGCGGATTTCTTGTTGCGTTAACACGGTAGGAAACCTCCTTTGCTTGTTAGATTTACGAAAGCGAATGTCTACATCTATTGGGGTGTGAAGAATATTTTTATAAAGAAAGACGAGCGCGTTAAGTGCTTGGCACTGAGTACTTGAAGCAACATTTTTATTTAGTGCTAGGTGGCTAAGGAATGACTCGACATGGTCAGTGCCGAGATTGCTAGGGTGCTGTTTGTCGTGAAATAGAACAAACTGTTTAATCCAGTAGATATAGGCTTCAACTGTACTTTTCGCATAATGTCGAGAGTACATATAATCTTGTATTTCGTTCAGGAAGGGGGATTTTAGCTTCATATCTTAACCTGTTTATTTATACAGACTTAAGCGTAGAGATTTATAGGCTTGATAGGCGGTTATTCGCGGCATATTGTGACAAGCGGCATTAAATTATCTTTGATATAACTATGTTTTTCATGGTATTTTTGAGATAACTCCGTTTGTAAACGGTGTGATAGGCGGCGAGAATGATGGAGTGATACATTGCAACTGGCAGCA
>NZ_JBLBVL010000005.1:0-268501 GCF_047250365.1 Thaumasiovibrio clandestinus
GGTTGGTTATAAATTGTTATATCGATGTCAGATTAATTGGCAACGATATTCAATAGTTTACCCGGTACATAGATCACTTTGCGGATGGTTTTGCCTTCCGTGAATTTAACCACGTGCTCATCAGCAAGACCCATCGCTTCGACGGCCTCTTTTGAAGCATCAGCAGCAACGGTGATCTTCGCACGCAGTTTACCATTTACTTGCACGACGATAAGCTTTTCATCTTCAACCAATGCAGCAGCATCAGCTTGTGGCCACTCAGCATGGTCTACATTCGATTCACCTAGCGCTTCCCACATCTCAAAACAGATGTGTGGAGTGATAGGGTAAAGCATCGGCACGATAGCTTTTAATGCTTCGTCCAATAGGGCGCGATCTTGTGCGCTCTCTTGGCTTGCTTTCGTCAGCTTGTTCATTAGTTCCATGATGGCTGCGATAGCAGTGTTAAACGTTTGACGACGACCGATATCATCACTGACTTTCGCGATAGTCTTATGAATATCACGACGTAGTGCTTTTTGATCTGCGTTTAGGCTAGCGATATCCAGTGCTTCTGTTTCGCCTTTTGCAGTGTGCTCACGAACCAGTTTCCAAACACGCTTCAAGAAGCGGTTTGCTCCTTCAACGCCAGACTCTTGCCACTCAAGGGTCATGTCCGCAGGTGAGGCAAACATCATGAACAGGCGCACAGTATCGGCACCAAACTTATCCACCATCTCTTGTGGGTCGATACCGTTATTTTTCGACTTAGACATCTTAATCATGCCTGAGTGCTCAACATTGCGACCGTCTTTGTCTACGGCTTTTTCGATACGGCCTTTTGCATCACGCTCGATAGTCACTTCATTTGGTGCCACCCACTCTTTGCCGCCTTTTTCGGTGGTAAAGCTGAATGCATCAGCCAGTACCATGCCTTGGCAAAGTAGCTGCTTGAAGGGTTCATCAGAGGTAACATAACCCGCATCACGAAGAAGCTTATGGAAGAAGCGTGAGTACAGTAAGTGCATACACGCGTGCTCGATACCACCAACATATTGGTCCACTGGTAGCCAGTAGTTTGCTTTTTCTGGGTCTAGAATGTCATCTGCTTGTGGAGAACAGTAACGTGCGTAGTACCAAGATGACTCCATGAACGTATCGAAGGTGTCGGTCTCACGTAGAGCGGGTTCGCCGTTAAAGGTGGTCTCGGCCCAGGCTTTATCGGCTTTAATTGGGCTGGTTACACCATCCATCACCACATCTTCAGGCAAGATGACAGGCAGTTGGTCAGCCGGTACAGGGTGAACTTCACCGTCAGCGGTGGTGACCATAGGGATTGGTGCGCCCCAGTAACGTTGACGTGATACGCCCCAGTCACGTAGACGGAAGTTTACGGTTTTCTTGCCTTTGCCTTCCGCTTCAAGCTTGGCAGCTATGGCATCAAATGCCTCTTGGAATGCAAGACCATCGAATTCACCAGAATCGAAAAGCACGCCTTTCTCTGTGTAAGCCGCTTCAGACACGTCTAGTTCGCTACCATCTTCAGGCTTGATAACCGGGATGATGTCGATACCGTACTTAGTTGCAAACTCAAAGTCACGCTGATCGTGGGCAGGAACAGCCATTACCGCGCCAGTACCGTAATCCATCAGTACGAAGTTAGCGACGTAGATAGGCACAACACGGCCATTAAGAGGGTGAATTGCCGTTAGGCCAGTATCCATCCCTTTCTTTTCCATTGTCGCAAGCTCTGCTTCAGCAACCTTGGTGTTACGACATTCGTCAACGAATGCAGCAAGCTCAGGGTTGTTCTTAGCCGCTTTCTCAGCCAGGGGGTGACCTGCTGCGATACCAACGTAAGAAACACCCATTAGCGTGTCAGGACGTGTGGTGTAAACCTCTAGAGGCGCGTCTTCACCGTTAACAGCGAAAGACAGCTCTACACCTTCAGAGCGGCCAATCCAGTTGCGCTGCATGGTTTTTACCATTTCAGGCCAACCGTCAAGGTTGTCTAGATCGTCAAGAAGCTCTTGTGCGTACTCGGTGATTTTAATAAACCACTGTGGGATCTCTTTTTGCTCTACTGGGGTATCACAACGCCAGCAGCAACCATCTTCTACTTGCTCGTTAGCCAGTACGGTTTGGTCGTTTGGACACCAGTTAACCGAAGAGGTCTTCTTATAAACGAGCCCTTTGTTGTAAAGCTTAGTGAAGAACTCTTGTTCCCAACGGTAGTACTCAGGCGTACAAGTAGCAAACTCACGGTTCCAATCGTACCCAAAGCCCAGCAGTTTCAGCTGGTTTTTCATGTAGTCGATGTTTTCGTATGTCCACGGTGCTGGTGCAGTATTGTTTTTTACTGCCGCATTTTCAGCTGGAAGACCAAACGCATCCCAACCGATAGGTTGCATCACGTTTTTGCCTTGTAGACGCTGGTAACGAGAAATCACATCACCGATGGTGTAGTTACGTACATGGCCCATGTGTAGTCGACCACTTGGGTACGGGAACATAGATAGACAGTAGAATTTTTCTTTATTGGCGTCTTCAGTAACGACAAACGTTTTGTTGTTGTCCCAGTGTTCTTGAACTTTTTGTTCAATGTCCTGTGGGCGATATTGTTCTTGCATCGATGGCATCCAGGAAGTGTGAGTTTGTTATAAACACATTTTAATTAATCGGCATAGAATAACTAAAGCAGAGCATGTCAACAAGTACACAATGTGAGTTGCGATGTCAATTTCAGTTTAATGTCGGTGAAACGCAGTGTTGTACGTAATAATTAAGCTATAGACGTACGAAGTTGTGTTGATGTTCTTCTTGCTGGGTCGAGTCTACTCGGGCAGTACAAAGAGCACATAAGGGAGGGATGTTATGCCTAAGCAAAAAGAGCGTTATGAAGCCATGCTGGAAGAAGCCAAGCAGGCGTTAAAGCAGAGCCCCGAAGCATTTAAGGAGTGGGTTGAAACCAGCGAAGAGGTCATTAAAGCGGCTTCAGACATGACCAAGGATGAATTGGAGCTTATCAATCAGTACCTAAAGCGCGACATGAAGGAGTTTGGTCGTGAAGCAGATAAGCAAGACTACCCATTAAGCTCCAGTCCATTTTATCAAACCATCGTCAATACCATTTGGCAAAGCTTGGCAGATATTACTGACAAGACCCAGTTGGAATGGCGCGAAGTGTTTACCGATCTTGAGCATCAAGGCGTATACAACGTCGGAGAGATGGTAGGATTAGGGGTATTGGTGTGTGAGAAGTGCCAGCACCAAGAGATATATCATCATCCCCAGTACGTGGCACCTTGTTCAAAGTGCGGGCATAACCAGTTCACCCGTAAAGCGTTTGAGCCTTAATAACCCGCGATGTCGGCAAGGCCCTCAAAGCACAAGGCTGGGCCCAAAGCAATAGCGTGTTAAATCGCATTCGCACGTAGCGGGGTAAACGAGTACGTTTGCCCTGCGAGAGAGGCTTCGATCATGAGCCCGCCTTTGGTATAGGTAAATACGGCCATTCCATTGGCAAATCCAGCATGCTTGCTGTGCTCGCCAGCTTGCGCAGCAACGCCTTGTGTTCCTGCTCGCGCAGAGGCGCTCTCAGTAATTGCAGTGCCAGACGCTAAAGCATCGAACTCGAAGCTGCCGCTGGTAAAGCGATCATAGGCGCGCTTGTCTTGGAAAAAGACGATTTGGCTATAGGCCTGCCCACCAAATTGAAAGCCAATAGACAGCTGCATTAGCTTGCTGTTGCCTTGGAGCTGATTATCTCGGTAAACCTCGCCACTGCCGTAAGCACCGCCAACCCAAAAGCCCCCTTTACCGATGGAAGGGAAAACGGCATAGCCGTAACTGGCGTTAAAGAAATGCGCGGATTCCGGTGCTTGAGCGAAACGCTGAACTGCAATATTCACCTCTGGGTTACTGGATGCGGCATGTAGGGGTGAGAGACAAAAGAAGCTAAACAGTGCAACAAAAAGCCAAGAGACGCGTTTCATCGATCGATTCCTTTTTAGATGAGCGTAAATGAGATAGCTAAACATTCTGCTTGATATGACCAGAAAAAAACCGTTTTTTCTCCCTGTTTTCGACGCTGTTATAAAAAATGATGAAATCAGGCCACAAGACGTTGTGGCCTGAGTGGTCACTGGCAACAGGCAGCAAGGTGCTGCTGGCGTTGTTTAAATAACAGTATGCCGAGCATGATCAGCAAATAGATCTGGATGGGTCTTGAGCCGTAACGATGATAGGGCGTTTGCCCTGTCGTTGTGATCAGCGTATCGCGCAGTACCGTTTGCTGGAACTGTGGTGCGGAAGCGCTGATTTTGCCATCGTGATCGATAAGTACGGTAATCCCCGTATTGGTGGCACGTATCATCGGTTTTCCTAGCTCAAGCGCACGCATCTGAGCAATTTCGAGATGCTGATACGGGCCAATTGAAGTGCCAAACCACGCATCATTAGATAACGTAAGCAGGATGTCAGTTTCATCCGTGACATTGCGGCGCACTTGCTCATTAAACGCCACTTCGTAACAAAGTGCAGGCGCAATATGCGTATCACCTGCGACGAGGTTGGGTTGAATATAGTCACCGCGACTAAAGGATGACATGGGCAAATTAAATATTGGTGCTAATGGGCGTAAGAAGGACTCAAACGGTACAAACTCACCAAAAGGCAGTAAGTGGTGCTTACTGTAGCGTTGTGCCGTCTCGTAGTCGTATGCGCGTAGCCCGTTATTACCGAGCGTGAGGATGTTGTTATAAAACACATTGTTGCCAACATGATCCAACACCCCTGTAATTAAGGTCGTATTGTTGAGCCGAGCGGCATCGTCCATGCGGGAAAGGAACATCCCCACTTCCTCTTCTAATGCTGGAATCGCTGCTTCTGGCCAGACAATAATATCCGCATCCCAGTTTTCGCGGCTGAGATCTGCATAGCGCATCAAGGTTGGCCAGCGCTGACTGGGTACCCATTTTAACTCTTGTGCGATGTTGCCTTGGATAAGGGCGACATCAATGGGGTTATCACTGTTTGGGCTGACCCAAGTTGGCAGTGAACTGAGCGCAACACAAAGGCTAAGTAATCCCGCCACCAACAACGCCGTTTTCTGGCGATATTTTAACAGCAGTACGAGACAGGCAGAAAAGAACACAATTGCTAAGGTAATTGCCTCTACGCCAGCAAGGGGGGCAAGGGGGGCTAAGGGGCCATTAATGTGTGAATAGCCAAGCCACAGCCAAGGGAAACCAGTGAATAACCAGCCACGCAACCAATCCAGCAGTAACCACAGTATTGGTGCCCACAGCAGTAACTGGTAGGCAGGGGGTAACGTGGAAAACAGACGTCGAAAAAGGTAGCCAAATAGTGCGGGAAAGAGTGCAAGGTAGGCAATGAGAACAGCCATCATGAGCCAGCCCAGTATGACGGGTAATCCACCGAAGTCAGCAATACTGACATGTACCCAGCTGATACCAGTGACAAACAGACCCATTCCCCATGAAAAACCCACTATCGCCGCGTGTTTGGGCGATTGTTCCATGAGTAGCCATAACAGTAATGCCACAGATAGCGTGGTGAGAGGCCAATAACCATAAGGGGCGAAAGCGAGGGTGGCGAGAGCGCCAGCAAAAACGGCCCCAACGGGCCGTAAGAGAGAAACATAGGCAGATTGCATCAGGCAGTCATGCTCCGTTAACTAATATTAGGTTTTTTTCCCCCTTCAGGCACGGTGACCTGAAGTTGGACAATACGACGACTGTCAGCCGCACTCACTTTGAAGGTATACCCAGCAATATCGACCACCTCGCCTTTATCGGGCAAGTGACCAAAACTGGTCATTACCAAGCCGCCGACGGTATCGACTTCTTCATCACTAAACGAAGTGTGAAAAATTTCGTTAAAATCATCGATAGTGGTGAGTGCTTTTACCGCAAAGGTGTGCTTACTGAGTTTGCGAATATCTTGTTCTTCTTCATCGTCAAATTCATCTTCGATTTCGCCGACGATCTCTTCCAAAATATCTTCAATCGTAATGACACCCGAGACACCACCAAATTCATCGACCACAATGGCCATGTGGTAGCGCTCTTCGCGAAACTCTTTAAGCAGGCGATCAACCCGTTTGCTTTCAGGAACAACCACCGCAGGGCGTAAGATCGTATCGATATTAAGCGGGTCACTGTCATGGCGTAAATAACGTAATAAGTCTTTAGCCAGCAGGATCCCTTCGACATGATCTTTATCCTCGCTGATCACCGGATAGCGAGAGTGCGCTGAGTCAATGATAAGATCAATGAGGTCTTCAACCTTCTCTGAGCGTTCTATAGTGACCATTTGAGAGCGTGGGATCATGATATCACGAACCCGCATTTCAGAGATTTGCATCACACCTTCGAGCATATCGCGCGTATCGTGATCAATCAGGTCATTCTCTTCACTATCACGGAATACCTCGACCAGCTCTTCGCGGTTTTGAGGCTCTCCCTGAAATAGTTGTCCTAGGCGTTCAAAGAAGGTCTTTCTACTCGGACCGTCCGAATTTTGAGAGTTGTCGTCGTTCATTTCTTCTACAGTAAAAAACGCTACCAGACGTGTGGTAGCACACATGGGAAGGCGCATCGCGCCTTCAGATACAGTGGAAGTAATAGGATTTATTTAGCTGCATCATGCAATTAAGCAAAAAAGGGCAGTGCTACTTTTCTGCTGCATAAGGGTCTTCAAACCCAAGCGATTGCATGATTTCAGTTTCTAAGGCTTCCATTTCCTCTGCTTCATTATCATCTATATGGTCATAACCTAACAAATGCAAGGTGCCGTGTACAACCATGTGTGCCCAATGTGACATAAGCGGCTTTTGTTGTGCCGTTGCTTCATGCTCAACCACTTGGCGACAAATAATCATATCGCCAAGCAAAGGAAGCTCAATGCCGGGTGGGGATTCGAACGGAAATGAGAGGACATTGGTGGATTTGTCTTTGCCACGGTAGGTGTGATTAAGCGTATGGCTCTCTGCTTCATCAACGATACGGATCGTTGCCTCGGCTTCTTCACGCTGCTCACCAATTGCGGCACTAAACCAGCGGTGCAAATCGGCCTCTGATGGCAGATTGTTGGTCTCTTCAGTTGCGATTTGCAGATCGAGATAGTAACTCATGATGGGTTGCTCTCTGTTACTTTAGACACCACGGCTTCAATTGCGGCTTGTTGCAGCTTTTCTTGCTGTTCAGCACGGCGCTTTTCGGCCTCTTTCTTGTTTTTCAACTCGTCGGCCTCCCACACATCATAGGCTTGGACGATACGAGCAACCACGGGGTGGCGAACGACATCATCCGACAAGAAAAAGTTAAAGCTGATCTCATCGACGTCAGACAACACCTCGATAGCATGGCGTAAGCCCGACTTGGCGTGGCGTGGTAAGTCAATTTGTGTGACATCACCAGTAATGACAGCGCGAGAGTTAAAGCCGATACGGGTGAGGAACATTTTCATCTGCTCCACTGTGGTGTTCTGGCTCTCATCAAGAATAATGAAAGCATCATTCAGAGTACGACCACGCATATAAGCCAGTGGTGCGACTTCAATCACATTGCGCTCAATGAGCTTTTCCACACGCTCGAAGCCCATCATTTCAAATAGCGCATCGTAGAGAGGGCGCAGGTAAGGGTCGACCTTTTGAGAAAGATCGCCAGGTAGGAAACCGAGTTTTTCACCCGCCTCAACCGCTGGGCGAGTAAGGAGAATACGACGGACTTCTTGGCGCTCAAGTGCATCAACCGCTGCCGCAACAGCGAGGTAGGTTTTACCTGTACCCGCTGGACCGACACCGAAAGTAATGTCGTGCGTTACCATATTCGCGACGTACTGCGCTTGATTTGGGGTACGTGGTTTGATAATACCCTTTTTGGTCTTGATATTGATCTCTTTGCCGTAAGGTATGCTCGACTCTTCAGATTGCTCGAGTATGCCCGACTCTTTGATCATTAAATGAATCATATCAGGTTCAATATCAGGAAAGGTATTACGAACGGGGGCTGTTTCGACGTAGAGATCTTTCAGAATGGTAACAGCAGCTTCGGCAGAATGGGGCTTACCGACAATCGAGAATTGGTTACTACGGTAGTTGATTTCTACACCTAAACGACGCTCAAGGTGCTTGATGTTGTCGTCAAAGGGACCGCAAAGACTGGATAAGCGTTGGTTATCCGCAGGTTCGAGTGCTAGCTCGAGGGTAATAATTTTGCTCAATGTTGCCTCACATTAGACTGCCAGCCTAATCGACAATGTTGTTATCGCAGACTGGCAGTGTTTAACGGGTCTATTAAGGAGTATATACCCCTACACCCAAATCATCTTCTTTACGTGTCTTTTCGATCACTTCAGAGGGTGATACAGCGACACGTAAGTCCATTTCAGCTTCAGTGCGGATCAGCTCTCCGCGTAGCGAGTTACTAAACACATCAGTAATCTTCACATCAACAAACTGACCAATCAAGTCAGCAGAGCCAGCAAAGTTAACCACACGGCTGTTTTCTGTACGGCCACGTAGTTCCATCAGGTCTTTTTTCGATGGTCCTTCCACCAAAATACGCTGTTCTGTGCCAAGCATTTGGCGTGAATAACGCATAGCCTGACTGTTCACTTGCTGTTGAAGTTCGTACAGACGTTGTTTTTTCGTCTCTTCGGCTAGATCGCACGGATAGTCTGCCGCTGGAGTACCAGGGCGTGCCGAGAAAATAAAGCTAAAGCTCATGTCGAAATCGACGTCTTTGATCAGCTTCATTGTTGCTTGGAAGTCGCTATCCGTTTCACCAGGGAAGGCAACGATAAAGTCAGAGCTGATAGTAATATCAGGACGTGCTTTACGTAGCTTACGAATGATAGATTTATATTCAATCGCGGTGTGTGGGCGCTTCATCATGGTGAGAATACGATCAGAACCGCTCTGTACTGGTAAGTGCAGGAAACTAACCAACTCTGGCGTATCTTCATAAACCGCGATGATGTCATCGGTAAATTCAATCGGGTGGCTGGTGGTGAAGCGAATACGATCAATACCGTCGATAGCCGCGACATAGCGCAGTAACTCCGCGAAGCTACAGATCTCATCATCGTGTGTTGCGCCACGGTAAGCGTTAACGTTTTGACCCAGAAGGTTAACTTCACGTACGCCTTGCTCTGCCAGCTGTGCGATTTCGAACAGGACGTCGTCCATAGGTCGACTAACTTCTTCGCCACGCGTATAAGGCACCACACAGTACGTACAGTACTTAGAGCACCCCTCCATGATGGAAACAAAGGCAGTTGGCCCTTCAGCACGAGGCTCAGGCAAGTTATCAAACTTCTCAATTTCTGGGAACGAGATGTCCATTACTGGCGCGTGATCGCTAGATGATTGTTTGATCATCTCTGGCAGACGGTGCAACGTTTGTGGGCCGAAGATGACATCGACATAAGGCGCACGCTGACGGATATGATCGCCTTCCTGCGTCGCTACACAGCCACCTACACCAATCACAAGATCAGGTTTTTTATCTTTCAGATTTTTCCAGCGTCCCAATTGATGGAAGACCTTTTCCTGTGCCTTTTCGCGGATTGAGCAAGTATTTAGGAGCAACACATCTGCTTCTTCCGGATCCTCGGTAAGCTCATAGCCGTTAGCGGCATTTAGCAAATCGGCCATTTTTGATGAATCGTATTCGTTCATCTGGCAGCCCCAAGTTCTAATCAGCAGTTTTTTCGCCATGTCTAACTCTTCGTTTTTACTTAAAAATGATTGCTTTTATGGTGCTCAAAAGCACCTCAAAATATGCATTTGTGCCGATGTGCCAGCCAGTTATACCGTGGCTTCATCGATAGCAAGCCGCGTATTGTACTGCTTTAAAGCCCCGCTGACTAGATCATCGCCATCAGGATATTCATTGCCAATGAAAGATAAATGTTAAGGAGCGAGGCATCTTCATAAAGACAATACGTAAAAAGGCGTTTCTGTTACACTCACGAAGGGAATTGAAACAAGGATGTAACATGAAGAAAATCGAGTGCATTGTCGTTGGGGGCGGCATGGTAGGGGCTGCAGTAGCGCTGGGGTTGGCGCAGCAAGGAAAGGACGTGGTTTTAATCGAAGGGCAGCCGCCCACCGAATATGCTTCTTCTCAGCCAATGGACCTGCGGGTTTCGGCTATTTCAGCCAAGAGTGTTGCGCTGCTGCAACAGCTCGGCGCATGGGACGCACTGCAGGAAATGCGCCTTTGCCCTTATCAGCGTTTAGAGGCATGGGACAATCCAGCGTGTCGTACCCGTTTTGAGGCAAAAGAGCTAAATCGAGACTGGTTAGGCTATATTGTCGAGAATCGATTATTGCAATTGGCGTTATGGCAACAGTTTCATCACTATGACAATCTTGCATTGGAAGTGCCGCAGCGCATGCGCAGCATAAATAGTCAGCCCGACTATGCAGAAGTCACGCTTGATAATGGGCAGTGTTATCAAGCAAAAATGGTCATAGCCGCAGATGGGGCATTATCGCGTGTTCGTCAGTCGGTGGGAATTGGCGTGACCAGTTGGGATTATCGTCACCATTGCATGCTGATCAACATTAAGTCAGCGTTGCCGCAGCAAGATATCACATGGCAACAGTTTACCCCGCAAGGGCCGCGTGCCTTTCTGCCGTTAGCAGAGCAACACGGCTCACTAGTCTGGTATGACAGCCCATCACGGATTGCCCAACTAAGCCGTCTGTCAGACGAGCAATTAACCCGCGCAATTCAAACCACCTTTCCAGCAGAGCTAGGGGAGTTCAGCATTGAGAAGCATGGTCACTTCCCATTAACACGACGCCATGCCCAGCAATACCATCATCACCGCGTTGTCTTGATTGGCGATGCCGCACACACGATAAACCCATTAGCGGGGCAGGGGGTCAACCTCGGCTTTAAAGATGTTGAAGCGTTATTAACCTTGAGTGCCAAGGTGGACGATTTCTCCTCACCAGGCTCGCTACTCCAACAATATGCACAACAGCGTCGACCAGATAACCTGATGATGCAATCTGCCATGGATCTGTTTTACAAGGCATTTAGTAATGATCTGCTGCCAGCTAAGCTTTTGCGCAATACTGGACTATTGATCGCGAACCATGCGGGTCCACTAAAACGACAGGCTCTGCGTTATGCGATGGGGTTATAAATGAAGGTAAGCGTGACTGAGTACAAATAGAAAAAGCAGATAGCAAAAAACCAGCCGAAGCTGGTTTTTTTAAATGGTGCGGAAGGAGAGACTTGAACTCTCACACCTTGCGGCGCCAGAACCTAAATCTGGTGCGTCTACCAATTCCGCCACTTCCGCAAATTTTGTTTTACATCCGCTCTTAACTGGTAAAGAAAAGAAGAGATGGTGCGCGGGGAGAGACTTGAACTCTCACACCTTACGGCGCCAGAACCTAAATCTGGTGCGTCTACCAATTCCGCCACCCGCGCACAAATTGTATTGCCTTTCTATTTAAGCCGTTAGGGAACAACTTAAAGCAAAATGGCAGGGCTACCTGGATTCGAACCAGGGAATGGCGGCATCAAAAGCCGCTGCCTTACCGCTTGGCGATAGCCCTAGCGTAATATCGTTAGCAACGTTACTACTAAATATGGTGCGGAAGGAGAGACTTGAACTCTCACACCTTGCGGCGCCAGAACCTAAATCTGGTGCGTCTACCAATTCCGCCACTTCCGCAAATTTTGTTTTACATCACTCTTAACTGGTAAAGAAAAGAAGAGATGGTGCGCGGGGAGAGACTTGAACTCTCACACCTTACGGCGCCAGAACCTAAATCTGGTGCGTCTACCAATTCCGCCACCCGCGCACAAATTGTATTGCCTTTCTATTTAAGCCGTTAGGGAACAACTTAAAGCAAAATGGCAGGGCTACCTGGATTCGAACCAGGGAATGGCGGCATCAAAAGCCGCTGCCTTACCGCTTGGCGATAGCCCTAGCGTAATCAACGATAACTAATGGGTAACTAGCTATGTTATTACTAGATATGGTGCGGAAGGAGAGACTTGAACTCTCACACCTTGCGGCGCCAGAACCTAAATCTGGTGCGTCTACCAATTCCGCCACTTCCGCATATCTATTTGCATGGTTTGATTTCTCAAACCCATGATGTAAATGGTGGCTACGACGGGATTCGAACCTGTGACCCCATCATTATGAGTGATGTGCTCTAACCAACTGAGCTACGTAGCCACTCGAACATAATTGCTTCTATCTGTTTTCACATTTTAAAGCCACTATGTTAAATAGTGGCAGGGCTACCTGGATTCGAACCAGGGAATGGCGGCATCAAAAGCCGCTGCCTTACCGCTTGGCGATAGCCCTGCAGGGTTGTCTTATTAAGACAAACTTCCTAAGGAAGTAATGGTGCGCGGGGAGAGACTTGAACTCTCACACCTTACGGCGCCAGAACCTAAATCTGGTGCGTCTACCAATTCCGCCACCCGCGCACAAATTGTCACTTAATGAATCATCATTAAGCTTATTGCATCAAGTGCAATAAAAGAATGGTGGCTACGACGGGATTCGAACCTGTGACCCCATCATTATGAGTGATGTGCTCTAACCAACTGAGCTACGTAGCCATCCTGTATAACGCGTCACTCTTACAAAGAGCGTTGCAGTATACCTTAAAATATATGGCAGGGCTACCTGGATTCGAACCAGGGAATGGCGGCATCAAAAGCCGCTGCCTTACCGCTTGGCGATAGCCCTACTGACTCTATAAAAGAGTGTGCTACATTAATAAACTTACCACTCAATGAGGGTGAGAGTTTAGTGCAACATTTAAATTGTGACTTCTCTAAATACTTTAAGAGAAGGAGAATGGTGGCTACGACGGGATTCGAACCTGTGACCCCATCATTATGAGTGATGTGCTCTAACCAACTGAGCTACGTAGCCATTTCTCAAATTTCATTGTTCCAGACCGATGTTTTCTTTCGATGCCGTCGTGTCGGGAACGGGGCGCATTATGCTCATCTCAGAAAAAACCGTCAACTGTTTTTTTGCAGAAAACGGCAATTCTAATCTGTTCGCTGTTTATTTCGACAAAACGTCGTATCTATCAGCAATAAATGGTTAAAATAAAAGCCCTGTTTTTACGTGCTACTGGCCATGTCATCACTTTCAATTTATTGGAGCGATAAACTCAAGTGTTGGAATGATTAAATGGCAGCCAACCGCTAATCGTTTTTCGATAAAATAAAAAAGCCACCTCAAAAAGAGATGGCTTCTGATACGCAATTTCGTGGCTAAATTTTAAACGTTGAAGCGGAAATGAACCACGTCACCATCTTTAACGATATAGTCTTTGCCTTCTAGACGCCATTTACCGGCATCTTTTGCACCGTTTTCACCACGGAATTCGATAAAGGCATCGTAACCAACCACTTCTGCGCGGATAAAGCCTTTCTCGAAGTCGGTATGGATCTTACCTGCAGCTTGAGGAGCAGTTGCACCGACAGGAATTGTCCATGCGCGCACTTCTTTTACACCAGCAGTGAAATACGTTTGCAGGTCTAATAGCTCGTAGCCAGAGCGAATAACACGGTTAAGTCCCGGCTCTTCAATTCCCATGTCGGCTAAGAACTCTTCCCGATCTGCGTCATCAAGTTCAGCAATTTCTGACTCGATAGCGGCACAAACAGGAACAACAACGGCGTTCTCTTTTGCTGCATGCTCACGAACTTGCTCTAAATATGGATTATTTTCAAAGCCATCTTCGCTTACGTTCGCGATATACATGGTTGGTTTTAGCGTTAGGAAGTTTAGGTACTCAATCGCTGCCAACTCTTCTTTGCTCAGTTCGATTGAACGAGCCATACCACCTTCTGTTAACGTTGGTAGCATCTTTTGTAGAACTGCGGTCTCAAATTTCGCTTCTTGATCACCACCTTTCGCGCGCTTAGCTTGGCGGAAAATCGCACGCTCACATGTATCAAGATCAGACAGTGCCAACTCAAGGTTGATCACTTCAATATCTTCTAATGGGTTAATCTTACCCGCAACGTGAACAATGTTTTCGTTTTCGAAACAGCGCACAACATGACCGATAGCATCGGTTTCGCGAATATTGGCCAAGAATTTGTTACCAAGTCCTTCACCTTTTGATGCGCCAGCCACCAGACCCGCGATGTCAACAAACTCCATGGTTGTTGGCAAAATACGCTCAGGGTTAACAATCTCTGCAAGCGCATCTAGACGAAGATCTGGAACAGGAACAACGCCTGTATTTGGTTCAATAGTACAGAAAGGGAAGTTAGCCGCTTCAATTCCTGCTTTTGTTAACGCATTGAACAGTGTTGATTTACCTACGTTTGGTAGACCGACGATACCGCATTTAAAACCCATTGATGGAACCCTTTGGTAATGATTCAGTTAAAGCTGTTCAGCTTTAAACGTGTGTAAACGATTTTGTGCTTTGGTGAGGCCATCTTTTAATAAGATATCCATGCAGCGCGTTGCTTCATCAACGGCGGCATCTATGCACTCCTGCTCTTTGGCGGGTGCTTTTCCTAGTACAAAACCAGCGACTCGGTTTTTGTCTCCGGGATGGCCAATGCCAAGGCGAAGACGGTAAAAATCTTTATTGTTACCCATTTTGCTGATGATATCACGCAGCCCGTTGTGGCCACCGTGTCCACCGCCTTTCTTAAACTTAGCCACACCTGGAGGCAAGTCTAGCTCATCATGCGCGACCATGATCTCTTCAACGGGGATCTGGTAAAACTTCGCTAGGGCGGAAACAGACTTTCCAGACAAGTTCATAAACGTTGTCGGGATAAGCAGGCGAAGATCGCTGCCACCCATGGTGATTCTGCCAGTTAAGCCAAAGAACTTTGGGTCTTCTTTTAGCGTAACATTGTGTATTCGGGCCAGTTCTTCAACGACCCAAGCACCCGCGTTATGGCGAGTACGTTCGTATTCTCGACCCGGGTTCGCTAACCCGACCAGAAGGCGAATGGAGCTGCTCACAAATGATATCTCAACAGTGATAGGTTCAAAAAAGAGGCATATGGTAACACAATCTTCGGCCTAAACGACAACACCCCGCCGAAGCGGGGTGCGAGGCATGGTCAAAGCGAAAGTTACTTACGCATTGAACATTGCAGAGATTGACTCTTCGTTGCTGATGCGGCGAATAGCCTCAGCCAGCATGCGAGAGAGTGTCAGTTGCTTCACTTTACCCGTGGCAAGCATCTCTTCGCTCAATGGAATTGAGTCAGTAACAATCACTTCATCAATCACAGAGTCTTTAATGTTCTGTGGGGCATTACCAGAGAATACCGCGTGCGTAGCATAAGCAAATACGCGCTTCGCACCACGCTCTTTTAATGCTTCAGCCGCTTTACATAATGTGCCGCCAGTATCGATCATGTCATCAACGATAATGCAATCACGGCCTTCTACGTCACCAATCAGGTGCATTACCTGAGAAACGTTAGCGCGTGGACGACGCTTATCGATAATCGCGATGTCGGTATCATCAAGCAGTTTCGCCGTTGCACGTGCACGTACAACACCACCGATATCAGGAGAAACCACTACTGGGTTCTCTAGATTTTTCTCTTGCATGTCTTCAAGCAAAACAGGAGAACCGAAGATATTGTCGACAGGAACATCGAAGAAACCTTGGATCTGCTCAGCGTGAAGATCGATCGTTAGAACGCGGTCAACGCCAACGTTTGACAGAAAATCAGCAATCACTTTTGCAGTAATTGGCACACGAGATGAGCGCACACGGCGGTCTTGGCGTGCATATCCGAAGTAAGGAATAACAGCGGTAATACGACCTGCAGAAGCGCGGCGCAGGGCATCGATCATTACGATCAGTTCCATTAGGTTGTCGTTAGTTGGTGCGCAGGTAGACTGGATAACAAAAACGTCGCTACCACGAACGTTCTCATTAATTTGTACTGCAATCTCACCATCAGAAAAACGACCTACAGATGCATCTCCCAAAGAGATGTATAGACGATCAGCGATGCGTTGGGCTAGTTCTGGTGTCGCGTTACCAGCAAACAGCTTCATATCAGGCACGGTGGAAACCTCAGGGTTGCGTCCAAAAAATGGGTGCTGGCTCATAAATTTAGTAGCCTTGTTAGCAAAGGTGAGGTGTTAACACCCCTAGCAACAAAGCCGTCAAGCCAGTCGGGTAAAATGTTAAAAACAGCATCGGCGTGTTGGCGAGACTCAAACTCAGCGAAAACACAAGCGCCGCTACCGGTCAATCTTGACGGCGCGTATTCTAGCAGCCACGAAAGCGCCTTAGCAACCTCCGGATGCAGTTCTGTGACGATCTTTTCGCAATCGTTTCCGTATTTTGAGCTCAATAGCGTCGCTAAATCTCGTTTTGGGGTGTTTCGTGTTAGCGCCGGATGGTTAAATATTGCGGCGGTTGAGACATCTACCGAGGGCTTGACGACCAAGTAATAGTGCTCTTGTGGGTCTGCGGGTTGTAAAATTTCGCCTACCCCTTCAGCAAACGCAGCGTGACCGCGAACAAATACCGGAACATCGGCACCTAACTTAACGCCAATAGCAGCCAACTCATCGGTGGTGAGTTGAGTATTCCAGAGGTGATTAAGCGCGACCAATGTGGTGGCAGCATTTGACGAACCACCACCCAGGCCACCTCCCATTGGCAGGCGCTTATCCATGGCAATCTCGGCCCCGAATGGGCAGTGCGCTGCCGCTTTTAACGCCATTGCTGCTTTGTAGATCAGATTGCTTTCCAGAGGAACACCTTGCAGTGCCGGTGTGATAGTTATCGCCCCGGTATCATTGGGGATAATGGTGAGCTCATCACCGTGGTCTAAGAATTGAAATAGCGTTTGCAGTTCGTGATAGCCATCAGGACGTTGTCCATTAATGTACAAAAAGAGATTAAGTTTTGCTGGCGATGGCCAAACGGTGGGGTGTGGCATTATTTCAGTTCCCATTGATTCAATTGTAAAGTCATTTTTAAATCGCCGCTGTGCAAGGTCAGCGTTGATGGTAGCGCTGGCGTATGACGGTAGTCATACTGCTCAATGGTCAATTGCCAAGTACGGCCTTGACGTGTCATGCTGAGCTCAGCCAGGCGCTGTTGCGCATTTAACGAGTAGTGATCGGCCCCAGTAGGCAAACCGATAAGCCAGTCGGATAGTTCATTGACAGGGATGATTAAACCGGTTAGCTGTTGAGTCATCGTATTAATATCATCGCCAATGTGTTGCTCACCATCGACATCCGTTAACGTCACTTGTGTTGATGATTGCTCTGCCGCGAGTAGGGTTTTGCCAACAAAACTGGTTAAGCGAAAACGGCGCTCAGTTGCTTCTTGCGCCCAAAACAGGCTAGCACTAAAGCGTTGCTCAGGATCGCGATAAGCAAAGCGCCCTTTGGCAGTATAGTGAGAAAGGGCGTTGAGTTGCTCCTGATGGGCCTGCCACACGGTGTTACTTGGTTCAGGCAGCGTGCTACAGCCAGCAAGATAAAGCGCACATAGCCCGACAAATATCGGTTTTAAAAACGAGATTTTAGATGATATTGAGGTCACAAGTTACATCCATTGGTTACAAGGTTAAAAATAGTTTGCTTTTATTCGTAGGGTGCATCAAGTAAAATCCCTGTTAACATTGCAGAATAATCGTTGAGAGTATTAACCAACACCCCATGACCCTGCTTGTAATCGGAATTAACCACAAGACAGCGCCGGTCGAATTGCGAGAAAAAGTCGCTTTTTCGCCGGAAAAAATGTCAAACGCGCTAACGGAATTAGCCGCCAATAAGCAGGTTGACGCCAGCGTGATCGTCTCGACATGCAATCGCACTGAGATTTATTGTCAGTTAAAAACGCCTGGAAATCATGGGTTGATTGACTGGCTTGGCCAATTTCATGGCATTAGTTTAGAAGACTTAATGCCAAGTTTGTATCTGCATGAGAACGAATTTGCGGTAGGGCACCTTATGCGGGTGGCCTGCGGGCTCGACTCGTTGGTGCTTGGTGAACCACAAATTCTTGGTCAGATTAAGCATGCCTATAGCACAGCGCGTGAGCATCATGCAGTGCAAGGATTACTCGAAAAGCTATTGCAAAAAACCTTCACCGTCGCGAAGCGGGTGCGCACCGAAACAGATATTGGTGGTAACGCCGTATCGGTTGCCTTTGCCGCTTGTGCATTGGCAAAGCAAATTTTTGAATCACTCAGTGCAACAAGCGTATTATTGGTGGGGGCGGGCGAAACCATAGAACTGGTCGCCCGGCATCTCTACGAACATGGTTGCCGTACGTTAATTGTCGCCAATCGTACCCCGAGCAATGCACAACATCTTTCGCGTGAGTTTGGTGCTGAACTGATTGGGCTACCCGATATTCCATTGCATATGCACCGTGCTGATATCGTAATTAGTTCCACTGCCAGCCCGTTACCGATCTTGGGTAAAGGGATGGTAGAAAATGCCTTGAAAAAGCGCCGATACCAACCCATGTTAATGGTAGATATTGCGGTACCAAGAGATATCGAGTCAGAAGTAGGCGACTTACGCGACATCTACCTTTATACTGTCGACGATCTGCAGTCGATTATTGATAAAAATATCGAACAGCGTAAAGCGGCAGCACTAGATGCAGACGTTATTATTAACCAAGAAAGTGCAGATTTTATGCACTGGTTGCGTTCACTCGAAGCTGTAGACAGTATTAAGCAGTATCGACAGCAGTCAGAGAAGATACGGCAAGACGTATTGCATCGAACCCTTCAGTCACTAGAAAAGGGTGGCGATCCGGAAAAACTGTTGGCAGAACTAAGCAACAAATTAACTAATAAACTCATTCATGCACCGACTCGTGCGTTACAGCAAGCTGCTCATAACGGTGAGCAGGAAACACTTGCTCAAATTCGCACAGCGCTTGGCTTGGATGATTAACCAGAACGAACACCTATGAAACCTTCCATTCTGCAAAAGCTTCAAACGCTAGTAGAGCGTTATGAAGAGGTACAACATTTACTTGGCGATCCCGAAATCATTGGCGATCAGAATCGTTTTCGTGCGTTATCTCGCGAGTACTCACAGTTAGAGGAAGTGACTCAGTGCTTCCAACGCTTCCAGCAAGCACAAGAAGATTTATTAGCGGCAGAAGAGATGGCCAATGAAGACGATCCCGAAATGCGCGAAATGGCGCAAGAAGAGATCAAAGACGCTAAAGCGCAAATAGAGCAGCTGAGCGATGATCTTCAAGTGTTGTTGCTACCTAAAGATCCTAACGATGATAGAAACTGTTTTGTTGAGATCCGTGCTGGTGCAGGGGGAGATGAAGCAGGTATTTTCGCCGGCGATCTGTTCCGCATGTACAGTAAGTATGCAGAAGCGCAAGGCTGGCGTGTTGAAGTAATCAATGCCAATAGCAGTGAGCAGGGCGGTTATAAAGAGATGGTCGCCAAAGTGAATGGCGAAGGCGCATACGGCATACTGAAATTCGAGTCAGGTGGACACCGAGTTCAGCGTGTTCCTGCGACAGAATCACAGGGGCGTGTCCATACCTCGGCTTGCACCGTCGCGGTTTTACCTGAGATTCCAGAAGCTGAAGTGCCGGAAATTAATGCCGGTGATTTGAAAATTGACACCTTCCGCGCCTCTGGTGCCGGTGGTCAGCACGTCAATACCACCGATTCTGCTATTCGTATTACTCACTTACCAACCGGTATTGTGGTTGAATGTCAGGACGAGCGTTCACAGCACAAAAACAAAGCAAAAGCGATGTCAGTGCTAGCAGCGCGTATCATTAAAGCAGAAGAAGAGAAGCGTAATGCTGAAGAAGCATCAACGCGTCGTAACCTGCTGGGTAGTGGTGACCGTAGTGACCGAATTCGTACTTACAATTACCCGCAAAGTCGTGTGTCAGACCACCGTATTAACTTAACCTTATATCGCTTGAACGAAGTGATGGAAGGGGACCTAAACAGTTTGATTGAGCCTGTTTTACAAGAGCACCAAGCCGATCAGCTTGCAGCACTGGCTGAAAATAACTAAGTCGACATCATGACAATCACAGTTGAAAGCTGGCTAAAGCAAGCCAAGGCACAGCTGACAGAAGCGGGCTCATCGAGTCCGCAGATCGATGCAGAAGTGTTGTTGCTTCACGTCCTGGACAAGCCAAGAAGCTTTTTATTTACTTGGCCTGAGCATCAGCTCGATAGTGCACAAGTTGATATGCTGAACGACATGTTAGCCCGTCGCGAAACGGGTGAGCCTGTTGCCTACATTACGGGAGTGCGTGAGTTTTGGTCGCTGCCGCTCAAGGTGTCACCGACCACACTGATCCCTCGCCCAGATACTGAGCGATTAGTTGAACTCGCGTTGGCAAAAATATCGTCATCGCCAGTCGCCGTGTTGGATCTTGGCACTGGGACGGGTGCTATTGCACTGGCGCTCGCCTCTGAGCGGCCAGATTGCCGCGTGATCGGGGTTGATTTACGTCATGAAGCCGTCGCACTGGCGACAGAGAATGGTCAGCAACTCGGGATCTCGAACTGCCACTTCCAGCAAGGCAGTTGGTTCTCATCGTTAAAGGCGGAGCCGCAGTTTGGCGTTATTGTTAGTAATCCCCCATACATCGATCCGCACGACCCGCATTTAACTCAAGGTGACGTGCGTTTTGAACCGGCGTCTGCATTAATCGCGCAAGAGAAAGGCATGGCTGATATTCGCCTAATTGCCTCTCAAGCTCGCAATTATCTTACCGCGGGAGGGTGGTTAATGTTTGAACATGGTTACGACCAAGGCGTATTATCGCGCCACTGTTTGCAAGAATTAGGCTACGCTGAGGTGCGGACAGAGCAAGATTATGCGGGGCAAGATCGGGTAACAATGGGACGTTGGAAAGGATAAATCTATGTACTTAGCATTAAAACACTTACATATGGGATTGATATTTGTCAGTGCCATACTGTTTATTTTCCGATTTGGTTTGCTTATGGGTGGTTCACATCTACTAAAAACCAAGCTGTTTAAAATAGCGCCACACGCTATCGATACCTGCTTACTATTAAGTGGGGTTGCATTGATTTTTGCAACGGGTTATATGCCGTTTACGGCAGAAGGCGCATGGCTGACTAACAAATTTACCTGTGTTTTAGCGTATATTGCGTTAGGCGTGTTTGCATTTCGAGGTCATAGCCGCCTGTTTCAAACCTTTGCTTTCCTCGGTGCAATGGGTTGGTTAGTGCTGGCTTACAATATAGCGACCACCAAAGCAACGACGCTGTTTGGATGATTTGGGGAATCGATGTACCAATTTACAGATGAACAACTGGATGCGATGCCACTGGCCGAAGGTGGTGCGCGTCTCAATGCGATAATTGACTCATCACAGTCTTTTGAGTGGGTGATGAATCAACTGGACGAGCTGGCTGAAGAGGCGGAACAGCATTGCATGATCGTTCCCGATGAGCGTGATCGCTTCGACTGTTTAGTGCGTTTGTTTTACAACGAGTGGGGTTTTCACGGTGATAGTGAAAGCTTCTACCACTCAGACAACCTGTTTTTGGCAAAAGTGCTAGAAGCGCGAAGCGGCTCGCCCGTCACATTAGGCGCGATTTTTCTCTACTTGGCAGAGGATATGGAACTGCCCGTTAAAGCCGTGAACTTTCCTACTCAATTTTTGTTGCGTATCGATTGGTGTGACAACCGTGAGCCAAGCTATTTTGACCCGTTTAACGGTGTGTTTGTCACCAGGCATTTATTGCGAGCCTGGTTAATTGGCCAAGAGGGCCCTTTCTCTGAGCTAGAAGATAAACACCTAAGGGCTGCTGAGCACTCAACAGTGATTGGACGCTGGCTTGGCGTGACAAAAGGGGCAATGATTCGAGAAGAAAACTATGCCTTTGCATTGAGTTGTAGCGACATGGCCTTGCACTTTAGTCCTGAAGACCCGCATGAACATCGAGATCGCGGCTATATTTATCAACAGTTGGAAGTCGACCATTTAGCAGCACAGGACTATCAGTTCTTTATCGATCAATGTCCCGACGACCCTGCCGCACACATATTAAAACTTCAGGTGGTAGCACTCAACGAGTCGCCAGCCACACTGCACTAAAATATCAAGTAAAGAGAAAAATGATGGAACAGAAAACGGTTCGTATTGGTGAAATAGACGTCAGCAATGATAAGCCATTTGTGCTTTTTGGTGGCATGAATGTCCTTGAGTCGCATGATTTAGCGATGCGTATCTGTGAAAAATACGTTGAGGTGACCGACAAATTAGGTATCCCTTACGTATTTAAAGCCTCTTTTGATAAGGCTAACCGCTCGTCCGTTCACTCATACCGTGGTCCTGGTTTAGACGAAGGGATGAAAATTTTTGAAGCGTTAAAAGCACAATTTGGCGTGAAAATTATTACCGATGTGCATGAAATTGAACAGTGTCAGCCAGTGGCAGATGTGGTTGATGTGATTCAACTACCGGCATTTCTAGCCCGTCAGACCGATTTAGTGCAAGCGATGGCAAGAACCGGTGCAGTGATCAATGTGAAGAAACCACAGTTCATGAGCCCGGGACAGGTGGGTAATATTGTTGAAAAGTTTGCCGAATGCGATAACGAGAACATCATTTTATGTGAACGTGGCGCATTGCATGGTTACGATAACCTCGTGGTCGACATGTTAGGCTTTGATGTGATGAAAAAGGTCTCTAACGGTAGCCCAATCATCTTTGATGTTACCCATTCACTACAATGCCGTGATCCGCAGGGCGCAGCATCGGGTGGACGTCGAGAGCAGACGGTTGATCTGGCCTTGTCTGGTATGGCGACCCGCATTGCTGGTTTGTTTATGGAAGCACACCCAGACCCAGACAATGCGCGTTGTGATGGCCCATCGGCGTTCCCATTGGATAAGTTAGAGCCCTTCCTTGCTCAAGCCAAACAGCTTGATGATTTGGTGAAGAGTTTTGAGCACATCGACATAGCCTAAACGCTCTTGTTTTTGCTGATATAAAAAACCTCACATTGTTAATGTGAGGTTTTTTTGTTTTCAGTGTCCGGTATCGAGATAAGTTTTAGTCCATTGACTCATCCGAAAATTGGCAATTTACACTTTAAACTTCTCTACTTCACCCTGTAGTTGATGAGCCAGCGACGACAATGAATTCGCTTGAGCTGCCGCTTCCCCCGCTTCGTCAGCCATGTCGTCAGCGACTTGACGAATACTCTGCGTATTTCGGGTGATCTCACGTGTTACCAGTGATTGCTCTTCCGCCGCAGAGGCGATTTGCGTCGCCATATCACTGATCTCATTAATGGCATCCGTAATTTTCCCAAGGCTAGCCGCAGCCTGGTTGGCATCACTAACACTGGTATCCGCCAGTTTGCGACTGTCGGTCATCAGTGCCACTGCTTCTTGTGTCACACGTTGTAGTGTTTCTATGGTGGTTTGGATTTCAGCGGTCGAGTCATGGGTACGTTGACTCAGTACGCGCACTTCATCGGCGACCACGGCGAAGCCTCGGCCCTGTGTACCAGCGCGAGCCGCTTCAATCGCCGCATTTAACGCGAGTAGGTTGGTTTGTTCGGCAACACCTTGAATCGTCGCAAGAATGGTATTAATACTCTTGGTATGTTCGTCCAGTGCATTAATCACCTCTGTTGCCATCTCGACTTCGCTGGCCAGTTCTGTCGTTGAGGCTTGGCTCTGTTTTACTTGCTGGGCACCATTTGAAGAGAGCGACACACTGTGCTGAGATGTACGCGCGGTCTCTTCTGCATGGCTGGCCACTTCATGTGTCGCTGTTGCCATCTGGTCAATCGCGGTTGCTACACTGGCAATCTCTTGCTGCTGCTGGCAGATGCCAACACTGCGCTGCTGAGCTTGGGCTGCGGTTTGATCAGATTGTGCGCTGAGTTGCTCGGCGATTTCTCGCATTCGCAGCACCATGCCATGCATATGGCTGACAAAAAGGTTAAAGTTATGGGCGAGTTGACCCACCTCATCATCATTTCTTGGTTCGAGTCGTTGAGTCAGATCGCCCTCACCCGATGCAATCGTCTGCAATGCGGCGGATACATTGTTAAGGTCACGGAACAGGTAGTTAATCAGTAGGCTTACCAAACCAACAACTAAAACAATAACGACGATACCGGCGAATACGACGCTTTTAAAAGAGCTGTAACCTGTCGAAATTTCCGTATCGAAATCCATCTCGATGGCGAGTGTCCAATCAGTACCAGGAACCCGATAAAAGGAGAACATTGGTTTATTATTGTTCAATTCCAGAACTTGTATGCGATCTTCTTGTATTGCCTTATTAATAAATGAAGGGGACATATCAGGGTGAATACGTTGCATCGGCTGCTGTAATAGTTGTGAATTACGGTGAGCGAGGATGCGTGTATCTTCAAATAGAATCGTGTGGGTGTTATTGCCTAATTGATGGCTGGCGATATCTTTTATTAAGCTATCAATAACAATGTCAGCGGCTAATACGCCCAATAATTGACCACTTTCATATACTGGCTGAGCTAAGGTAATTGTAGTTTCTAAAGTCGTCGCATCTTGGTACGACTCACTAATAATCTCCCCTCTTTTATTTACCGCATCGATATACCAATCGCGCTGTCGTGGGTCGTAACCTTCAGGCAGTTCATCATCGAGGCTAATAAACATATCACCGCGTGCGGTGCCGAAATAGACATCATAAAATCCACCAGATTCTCTGGCTTGAATCAACGCGTTGAGTGACGGTACACCAGAGTGGCTGTCCTTTAATGCGCTGAGAATTCGCTGTCTATCGTTAAGCCAAGTGGTGATATTATCGCCAATTAGTGACGCTGATGATTCTGTTTTAGAATAAATATTGCTTCTGCCAAAATCATAGTAATTAACCCCAATAACGGCGCTCATGACGACGGCCATACTTATTACAGCCAAAAGCGTGGCACCTATTAGTTTTTGTTTTAGTGTCATGTGGTAATCCGAAAATAAGTTGCTGATGCGTGATGTTTGCCTATTTTCTACTCATTAATAGAAATGTCAAACAGAAACGTGACATGACAGACTTATTTCATTTGACTCATGCTTGGCAGGTATGGCGCTGTTACTGCAGTTGTATTTAATTTGATTATTCATTTCCGCTAAGGAATGAACTGTAAGTTTAATTGTGCACAATAGTCTAAGCTTTATTTAGTCACCGTATTAAAATATGAGCCAGATCGAATATAGTCAATAAATAGAAATCACTAAAAAAGGTTGTTAAATATAGCGTTTAAAGTTCGAGTATATATGGCGGATGTTGTTAAATTGCGATGGCAATGTTGGTCTGACGTATTGAGTTATGGCTCTTTGGGCGTTTGGACGTCCAGACGTTGACATGGATAGATGTATCCATTAATCTAGCGCCAATTTATAAAATAATGAGCTGTAGACATGTCAAACAGTAGTGCAACCACAACACCTTCTCCCTCTTTTAAGGCATTAACGCCGCTATTTCTATTCCTGTTATTGTTTATTGGAACAGGACTATATATGACCCTACAAGGTGTCGAAATGGCGTTTTATCAGCTACCTGCACCGGTAGCGGCATTGCCAGCCGTCATTTTGGGTATTTTGCTCAGTAAAGAGACGCTCAATAAAGCGATAGAACAGTTTCTTCGTGGTGTTGGCCATACTGATATCATCGCAATGTGTATGATCTATTTGCTTGCTGGCGCATTTGCAGCTGTAGCGAGTGCAACGGGCGGTGTTCAAGCGACCGTAAATCTCGGTCTGGCGATGATTCCAGCGGCCTTAATCCTACCTGGTATCTTTATGATATCGGCGTTCATTGCGACCTCGATGGGCACCTCGATGGGTACCATTGCCGCCGTTGCCCCTGTTGCGTTAGGCATCGCAACAGCTGCAGAGATGGATGTCGCGCTAACCGCTGGCGTGGTATTAAGTGGAGCCATGTTTGGTGATAACTTATCCATCATTTCTGACACCACGATTGCAGCCACCCGCTCGCAAGGGTGTCACATGCGAGACAAATTTAAAGAAAACATCCGCATCGCTTTACCTGCAGCGATCGTTGCATTGGTTCTGTTCGCGCTGAGCAGCAAAGTGACTCAGGTGCCCCAAGTTGAAACGATTGAGTGGCTAAAGGTTGTTCCGTACCTAACCATTCTTGTGCTTGCCGTCGCAGGCTTAAATGTGTTCGTTGTCTTGAGCTTAGGTATTGTGCTGGCTGGTAGCATTGGTTTTATTACCATGCCTGAATATAGCCTTGGCGTTTTTGGTAACGATATTTATGCTGGCTTTGGTAAAATGCAGGAAATTTTCTTGCTGTCGATGCTGATTGGTGGCATTGGTGAGCTGATGCGCCAGCAAGGCGGGTTAGCCTTTATTACCCGTCAAGTGAGCAAGCTGATAAAAGGCCATAAGAATAGCCGCCGTGGCAGCGAAATGGGTATTGCTTCAGTTGTCAGCCTGACTAACTTGTGTACGGCTAACAACACAGTTGCCATTATTGTGGCGGGTGGTGTAGCACGTGAAATAGCAGATGAAAACAACGTCGCACCGCGTCGCAGCGCGAGTTTATTGGATATCTACTCTTGCGTTATTCAGGGTGTGTTGCCTTATGGTGCACAGGCACTCCTGTTAGGTTCGGTGTTTGGTTTATCACCCCTGACAGTCGTGGCACACTCTTATTACTGTTTCTTCCTCGCGATTGCAGCAGCAGTGACAATGGTGTTACGCAACAAATAGTCACAAATGGTGCTGTTCGGGCTTTGTTCAACATGGTTGACAAAGCCCGCATTGAGTAAATGATCACTCATCACTCATCACTCATCACTCATCACGCTTCATCGTTTTACATTCCTTTCGCGAATGGCGCATCATTCCCTCATAACATATTGAATATATTAATGTGATTAATCTAACATTTACAATGTTGTACTCATGCAAGTGGTCAATTATTTATTAGACTTTGATGGTCTTTTAGATCAAAAACGACACGCCTTTAAAATTGAAACATACATTGTCTATGCTAATTCGTGCATGGATATAAATATGGGTGAAACAAATGACAAATTCTCGTTTTTTGCGTACAGCGATAAGTGCAGCGCTACTGGCCACCTTAATGGGCTGTTCAGCGGTATCCCAACCATCGAGTTGGGAAAAAGATACCGTTTATAAGTTGACCATACTTCATACCAATGATCACCATGGACGATTCTGGCAGAACCGTCACGGCGAGTATGGCATGGCAGCACGCAAAACGCTTCTCAATCAGTTACGCGCTGACGTTGCGGCGGAAGGTGGAATATCACTACTGTTGTCTGGTGGCGATATTAATACGGGTGTACCAGAATCTGATCTACAAAATGCAGAGCCTGACTTTAAAGGCATGAATTTGTTGGGTTACGACGCAATGGCATTAGGTAATCACGAGTTCGACAACCCGCTTGACGTGTTGATGCAACAACAAGAGTGGGCTAACTTCCCAATGCTGTCAGCCAATATTTTTTACCGAGAAAGCGGAGAGCGCGCATTTCAAGCGTATGAAATTTTTGACTTACAAGGTATAAAAGTTGCTGTTATCGGTTTAACCACAGAAGATACGGCAAAAGTAGTCAACCCTGATAATGTAAAAACATTAGAGTTCCGTGATCCTAAGGTTGAAGCTCAACGCCTGATTGATGAATTAAAAGCCTCAGAAAATCCCGATGTGATCATTGCGACCACGCACATGGGGCATTATGCTGGCGGCAATCACGGTGTTAATGCACCGGGTGATGTTGCGTTAGCACGCTATGTAAATGCCGAAGATCTGCACATTGTCGTTGGTGGTCACTCACAAGAGCCTGTCTGTATGGAAGGCCCGAACATGTACAACACCAGTTTTGCACCGGGTGACGAGTGCAAGCCAGACAATCAAAATGATACGTGGATTGTTCAGGCGCATGAGTGGGGTAAGTACGTCGGTAAAGCGGATTTTGAATTTATTAATGGTGAGCTCAACATGGTGAGCTATGACTTGATTCCCGTTAACCTGAAGAAAAAAATCAAGTTAGATGACGGCTCATCACAACGCGTCTTTATTCAAGATGAAATTGAAGAAAACGAAAAGGTGCTTGAGTTCTTACGTCCTTACCAAGAGCGTGGACAAGACCTACTCGGCGAAATCGTCGCAGAAGCGACAGGCAAACTGGAAGGTGACCGTAATAAGGTGCGCTTCGAACAGACAAGCCTAGGCCGTTTGATTGCAAAAGCGCACATGGAACGCGCTAATGCCGATTTCGGGATAATGAACTCAGGTGGTGTGCGTGACTCAATTGGTGAAGGCGAGTTTACTTACCGTGACGTTCTGATTGTTCAACCGTTTGGTAATATGGTGACCTATAACGATTTTACGGGTTCTGAAGTGCTCGATTACTTAAACGTGGTGGCCAATAAGCCGGTTGATTCTGGTGCTTACGCGCAATTTTATGGAATCGAAATGATAGCTGACGGCCAAACTGTGCAGGATGTCCGTATCGGTGGTGAACCTATCGATTTGGAAAAAGTGTATCGCTTCACCCTACCTGAATTTAATGCAGCAGGGGGAGATGGCTATCCTGTTATCAAAGATCATCCAGGGCACGTTAATACTGGCTTCGTTGATGCCGAAGTATTAAAGGCTTACCTACAGGCCAACAGCCCTATTAATCCAGCCGATTATGATCCACGCGGTGAGATTGTGTATAAATAAACTCAGCCAATAAGAGTGAAAAGCGTACCAATGGGTACGCTTTTTTTATGCCTGCCTATTTCAAACCAATACCGACAACGGTAACAGCAACGACAATGAGGTATTGCAGCATCATCTTAATGTTAAAACAAAGGGTTGAGTTGGCGGCGATAGCGGTGCATTATTTATTCGAAAACCCTGTTCAGCATAAATGAGCAGCATAAGTGAGCAGCATAAACGAGCGGCATAAATCGAGAGGCAAAAGGACAGCAATGACCCCAGCGATCAATTTACTCAAAAAGAAGCGTATTTTTCATGCTGTGCACCAGTATCAACACGATCCCGCCAACACAGACTTTGGTAACGAGGCTGTTACGGCGCTAGGTCAAGATCCTGCACAAGTATTCAAAACACTGCTATTTTGTAAACACGATGATGCTAAAGCCCTTTGTGTTGCTGTTGTGCCAGTGGCTGGCAAACTCGATTTAAAAGCAGCAGCCAAAGCGGCAGGATATAAAAAAGCAGAAATGGCCGATCCGGTAATGGCAGAAAAAATCACTGGCTACATCGTCGGTGGCATCAGCCCGCTGGGGCAAAAAAAAGCGTTGCCCACCTTTATCGATAACAGTGCGCAGCAATTTGATACGGTGTGTGTGAGTGCGGGGCGTAGAGGACTAGAGATCGAACTTGCTCCGCAAGATCTCTCCACTTTAACCCGTGGGCAGTTCGTACCGCTCGGCAAGTGAACTTAACTCATGCGCTTTTGGTGACGTTCGCGATTCTCTAGCTTTTTCTCTGCACTTTTTTTCAGCAGAACGTACACCGCGCCCGTTCCACCGTGCTGACGCATCGCGGAGTGATAACACATCACATCACTGATTTGTTGTAACCATGCAGCGACGTAACTTTTCATCATTGCTGGAGGGTTCGACTTTTCACCTTTGCCATGCACAATAATTACTTGGCGAACATCCATACGTTGGCATTGGCGCAGAAATGTAAGTACTTCATCTCTTGCTTGTTTTAGGGTGCGGCGATGCAGATCTAAACGCCCTTGTATTTCATACTTGCCCAGTCGCATCTTTTTGAATACCCCCTCTTGCACGCCATCACGCTTAAACGCCAGATGGTCGTCAGGCTTAACCATATTGGCATAGTTAATAGAAAGGTATTCGGGTGTACTTTCAGATAAGGTTTGCGCGGCGGCTTGTCGCGCACGCTGAGCGTCGGTAACGCGATGCTTCTTTTCTTGTTGTACTTTGTCTTGGCTGATTGGCGCGACGTCTGCCATCATCTCTTTAAACAGCGCCATTTCGTCGTTTATTGTCATGATTCGTTTTCTACTAAACTACATAAATCATGTAGTGAGAATAGGGAAAATTGCCCGAGAAAGCCAGAGCAGAGAAATGCAGGATGCTGAAATTCGTCACAAATGGTATCAAAGTTCGCCAGCTTGTATTTAAAGTAACCATTTGTTCGCGATTTAAGAAAAAAAACAAGCGTACCTCTTGTGAATTTTTTTTTGCTGGGTATTATAGGCGACCTCTTAAGGCGATAAGCCTTTTGATGATTGTCGGTGAATAGCGCAGCTTGGTAGCGCATCTGGTTTGGGACCAGAGGGTCGGGGGTTCGAATCCCTCTTCACCGACCACTTATTAGTGGTATGGCATTACGCGGTACGACAACAGGATATCGGTGAATAGCGCAGCTTGGTAGCGCATCTCCGGCTTTAGGAATAGCGGGACCAGAGGGCGACCCTCAGTCAACGCAAAAATAAAGCAAAAGAGTTTCGGTGAATAGCGCAGCTTGGTAGCGCATCTGGTTTGGGACCAGAGGGTCGGGGGTTCGAATCCCTCTTCACCGACCACATTAAACGCCTCGTCTTACGACGGGGCGTTTTTGTATCTGGCGATCATGAAAATGATAAGGATGCTCGGTGTAAAGTGTTGTGTCGTGAATAGCGCAGCTTGGTAGCGCATCTGGTTAAGGAGTAGCAGGACCAGAGGGTCGGGGGTTCCCAGCTCCTTGAAAACAGGCTTTTCACCGACCACACGTTTGCATTAATAACTAGCACGCCTCGTCTTACGACGGGGCGTTTTTGTATCTGGCGATCATGAAAATGATAAGGTCGCTCGGTGCAAAGTGTGGTGTCGTGAATAGCGCAGCTTGGTAGCGCTAATCACTCAAATTTTCACTCAACGACGGCATATCTTGGTGCTTATTGCCTTGCGAGAAAACAATAATACGATTAGCTTTGCGCGGCTTAAGCACCTCGACAACAAAACGGATCATATCAGCACGCTCTAAGCGTTTGATTGCGCTGGCGACGCGTTGGCGATAGTCAAAATGATCATCTTTATTGCCAATCGCATTCCAGTAGCGTTGTGCTCTGGCGCGTAAATTGGTGTCAGGCTCAGAAATTTGAGCAATCAAGCCCGCTTTGCTGCTTTCCCACTGATCTTCATTGAGTTCAATTAGTTCAAGTGCAAAGGCATTAATAAAGTCATCAATCGCGTAATGGAGATCTTCCGTGCCTTTTAGTGGGCTTTGAATATAAAAAATCAAACCTGGGTGTCGATTCATCGGCATATTGGCTGTGCCGACCATGTAGCCCAGTTGTTGACGGGTTCTTAACTCATGAAAAAAGGTCGCCGACATTAAATGGTTGGCAAGCGTGTAGGTCGCGACCGATTCCGGGTGTGTGCTTTCTGATTGGTAATAGATCAAAATGGCGGAGTCATCATGTTCGACTTCGAGCTCCAACAACCCAGTACCTAATCCAGACAACATATTTAGTGGACGCTCAACCTCGCCATAACGCTGGTTTTCGACACGGAAGGTATCTTTTACTACTTCAGCAATCTCCAGCACGTGTTGTTTTTGCCAGTCGCCATACACAAAGGCATCAATATGCACAGTAGAAAAGATAGCGTGAACAAAATCCGGTAGCTCTTCAAGCGAGATCGTCTCCAGCGCTTTAAGTAACTCTTTATGTGGCGGGTTGTTGGGTTGAAGCAGCCCAGACAGCATATTAAACAGCTGTGATACCGGTTTTTCTTTGGTGGTATTTTGCCAGTTTCGTTTTAGCTGAGCTTTGATGAAATGAAAACGCTCTGGATTAAAGTCACGATGAACAAACTTGTCGAGCAGGAGTTCGAGCAGAAGTGGCTGTTTCTCGGTAAAACCAGACAGCTGCAAGGTAACACCACCTTGATGTGCATAGATGTTGTAGCCAAGGCCGGCAATCTCGGCTTGATAGGCCGCCTCGTTGCACGCTTCCAGTAGCATTTCAACACAAAGCCGAGTCATGACAATATTGCGCGGACTGGCTACCGCTTCAGGGCTGTCTATCGCAATATAAATCATCCCCTTAGGCAGATGAAACTCCTCTTCCTGTTTATACCATAAGCGAAACCCTGGTAAATCTTGAATCAGCTCAGGTACGGGCGAAGGGTTTTGCAGGGGTTTAGGATCTAAACTGTAACTGATAAACGGGTTCTTTTCTGGTAGCTGATGAACAGGGTTAAGCGCTACGTTCTGCCAGCGTTGCAGTTGTTCAGCGCTAAACGGTGTCACTGAGTAAGGGGTGTTGTACCAATCTGCGTTTTGGTCGGTATGCACCCCTTTAGCCACCTTGGTCAAGCGCATATTATTGGGGGTTAGCATGTTCAATAGCTGCAAAATTAGCGGCTCGTCATAGCCCGACATAATATAGTCGCCATAAGCGATGTCTTCGTTGGCGTAATGCAGGAGATTTAATACCAGATAACTGACGGTATCGAGCGGACGGGATTTCTCTTGAAAACGAAACGCAGACTCTAATACCGCTTTCTTTTCTAAATAGCGCCACTCCGCCAGCCCATGTTGCTTGATTTGTTTAATATAGGCAAAAATTTCTTCAACAATGGTGTCGATGGCGGTCAACCCTTTCGGCGTTAAATTCACGCTGATGGTAAACTCGCGGAAATTGCTACCAGATACCCCACCACCTGCCGCGAGTGCATTAATTAACTCTTGCGCTTTTAGGCTAGACATTAGGCTTCCTGGCCCTTCGTAGCCGATAAGATGGGCAATATAAGAGAGCGGCTTTATGCGATAATGGCGATCGATATTGGGCAAGGTAAAGGAAAGGGTTAACTTGCGCACCTCTTTAATTGGCTCAATACGAATTAGCTGCGCTTGCTCTTTTTCGGTGACCAAGGGGACATTAACCGAGAGATCAACCGTGTTGTGCAGAGGAATATCATTAAAGTAAGTGCGAGCGAATGTTTCTAACTGCTGCAGGGATTGTGGCCCTAATAGCACCAGTCCCATTCGGTGCGCAGAGTAGTGCGTTTGATAGAAATCGATCAAGTCATCACGAATGCTTTTGCCATCACGATCTTCCAGCGTATCGATGCTACCCACAGAAAATTTGCTAAATGGGTGAGCGGGGTTAATGGTCTCTTTGTGCACTTGGTAGACACGGCGAGTATCATCGTTAATTTTAAGCTTGTACTCGGAGTCAACGGCATTACGTTCTTTATCTACCGCTTCAGCGTTAAACAGCGGGGCGGTGAAGAATTGGCCAAAGCGATCTAACCCCTCAGCAAAAGAATTGGGACGAACATCAAAGAAAAATGTGGTGTTTTCAGTGCCAGTCCAAGCATTGTTATGGCCGCCAGCCAGATTAATAAAGGATTGGAAGTCGCCAACCTTAGGGTACTTTTCTGTGCCGAGAAACAACATATGCTCTAAAAAGTGCGCCATCCCCTGACGGTCGTCTGGGTCATGAAAATGCCCAACTTCAACAGACAATGCAGCAGCGCTGCGGCTTGCCTGCGAGTCGTGCACCAGAAGAACACGTAGTTGATTACTTAATACCAGCGAGTGATAGCGTTTATGATCGTTGGGACTAATATGCACTGGGTAACCTTTTAGTTCGTATTGACAGATTTATTATGACGATGATAACGCAAGCTGGCAAACCAATGCTTTACCTTTGTTAATAAGCACTGATAGCATAGACTGTAACAGTAAAAAATGACATGAGTGATGGATTCTATTATGCGTATTTTAATTATGCGTCATGGTGAAGCTCAAACCTTTGCCCACACCGATCCGCTGCGCCCGTTAACAACGCGTGGTGAGCAGGATTCGGTAAACATAGCGGCAATGTTGAGCGAAAAAGGGTTAGGCCATATTGACGTGGTCTGGGTGAGCCCATACCTACGCGCCGAGCAGACATGGCGTGCTGTGCAAACGCATATCGAGGCAAAACAGGTGCAGACCGAAGAAGGGATTACCCCCTATGGCGATCCTGAGCAAGTGGCGAGCTACATTAAAGCCTTTGTTAGTGTTGAACGTCCAGATAGTTTGATGTTGGTATCGCATTTACCCCTAGTTGGCTACCTGACTGCCGAGCTGGTTCCCAACTTGCCTGCGCCAATGTTCCCCACCTCAACCGTTGCCTGCATCGAATACGACCCTGACACAGAACAGTCTGAACTATTGTGGATGGAACGCGGCTAATACCTTGACCTTGCTCCCTTGTGTTGATTGTTATTGATAGCGGTGATTTGTGTCACGCGAGTGAGTGGTCGTAACGACCAGTTTCGCAAAATATAAAATTCATGTGTGATTAATTTTATATGGTGGTAATATCAGCTCCTGAGTGGATGAATAAAGAGACATCCATGTCCAATTTCTGACGATTTGCATTTCTGGCATAAAGGACAGCTAGGGAACAACATAAAAGGGGGGGTGGCTGCTCAGTGGTTGGCGACGAGCGGAAACTCGACTGAACAATAACTAAACCCCTTGAATGACTCTTACTGTTGGCTAGGCAGGAGCGCTCACGTAAACGTGACCCAGCAAATCGCAGCGTTTTGATTTACAGCTAAGGAGACGGTAGTGAAGAAGACAATTTTGGCCACGTTGGTGGGCAGTGTAATTTTATCAGGGTGCTTTTTTGATAGTGATGATCCAGCATCAGTATCAAAAGAGGTGCAAGCTTATGATCCGGCAATTTTCGGCATTACTTCAACATTTGAGTGTGAAGATGGCAGCAAAGGCACAACCGCGAAGAGTGATGTAAAAGGATTGGTTTATATCGATGCGCCTACGTTTGTCTCGGCACCAGAAACATGTTCGATTGAGTTTGGGCCAACAGCTGGTGCAAAAGATATGTCGAATGGCAAAGATTTGTCGAAAGCTGTTTATTCAGCGCCAAAAGGCCTATTTAGCGCAGATGCTCCAGCCGCAGCAACCCCACTCTCTACGTTGATTGCGAAAACGCTTGAAGCGCAGGGTGTGGAAGAATATGACGAGTCAACCGCACTAGAAGTGATGAAAGACCTAGGCTTAGATGCCATCTTTAATAACAACAACATTTCAGTAGCCGATCTATTAACGGCGCCAGAAGCGACCATTGCTAAGTTACCAGCGAAAGATCTAACCGTGGTTTCAGCGACTAACACCGTTTTGTCAGATGCGTTGGTTGCCCAGCCGAATAAGCCTGTAGCTGATATTGCCAAAGTAACGAAAGTGATCGCTGAAGATGTGGTAGCGAAAAACCCAGATTATCCAAAAGGCAATAATGGCGAAGACGTTGTTTATGTCGATGTTGGTGACGTATTAGGTGATGACGCTATATTTGAAGAAGTCGTGAAAGTAGACGATCCAAAAGACCTACCTTCAGACATTACCGATAAAACGGATAAGCCAACTGTTGGTGAGCCTGTAGACCCAGAAGATCCAACCGGTGGCACCGGTGGTACGGGTGGCGACGGTGGTGTTGGTGACGGCAATGGCTAAATAACGATGATTCAGTAGTGATGACCTAACGGCCGTCATTAACAATCATGGTTATATTCAACCGCAATTAATTTGCTCAAGGCACCTGCGGGTGCCTTTTTTCTCTATTATAAGAACAAGTGATAAGGATATCAGCAGTGGCAAGGCTCCCTTCTTTTTCTGCTCGCGGCTTGGCTTTCGGCGTTGCTATCGCATCGGGCTGTGTTATCTCCAGCAGTGCATGGGCACAGATCGATACGTTTATCAGTAATCAGAGTTTTACTGGCTTAGTCTTTACCCCCAATGCGCAAGTGACCGAGTATGGCAATTTTAACTACTCCTTTGGTCAAGGGGTGCCTTTTTATCGCAGCCAAAATGGCTCAGGCATAAGGGAGTGGGATAATTGGGTGGGGGCGTTAGGCTTTTTTCCGGGCGCAGAAGGAGTCGGGCGCGTTGTAGTAAAAGGTAACTATACCTGTAATCAGTATGTTGAACCTAACTGCCCAGGGCGTGACCTCTCTGCTTCAATGAAAGTCCAACTGCCGTTTATTTATGATTTTACCGGCATTCATGTGGCTGCGGGGATGCAGGACATTGGTGGTGCGGCGAATAATTTCGATGTTAAGTACATTGTCGCAGATAAAACCTTTGAATTTTTACCGCTGCGCGTCTCAGCGGGCTACGGTCAGTCAAACTTTGGCTCAGGGGTAATGCATGGCGCATTTGGTGGCATTGAGCTGCAACCTTTGCCCTTTGCCCAGTTCGTGGGTGAATACGATGCCGTTGAAGCCAACGCCGCTGTGCGTCTGTTTACGCCGCAAGGCTACTTGCCGTTTGATGCCCAGTTAGGGGCGCAATACCAAGTGTATAGCAGCCACGAAAAAGATCTCGACATCTGGAACATTAATGCCTCGATTCCATTGATAGGAAGAGACAAAAATAAGCGCATTGCACAAAACAGTTTAGAGCTAACCCAAGAAGAGCGCTTAGCGATTGAGCTAGATAAAGCCTCGGTATCTAATCGCCAATCGATGCTACAAGCCCTGTTAGATGAAGGTTTTTTAAATGTTCGTTTAGGGCAGCGTGATGCCGACAACGATAATCCGGTTACAGTGATCGAACTAGAAGATCGCCGCTATAATCACAACAAAGCCGATGCATTAGGCGTTGCGCTGGGCATTGTCGCGTCGCACCTCGAAGGCAATGGCAATGGCCAAGCTGATATTGCCGTGTCGTTATTGGAAAATGGCATTGCCATGATTGAGGCAGAAACCAACGCCAGCTGCTACCGTGAGTTTTTGTCTTCTGGTGTACCTTGTTCTGTTACTCAGTTTGTTAATGCCAGTTATGCCAATGGCGAGACCGAGTGGGAGTTGGCACGTCAAGCCTCGGGCTTTGGACGTGTGCAAGTCGTTTTAGCCCCCTCGTTGTACCATACTCTAGCCACAGAATATGGCTTTTTCGATTACTCACTGGCGCTAGCCAGCAATGTGTATGTGCCGTTATGGCGCGGCGCCTCGTTGGATGTGCGCCACCTGTTGCCATTGGCCAACAGCGACGATTATGATGACGGGCGTATTTGGGGTAAGAACCGACACGAAAGCCAAGTAGATCGTATACTGTTAAATCAAACCTTTGGTTTGCCGCATAACATCTATACCCAGTTTAGCGTGGGTCATGCCTTTGGCAGCTACAATGGTTGGCTAAATGAAACGGTGTGGAATTCACCTCAAGGCATGCATACGCTAGGTTGGCAATACTCGGAGTGGAAACCAGAAGATAGAACCGATGATTATGGCCGCTTCCGGCCGGTTCGCGAAACTCAACTTGCGACCTATACCCTAAACTTGCCAGCGTTTAATTGGCAAGGACAGGTTGAAGCGGGCAAGTATTTTGGCCAGGATGAAGGTTATAGCCTGTATAGCCACCACTGGGTGGGCGATACCAAAATAACCGCGCGCTACCTAAACAGCAAAGCCAAAGGCAGCGATCTAGCCGAAGAGTTTCTTAGTATCGGGGTAACCATTCCGTTAACACTGAACCGCGATATGAAGCCGGGCTATGTACAGGTGCGCGGTAGCGATGAATTTGAATATGCGATTCAAACGCGTATTAATGCGAAAACACACAATAACCTAAATAGTGGGCTTGGCAACCGTGTGCGGATGCAAAACCGCATAGAGCGCCGTTACTTAAACCGTAACCGTATGTCGCCAGCGTATTTTGAGCAAAATGAGCAACGTTTGCGTAATGCCTATTTACGTTACTTAGATGTAAGAGGCTAAATAACCACCGATAAATAGGGCCAGAGTGGTGAAGACCACACAGGCCCTATGGGTATATGTGCTAATTTCTCCTTGCCATTCGTCTGTTTTTCCAGCATTATCAAATGTTCATAATTATTCACACGATGTGATCACAATCAGATTACTGCAACGCAACAGGGGACGTCATGGCGGGAAATTCTATCGGCGATTTATTCCGAGTTACTACTTTCGGAGAGAGCCACGGGGTGGCTTTAGGCTGTATTGTTGATGGATGCCCTCCGGGGATTTCACTGACTGAATCCGATCTTCAAGGCGATTTAGATCGTCGTCGTCCAGGCACATCAAAATATACCACGCAACGTCGTGAACCGGATCAGGTTAAAATACTGTCTGGGGTGTTTAATGGCGTAACCACCGGTACCTCGATTGGATTACTGATTGAAAACACTGACCAACGCTCAAAAGATTACTCGGAGATCTCGCAGCTATTTAGGCCTGGGCATGCCGATTACACCTATCATCAAAAATATGGTGTGCGTGACTACCGCGGGGGTGGGCGTTCATCGGCACGCGAAACCGCCATGCGCGTTGCTGCTGGGGCCATTGCTAAAAAGTACCTTAAACAGGCCCACGGTATCGAGATACACGGTTACTTGTCACAAATGGGTGATATTGCCATTGATCAGGTAGAGCTCGATCAGATTGAGCAAAACCCTTTTTTCTGCCCCGACCCCACCAAGCTTGAAGCTTTTGATGAACTGATCCGTGCATTAAAAAAAGAGGGTGACTCTATTGGTGCCAAGGTGTCTGTTTTGGCTTCCCATGTTCCGGTTGGTTTAGGCGAGCCGGTATTTGATCGCTTAGATGCCGATTTGGCGCATAGCCTGATGTCGATCAATGCGGTGAAAGGGGTGGAGATTGGTGACGGATTTGGTGTTATCGCGCAAAAAGGCAGTGAACACCGTGATGCACTCACCCCAGACGGCTTTTTATCGAATCATGCTGGTGGCATTTTAGGCGGTATCTCATCAGGGCAAGATATTATCGCCCATATCGCGTTAAAACCGACATCGAGTATTACGGTACCGGGTAAAACCATCACGACGAACGGGGAGTCGGCAGAGGTGATCACCAAAGGGCGCCACGACCCATGTGTTGGAATACGCGCCGTACCCATTGCCGAAGCAATGATGGCAATCACCTTAATGGATCACTTACTGCGCCACCGCGCACAGAATGCTGGTGTGGTAACAGAGACACCGACAATATAAAAATTTAATAGGCATTCGCGGTGGGGGCACGCTGTTACCTCACCGTGGTTGTTTAATACACAGCATTGATATTACAAGGATCGTAAATGAAACGAAAAGTGAGCGCAGAAACAGAGCAAGTTAAAGAGAGTAAAACCAGCAAACAGCGTCAGGCTGAAGCGCGCCGGAAAATAGAAGAATACTTTGAGCAGAAAGAGCTAGAGAAAGAGCTAGGGGCTTTTTAGTCTGGTCTGTTTTTAATTCAGCACGGTAAAAGAAAAAAGAAGCAAGAGAAGAGGGGATAGCGCTCTTCTCTTGCTTTTCGCGTTTAAGACCTTGTCGTTCGCGTTAAGACTAGGCTGGCTTAATTATGCTATCGCCTTAATTATAAAGCTTAGTCTCGGTATAGCTTAGTTTCGGTAAAGCTTAGTCACGATACAGCTTAAACGTGTCAGCGCAATCTAGCAGCTGCTGACGAGTCAGCATAAACACACCGTGCCCGCCGTGTTCGAACTCAATCCACGTGAATGGGATCTCAGGGTACTGCTCCATCATATGAACCATCGAATTACCCACTTCACAGATCAAAATGCCCGTCTCTTTTAGGTAGTCTGGTGCGTTAGCCAAAATGCGACGAACCAGTTTTAAGCCATCAGTGCCAGCGGCAAGACCCAGCTCAGGTTCGTGTTCGAACTCATCTGGCAGGCTGTTCATGTCTTCTTCATCAACATAAGGTGGATTGGTAACAATCAGATCATATTTGTCTTTTGGAATATCCCGCAGCAGATCAGAGCGCATTGGAATCACCTGTTGCTCTAGGCCATGATCTTGAATGTTTTGCTCGGCTACCGCTAGCGCATCGGTCGATATATCAACAATATCCACTTCAGCGTTTGGAAAGGCGTGAGCGCAAGCAATACCGATGCAGCCACTGCCCGTGCAGAGATCTAAAATTCGGCTAGGCTCTGGTGTTAACCATGGTTGAAATTGCGCTTCGATTAATTCAGCAATTGGTGAACGTGGCACCAACACGCGTTCATCAACATAGAACTCCAAGCCACAGAACCATGCTTTATTGGTGAGATAAGCGGTAGGCACGCGTTCATTAATGCGACGCACCACACGCTCTACTATGCGTAGTTTTTCACTGCTTGTTAGGCGAGATTCGCGCACATGGGCGGGAATATCGATGGGTAGATAGAGGCTAGGTAACACCAGCGCGACGGCTTCATCCCACGCGTTATCGGTGCCGTGGCCGTAAAATAGGCCTGCTGCATTAAAGCGGCTAACTGTCCAGCGCAGTACGTCCTGCAGGGTATGAAGCTCATTTACAGCTTCATCAACAAAAATCTTATCCAAAATAGCCTCCGAAAAGGGTTACAATAACGCCAGGTGTACAGGAAAATTAGACATGAATCGACATAAGCCAGAAGCGGACGACGAATTCGCGCTATTCCGCGACGCAGTTAAAGGCGTTAAAAAGATAGCGCATGATACCATAACTCACGATACACGAAAGTCGGCTTCTTCAAAGAAAGAAAACGCCTCAAGTAAACGGGGTAAGCTGTCGATAAGAGAAAGAGAGAATCATGAATTCTATTTCTCGGATGAGTTTGAACCGCTACTGAACGAGCATGGGCCAATGCATTATGCCAGGCACGATGTCTCTAAGTATGAGGTGAAAAAATTACGACGCGGTATTTATGTGCCAGATATCTTCCTTGATATGCATGGAATGACACAACAAGAAGCCAAACGCGAGTTGGCCGCCATGTTAGCGGTGTGTGTAAAAGAGGGCGTTGCTTGTTGTTGTGTTATGCATGGTATTGGTAAGCACATATTGAAACAGAAAGCCCCGTTGTGGCTAGCTCAACATCCTAATGTAATGGCATTTCACCAAGCGCCACTTGAGTTTGGTGGTGATGGTGCGCTGTTAGTGCTGGTGGAAGTGCAAGAGAGATAGGTATATTTACGCCCTAACGTCAGGCATTTTAAGATTAAGTGAGACCATGAAAAAAACGTTTCCTCTATTCATCTTAACCCTTGTGGCTGGTTGCACTCAGCTGAGTCAGCCAAGCAGCCAGCATTTCACGCATTTAGATGCTAACGGCGCGATTCATTGGTCTGACGGCAACAGCGATGAAATGATCATCTCGCCGTCTGGCAGTACACTCACCTTTCCGGCAGCACGGGCCAGCGTGTTATCCCCAAGTGGGGTCACCATCTATACCCGTATCGATAGTGCGCGCAATGGTGAGTGCGAACATTACTATACTGAAGGCGAGCTGCGCCGTCGGTTGACCATTTGTGCTAATACCGAAGTGACAATGATGAACGAAGGCAAGGTTGAACGCGTCGGACGTTTACGGCTCCATTAATATGACCTCGATATGCAAAAAAAGGAATCTGCCAAACAGTGGCAGATTTCGTTGTATGTCAGTGATTTTGTCTTTATCGCCCTTCATATAGTCCATTCTTATATCGCTCAGTAGAATAAATAACCTTGCATTAATAACTAGGCAGTATGCCCCGATCTGTCTATTGATGATTTACTCAACAAATGGCACAGCAAAGTGTGCGATAACCCCACTTTTGCACAAGTGATAGTTGAATGAGTGTCACACTTTTGTGTAATGTGACGGTACAATAATAGCAATTCTTAGCTGTTGATCGAGAACTGATCGCGATTGACTTTTGCCTGTTTTTCTTTGCTGTAACGTTACGCGTGATAGAAAGATAGATAGTGTGAATGGTTATTAGTAACCAATTGCACATTAAATAGAGCAGCTGAGACTAAAAATAGTGTCAAAATAAGACGCACATTGTTGCGTATGCATCTTATTGCTGTAATATTGTGCCGTTATTTTGACACCATAACTCTGCGAAATGACAAGGCATTCAGTCGTATAGACAAAATGCCACAGATAAAAAAGAGTCATTCGTAGAATACAACTGAACATAGCACGGATAGCAAATTGGGAGCTGCAACCTAAGGGCGGTAGCGTACCTAAATGGCGTTAGAAGGTTAGGCTTTTCTTATCGTAAGTGCATATCGTTGTGGTGGCGTTTTTTGCGCCATGAACAATAGACTTGCGGTAGCTGCATCATTTCCCTTCCCATATACATATCTACCTTATGTAAAAAGCTGTCTGTGCTGAGTTAATTTCTTTCGCCTCTTTATTAACTTAGTTGAAGCTAATGACATTTCAAAAACCTTTTCTTGCACTTACTTTGTCGGCTGCGTTGCTGGCAGGCTGTACTATGCCTGGGCAACACTTGTCTTTGGACGACAAGCCAATAGTTGGTGAACGCCACGATATAGACCTTAATCAACACGTAGCGGTATATCCGTTAACACCAGATTTGCTATCGACCCTTCGTCGCCATGAACCCTTCGCACGAATTCACCCTGCGTTGGATGCGGAAGTGTCTCAGTATGAATATCGCGTGGGCCCTGCCGATATTCTAAATATTACCGTTTGGGATCATCCAGAGCTGACCATTCCTGCGGGATCGTACCGTAGTGCCAGCGACTCGGGTAATTGGGTGCACGCAAACGGCACCATTTTCTACCCTTATATTGGTTTTGTGCGCGTAGCCGACAAAACCGTGGGTGAGATACGCGCGGATGTCGCTCGGCGTTTAGCCGAGTTTATCGAAAGCCCACAGGTCGATGTTAATGTTGCCTCTTTCCGTTCACAAAAAGCCTATATTACCGGCGAAGTGAATAACCCAGGTAAACAGCCGATCACCAATGTTCCGCTTACCCTACTGGATGCCATAAACCAAGCGGGCGGCCTCGATGCTGATGCCGATTGGCGCAATATCAGCTTAACCCGAGATGGGGTAGAAGAATCTCTGTCGCTGTATGCCTTAATGCAGCGCGGCGATCTCACCCAAAACCGTTTGCTCCGTAATGGCGACATTATTCACGTTCCACGTAACGATGCTCAAAAAGTGTTCGTGATGGGCGAAGTGAAAGACCCGCAAACATTAAAGATTGACCGTTCTGGCATGAACTTAACGGAAGCATTAAGTAATGTGGGCGGATTAAACCAATTAGCCGCAGATGCCACGGGCGTGTTTGTGATTCGCAGCCATGTTGATCAAGACAATCGCATCGCGGATATCTATCAGCTTGATATTTCCGATCCGACCGCCATGGTGTTAGGCACAGAATTTTCGATTGAACCCTACGATATTGTTTATGTTACCGCCGCGCCTATTGAGCGCTGGAACCGTGTTGTACGTCAGCTATTGCCGACCATTTCCGGCTTTAATAACCTGACCGAAGGGGCGTTGCGGGTAAGAAACTGGTAATCGCGATTATAGCCGCTACGTGTATTCGATTAAGCCAATCGCTGCGGTAAGCAGCTTGGCTTAAGCTGGTATTAAAAATTCGTTTAGTTAACAGGAGGTGGAAGCGCGCGCTTCCACTGAGCATTATGTTTAACTCTATTCTTGTTGTTTGTGTTGGCAATATTTGCCGTTCGCCTACCGGCGAACGCCTATTGCAGGCACATTTACCAAACAAAACTGTTGCCTCTGCGGGCATTGCGACAGAAAAAAGCCGTTTAACCGGCAAAGCGGCAGATAGCACGGCGGCAGAGGTCGCCTTGGCGCATGGTGTAACCCTAGAGGGCCATGCCGCACAGCAGCTTACTGCAGAGCTGGTACGCCACTATGATTTGATACTGGTGATGGAGAAGGGGCATATCGAGGCCGTATGCCAAATTGCCCCCGAAGTGCGCGGCAAAACCATGCTATTTGGGCAGTGGATTGGTCAGGTAGACATTCCCGACCCTTATCGCCGCAGCCGAGAGGCATTCGATCATGCATGGCGTTTGATAGACAACGCCGCGGCTGAGTGGGCCAAAAAGCTCGGCCGTTAAAGGCTGTCCAATATAGCGGTGCATTGCGATGATGAATTGCGGAAATGCATTGCTGTAACTGTCGCTACAATGTGATTTACAACAGATAAGACCGCGTCTTCGCAAACATATGCGATGACGGGTTCACCCCTCTTTTTAACCTATTAGTAGATTTATGACCATATCCCAACACACCCAATCCAATACCGTGGACGCAGATGAGATCGATCTGGGTAAGCTGTTTGGCCTTTTGCTAGATAGCAAGTGGCACATTGTTATCTCTACCTTTTTATTTGCCGTAGCCGGTATTGCTTATGCATTGATGGCGACGCCCATTTATAAAGCCGATGCGATTATTCAGGTTGAGCAAAAAAGCTCAGGCGGGTTAGCTGCGCTGGGCGAAATGGGCGAAATCTTCTCGGCGGAATCCTCTTCGACCACGGAAATTGAAATTTTAAAATCGCGCATGGTATTGGGCGAGACGGTGGATAACCTTAATCTGACCGTGTCGGCAACCCCAAAATATATGCCAGTGGTTGGCAAAGGGTTAGCCCGTTTGCAAGGGGATCAGAGCCAAATCAATGTTGGCCGCTTCGAGGTGCCCATGCACCGTATTGGCGAAGGCTTTACCCTGCTCGCAGACGGTGAGGCATTTACCTTACAAGATGGCGAAAAACGCACCGTGCTGAATGGTAAGGTGGGTGAGTTAGCCATTAACGGTGAATTTGCCTTATTAGTGACCGATTTGCATAGCGATGCCACCAATACGTTTAGTCTGCAACGTCGCAGTCGTTTTCAGGCAGTGACGGGCTTACAACAATCGCTGTCAGTTTCGGAGCGAGGTCGTCAGACCGGTATTCTATTGCTAACCATGGAAGGCGAAAGCAGAGCACAAATTAGTCGTATTTTGAACGACATTAGCCGCAACTACTTCTTACAAAATGTGGCGCGTAGTTCGGCAGAAGCAGAAAAGAGTTTGGTGTTCCTTAGTGACCATCTGCCAGAGATTAAAACTCAACTCGACGGTTCGGAAGAAGCGTTGAATGTTTATCGGGTTGAGAATGAATCGGTCGATTTGGGCCTAGAAGCGAAAGCGGTGCTGGATGTTATGGTGAAGCTGGAAGCGCAGCTAAACGAGCTGACCTTTAAAGAGAGCGAAATCTCACAGCGCTTTACTCAAGAACACCCAGCGTATAAATCGTTACTCGACAAACGTAGTACGCTTCTTTCAGAAAAACGCCGTTTTGAAAAACAAATTCAAAACTTACCGCAAACCCAACGTGAAGTGCTGCGCTTAACGCGTGACATGGAAGTGAACCAGCAAATTTATGTGCAACTGCTTAATAAAGTGCAAGAGCTAAACATAGTTAAAGCCAGCACGGTAGGCAATGTGCGTATTTTGGATGCCGCAGAAGCGTACCCCCACGCGGTGAAACCGAAAAAGCCACTGATTGTGGTATTGGCGACCATGTTGGGTGGCATGCTGGGTGTGGCGTGGGCGCTGCTAAAAGCTGCCTTTCATAAAGGCGTGGAAACACCGGATCAAGTTGAGGCGATTGGCTTGCCAGTGTATGCCAGTGTGCCGATGTCTGATTGGCAGGTGGAGATGGAGAAAAAGACCCGCCGCAAAAAGCACACAGACATATCTGAAACCTTGTTGGCGGTATCTAACCCGGCCGATCTCTCTGTTGAGGCGCTGCGTAGCCTGCGTACAAGCTTGCACTTTGCCATGATGGAAGCGAAAAACAACATCATTATGATCTCGGGCCCAAGCCCAAGCGTGGGTAAATCCTTTGTCACGGCCAATTTAGGTGCGGTTATCGCCAACGGTGGGCAGAAGGTGCTGGTGATAGATGCTGATATGCGTAAAGGGCAGATGGAAAAACAGATGTCGGTAAACAGCACCCCGGGCTTGTCTGACATTCTGGTTGGCAAGGTGGAGGCGAGCGCTTGTGTTAAAGATGTTGGTGTCGATAACCTACATTACATTGCCCGTGGTGATGTGCCACCCAACCCGGCAGAACTGTTAATGCACCCCCGTTTTGCCGAGCTAATGGCGTGGGCATCAGCAAACTACGACATGGTATTGGTGGATACGCCGCCAATTTTGGCCGTTACCGACCCTGCTATTGTCGGCGCACATGTTGGTACCACACTGTTGGTAGGACGCTTTGGTCAAAACCCAGTCAAAGAGGTTGAGGTAACCAAACAACGTTTTGAACAAAATGGCATTGAAGTGAAAGGCTTTATTTTAAATGCTGTAGTACGCAAAGCGAGCAACCACTACGGTGGCGATTATGGTTATTACAACTATAGCTATGAGTCGAAATAAAGCGGCAAAATAAGAGATAAAAGAGTGCTCCAAAACGTTCTTTTTCGGAACCTATTGGGGCGCTCTTCTAACTTTAAGTAATCTCTATAAAAAACTTGAAGTTAGCTTAACTTACCTGTCTCAAAAAAGCGTAAATCTGTCTCACTAACGCAAATTTAACTGAGATGATGAGCCGCAAAAATTGCAGACAACCCGAATAGTACTCTGCGAAATAGCATGAACATCTTAGCAATACAAGGATTTAGTGTTTAGTCTATTTCGCAATTTATATGTGCTTTCCATGGTGTTATCCAAATGAAGTTATCGTAAGTTACGAATCACCGTGCTTATCATATTCAATGTTTTCCTCCCTAAGGGCAGCTAATTATGAGAAAGCTTACGAAGCCATTTACGCATTTTTCAGCCATTCATGCCTAAAAACCGATTACATTGGTATCTTTGTAAGTCAAGATAAAGGCCATGATCGTTTAGAAAATTGCTGCGCCTTGGAGTTTGAGTAGCTGGGGATGAAAACGGTTGGAATTATCGTCAATGTGCGTCAAGAAAATAAGTACGCCACTGAGTCAGATAAGACCGAAAGGTTTTACATCAACTTAAAGAGTTTGAGAATCAAAGAGCTTTATGATGCAACGCGTGTGCATTGAGGGGGAGAGCTGATGCATTGGCAGCTCTATGTGGCGTTTCGCGAAGATGCATGCCGTATTAGGGGCGACGATCGTACAGAGGCTTTTTCAAGGATCAGGTAGGTCTGTTTAAATATGCTGAAGCAAGAAACAACCTTTAAAGGAGGCATTTAGCGCAAGATAATAAAGTGTGCGATGGGTGAAATTTATTTGAGCAAGGTACTCAGAGCCCTTGCATAACGCAGAAGTTCATGCGATTGCCGTGGATGGTGACATTCAGTTTGCTCAGTCAAGGATTAACAACCGTCCAAGGAAGTGTTTAGGGTTCAAGCAGCCCGCTATTATTTTCAAAAAAATGGCAATAGCTGCTTGATATTAGAGAGTGTCGCACTTCGAAGTTGAATTCGGGTATAAGTAATAATAACTAGGTAAAAACTAAATAGACTTATAATGAAATCAAATATATTTTTAAAAAATTTAACTCTCGTGATGAGTAGTGCAGCTAGTGCACAAGCTCTTGGTTTTATGTTTATTCCTTTGATCTCACGGATGTTTTCTCCAGAATCAATAGGTGTACAGAATTTATTTCTATCGTTAGCTGCAATCTTAACTCCACTTGGTGCGCTAACGCTACCTTTAGCTATTGTATTAGTAAAAGGAAAAGATAGAGTTTCTATAGTGACTAATGCAAGTATTAATATATCTATAGTTATATCTGCTGCTGTATTGGTCCTTATCTTTTTACTAAAAATGCTGAATCTTGATTTTGCATTTATTACAAACCTAGGTTCATGGTTATACTTACTACCATTTTACCTCTTATTTTTAACGTTAATAGATATAAGTAAAAAAGTTCTTATAAAAAATAATAAATATGTTACTTTATCAAAAGTGAATTTGATTAATGCTATCGTAGTTAATTCTTCTAAAGTTATATCAGGTTTTATATCACCAACAGCATTCTCATTATTTGTTTCAGTACATATTGGGGTTATATCTAGTGCAATTTATTCAATAAAGTTATCTGGTGTAAAATATAAAAAAATAGGTATCAAAAAAACTCGTGATGTTATGAAAGAGTTTTATGACTTTCCTCTTTTTAGATGTCCTCAGATGTTGATCAATGCACTATCTCAAGATATGCCTGTCATTTTACTTGCAAGTATGTTCAATGTTACTGTTGTTGGATATTATGGGATGGCCAGATTATTTATGACGGCACCAATTAACTTATTGGGTAATTCTTTGAATAGCCTCTTGTATCCAAAGTTTGCGGAGAATGCAGATTCTTCTGTTGAATTATTTAGACTATTACTTCGCTCGACCGTTGCGTTAGCAGTATTTTCTTTCCTTCCCTTTTCTATAGTCTTTTTTTGGGGCGGTGAGTTATTTAGCATTCTTCTAGGTGACTCTTGGAAAGAGGCTGGGGTTATAGCTGAATGGTTATCTATAATGAGTTATTTTTCATTACTGGCTAGACCAACAATAAGTTTAATACCAGTAATTAATTTTCAAAAACAATTTTTAAAATATGAATTGTTTAGTTTCATAGTTAGAGTATCAAGTATATTTATAGCTTATTCCATCTTTGAGTCATATCTAGGAGTAGTTGCTACTTTCTCAATTATATCATCTTTTATCTATATATTACTTATTGGTATCATCTTTCATATCGTATCAACTAATAAAATTAAAAATAGGTAGTTATGTTAATATCAGTAATAATACCGCATTATAACTCACCAAATAGCTTAGATTCATTATTGTCTTCTATTCCAGAACATGAATTAATTGAAATTATTGTCGTTGATGATGCCAGTTTGAATAAACCACATAAAGAAAACCATACAAATAGAAATGTTAGGTTCTTAAATAATAATTCAAAGGGAGCAGGATCTGCAAGAAATGTTGGAATAAAGCATTCGACGGGAAAATGGCTTTTGTTTGCCGATGCTGATGATCTTTTTGTCACCGAAACTTTTAAAGAGTTAATCACTTTAGAAGATGATGGAAGTGACATAATCTTCTTCCCACCAACTAGTATTAATACTGATACTGGACAAGTAGGGACTAGACATTTGAAATATAAATCACTATTTTATAACTCGCTTGATAAAAGCAGTGAATCTATTAACAAACTGAAGCTGCATTTCTTAGTCCCTTGGAGTAAATTGTTTAGAACAGATCTAATTAAAAACAGTCAAATAAAATTTGACGATATCATGTATTCGAATGATGTAATGTTTTCAGTTAAATCTGGAATAGCAGCAAATAAAATAAACAATATAGATAAAACACTTTATGTTGTGACTCAAGGTGGTGACTCTTTAACTAAAAACAGATCCAAAGAGGCCTTTGATGCTAGGTTTGAAACAGCACAAAGATTTAATGATTTCTTATGTATAAATAACAAGCATAAATATCGTATGCCACTTTTAAATTATGTTATTTGGTCAAAATCATTTGGTTTTAAGTGTCTATGTACAACATTATACAAATCAATAAGAAAACCAAACCGTTTAGTTAATTTAGAAAAGATTAGAGAGTATAGCTCACTTAGTGATGTATTTAAAAGAATTAGAGATTTGTTAAGATGAATCTAGAAAGACGAATATTTTATAAGTTGTATTTATATTGTAATATAGTCGTTGTTTTAGGGTATTTATACTTTGGCACTATTGGTGGTGATTTGAGAGGTTATGTGATAACTTCTCCAATGCTGCTTATAGTAAGCCTGGTAGTTACAGTTACCATGTTGTATTTTATATGTGCTGTTTTATATCCTATCATGTCAAAGGTAAATATTAAACCAATAATACATATCAATCGTTATTTTGTTCTTGATATAATAATTCTAATCGTAAACGTTTCTCATGGCGTATTCTCTATAGCCTATGATGTAGGTTTAGCTGGTATTTCAATAAGTAGTGATGTCCCTAAGATCCCCCTATATTTATCAATAGTTATTCAACCTACATTCTTACTTTATATTTATTTAGCATTTACTGGAGATAAAAAAAGAAAACTACTGATTGTTAATGCTGGAGTCATTTTATTAGTATCTCTTCTTAAAGGGTGGCTATCCTCGGTTATGTACTTAACATTTATTGCCGTCATGATATATAGAGATTTCTTTATTAGAGAAAAGGTGAAGTTTTTAATAATAGCCTCTTTAGGTGTGATCTTATCTCCTTTTTTTAGGTTCATGAAAGCAGTTTCTTCTGCAGTTAATGGTAGTGAATCTAATATTTCATATATTGAAGCAGTTGGTGCGGTCATCAATTATAGGGAAATAAACTCAATTTCAGATTTTCTAAACACTTACTTATTTTCTGTCGTCGAACGTTTCGAACATGTTGGCATATTATATTACGTTATGGTGGATGATAAAGTAAGGTATCTTTTTAATGACTATAATGTTACGCCCTTTTTCGCTGAAGGTTGGATCCAGAATAGGTTATATTCATCTTTTTCATCTTTGAATAATGTGGACATGCAGTTTTTGTTGGCTGAAATGATTTATCCATATGTCAGGTGGAGAGTCAATACAACATTGCCTGTTTGGTTATATGTGGATGCAAATAACATATTATTATTAATATCGTATGTTTTGTTTTTAATGTTTATTTGTATCTTACTAAGTAAACTAATCTCTACAAGAGTAGTAAACCTTTCTTGGTTAGCTACTTTAGTAATGCTCCACCATGGCTGGTTTTATAGTTATTCTCTATATATTCAAGCTTTAATGGTTTTTGCGATTATGTTAGTAATTTTACGGGTTGCTAGAATGCTATGAATAAAAGTAGAGTTTTTTATATTGATTTTCTACGTTTTGTCGGTTTGATTTTGATTTTTCTTGCTCATGTTGAGCCTCCCAGCCTGATATTTGAGATTAGAAACTTTGATGTATCATTAATGGTATTTGTTTCTGGTTTGTCATGTGCACTCGTGCAGAAGAATAAAGGTTTTACTTTAAGCTTTAATTATATCTATTATAGAGCACAGAGGTTGATACTACCTGTGTGGATATTTTTAACCTTTTATTTCATTGTCAGATGTTTTTTTAATGAGTTAATCATACAAGAAGTTGTAACATCATATTTAATGATTTCAGGTATTGGCTATGTTTGGTTTATGCGTGTGCTTATTACTTTTGCAATAATTTCTCCCATGATAATCTACATTGAGAAAAAACATGGGCTATTCCTAGTTTTTATCCTTTCTTTGCTAGGTTGGCTATTTAATACATTATTTTTTAATATTTATGGTTACAATCGTCTTTTAGATGTGATTGTGTTTGATTGGCTAGGATTTATACCTTTGTTTGCCTTAGGTTTATATATTAATAATATTAAATCTAAAATGCTAGTTTTTATTACTGCTACTTTATTTATGGTAATTGTATCTTTCTACTGGTTTTATGGCGACTTAAATTTCCAGTTTTTTAAATACCCGCCAAGAGGTATATATATCATTTATGGAGTTTTAGTTAGTGCTATATTGTACCTACTTGTGACTCAATTTGTTTTTTTTTATGATGGTAAAAATAAATTAATTACATTTGTTTCAAAGAATAGTATGTGGATTTATCTGCTACACATTCCATTAATTCGCCACTTTGTATTTGTTTTTGACTGTTGGATGGAGCGGTTTATTATTGTGTGTATTTTGTCTGTTGTGATGGTTTACCTTAAAAATATCATAGTGACCATTGTTGAGAAAAAAACTAATACTAAAAACTGGTTCCTATCAGCACTGCGAGGCTAAGGAATATCTTGATTTTATTTAATACTAGGATAATGATTTGTATTTAATCTGTCGTATATTATTGAAGATGAAAGTAATAGTATATAAATTCTTTCATTATAACTTATTTAAGGGTGTTATTCTTTTTGATGTGCCTAAAGTAATATATAGTAAGAATGTCCAGTTAGGAGAGGGTAGTCGAATTAATTCGAATGTTTTCATCCATGGACAAGGACATGTCGAAATAGGAAGAAATGTAACTATATCCCATGGGGCAACTATTTTATCGACAGGTTATTGTTTGGATGATTGGGCTAATAATCAAAAGAATAAAATGCATGTTCATGGCAAAGTAACGATAGCAGATAATGTATGGATAGGTGCCAATGTAACAATTGTCAGTGGGGTAAATATCTCTAAAGGGGTTGTCGTTGGTGCTGGATCAATAGTAACTAAAGATTTGATTTGTTCAAATGCACTTTACGCTGGAGTGCCAGCTCGAATGATAAAACAATTATAGGCCTCAATATGAATGATGTGCTAATTACAATTTTTACACCTACGTATAATCGTGTAGATAAGCTGCAAGACTGTCACAATAGTTTATTATCTCAGACTAGCAATAATTTTTGTTGGCAAATTATAGATGATGGTTCTACAGATGAAACTGAGGAATTAGTCTCCAAATGGATAAACACATCACCCTTTAACATAGAATATATTAAAGTGACAAATGGTGGGAAGTGTAGGGCAATAAATAAAAGTTTAGAGCTAACTAATACAGAATTATGGCTTTGCCTAGATTCTGATGATTATTTAGTGCCTGACGCTGTTGATGTTATTGAATCTGAATTCTATGATATCCGAAACTCAGATGATATTTGCGGCCTTTTTTCTTTAAGAGGCCTAGATGATAAAACACCAATGCAAGGCAAAAGAATACCGGAAAATATAAAATTTTGTACTCAGGGATATATAAGATATAAATTAAATATTTCACCAGAATATGCTCATGTTTTTAAAACAGAAGTTGCGAAAAGCTTCGTGTATCCTAGTATCCCAAATGAAAATTATTTTCCTCTAAGTTATGTGTATGATCAGATTGATACTACTTATTGCTATAAAGTCATTCATTCACCATTTATGATTTGTGAGTATCGAAATGATGGTTTAACTAAGAATAAAAGAAAAGTAGTAGCAAAAAACCCCCTTGGTTATACAAAGTATAAAAAACAACTAGTTAAGCTTGCCCCAACATTCAAAGAAAAGTGCAAAGCTGTCTGTACATATATTACTGGCTGTTTTCTATCGAAGACAAACCCATTCAAAGAGTGTGATTTTAAACTTCTTACTTTTATATTTTTACCTGTTGGTGCTTTAGACTATACCCTTAGATATAAGTTGGATTTTAAACTCGATATGGAAATAAAAACCAAAGATATTTAACTAAGTTTTTTATAGTATGAATTATTATGTGTTTTAAATTTATTTCTTTTTATGGTGGTTTTTATGTGTAAAGTAGCTGTGGCTATGTCGGTTTATAAATCTGACAAGGCTTTATTTGTCAAGAAAGCTATTGATAGCATTCTTAATCAATCATGTTCCAATTTTGACTTGTTTGTTGAGGTTGATGGCCCTGTTTCAGATGAGATTAAGATAACTTTAGAAGGCTATGACACACTTGATAATGTTTATATTAACTTTAATGAAATCAATAAAGGTTTAGCATATAGGTTAAATTCAATTATTGACCGAGTTTTGTTATGTGGTAAATACACCTATTTAGCTAGAATGGATGCTGATGACATTTCAGGTGAATGTAGACTACAAAAGCAGGTTTCATTTCTTGAGAGTAATCAAGATATAAGTGTTGTTGGTTCTGATGTTAATGAAATTTCAGATGATGGGGAATTTTTGTTTTATAAGAAAATGGATGCTAAACATGAGGCTCTCGAAAAAAGAATAATAACAAAATGCCCATTCAATCATCCATCTGTTATGTTTAAAATAGATGTGTTTACTGAAGGGTTTCGCTATAATTCAAACCTCAAGAATACTCAAGACTATTATCTTTGGGTTGACTTATTAGCCAATGAAAAGAAGTTTGCGAATATTAATGAACCATTGTTGGATTTTCGAGTTTCAAACGGTTTTCATTCTAGACGGGGTGTAAATAAGGCTTTGAATGATTTAAAATCAAGGCTTTATGCATTTGATAAATTGAATTGTTATAGTATTGCAAATATAATACACACTATAGTACTATTCATGTTGAGGTTATCACCGCCATTTGTAAAAAAATTGGCTTATAAGTTTTTACGTTAATTTTTGTTTGGAGGTTTTATGAGGTATTTAGTTACTGGGGCATCTGGATTTATAGGTAGTAGAGTTTCAGAAAAGCTTAATAGTCTTGGTCAGACAGTAGTTGGTGTTGATAATAATAATGACTACTATGATGTTAATCTAAAGTTTTCTCGATTAGAGCGTATTAATAATAAATTATTTACTTTTATTAATATGGACTTCTCTGATAAATCCGCAGTCCAGTCGTTATTTGAAGAATATAAGTTTGATCGTGTTATTCATCTAGGTGCTCAGGCTGGTGTTCGTTATTCAATCGAAAATCCAATGGCTTATGCTGATTCCAACCTTATTGGCCATTTAAACATTCTCGAAGCTTGTCGCCACCATAAAATTGAGCATTTGGTGTATGCATCATCAAGCTCTGTGTATGGTTTGAACGAGAAAACACCCTTTGAAACTTCAGACTCAGTTGACCACCCTGTTTCTCTTTATGCCGCGACGAAGAAATCTAATGAGTTGATGAGTCACTCTTACTCGCATCTTTATGACATTCCAACCACTGGACTTCGTTTCTTTACCGTATATGGTCCGTGGGGTCGACCGGACATGGCGCCGTTTATCTTTACTAAAAAGATTTTGGATGGCGAAACTATTGACATTAATAATAACGGTGACATGTGGCGAGATTTCACCTATATCGATGATATTGTTGAAGGTGTAGTTCGTATTGCCGATGTTATCCCTAAGCGTAATGATGACTGGACAGTTGAAGCGGGTACTCCTGCAACGAGCTCTGCTCCTTATGCGGTTTATAACATTGGTCACGGTAGTCCAATCAACTTGATGGAGTTTATCTCAGAAATTGAGAAAGCTTTAGGTATTGAAGCTAAAAAGAACTTTCGTGAAATGCAGCCTGGTGATGTTTACAAAACTTACGCTGAGACCCAAGACTTGTTTGATGCAACCGGCTATAAGCCACAAGTTGGCGTTAAAGAAGGGGTTAAGAAGTTTGTTGATTGGTATAAAGAGTTTTACGATAAATAATCTTTTCCATTTATCTTATTGAAACAAAAGCAGGCTATTATTAACATATTTTAATGCCGAGATAATTATCTCGTTATATAGCTATTTGCTGTCATTATAATTTAAACAGTTGGACGTTAAATGAAAATTGCAATTGCAGGTACAGGCTACGTTGGCCTATCTAATGCGGTACTTTTATCGCAGCATCATGAAGTTATTGCTGTTGATATTATTCAACAGAAAGTTGACTTGCTTAATGATCGTATGTCACCGATTGTCGATGCGGAAATAGAAGATTTTCTTGCGAATAAACCCCTTAACTTACGAGCCACTTTAGATAAGCAGCTGGCTTATCAAGATGCTGAGTTTGTCATCATTGCCACTCCAACTGATTATGATGTTGAAAACAACTACTTTAATACTTCTTCTGTTGAAGCTGTCATTAAAGACGTTATGGCAATTAATCCTAATGCAGTAATGGTAATTAAATCGACTGTTCCAGTTGGTTACACCGCGCGTATTAAAGAAGAGTTGGGCTGCGATAACTTGATCTTTTCACCGGAATTCTTGCGTGAAGGCCGTGCATTGTACGACAACTTGCATCCGTCACGTATTATTGTTGGCGAACGTAGTGAACGTGCAGAGGTTTTCGCGAACTTGCTTGTAGAAGGCGCGATAAAAGAACACATTCAAGTTCTTTTTACTGATTCAACAGAAGCAGAAGCGGTTAAGCTGTTCTCAAACACTTACCTTGCTATGCGTGTTGCTTACTTTAATGAGCTAGATTCGTATGCCGAATCTCATGGTCTGAATGCTCGACAAGTTATTGAAGGGGTTGGGTTAGACCCACGCATTGGCAGTCACTACAACAACCCATCGTTTGGGTATGGCGGTTATTGCTTGCCGAAAGATACTAAGCAGTTACGTGCGAACTATGCTGATGTACCTAACAGTATTATTGGTGCCATTGTTGATGCTAATACGACGCGCAAAGACTTTATCGCTGATAGTATTTTGAAACGTAATCCTCAGCGCGTGGGCATCTATCGCTTGATCATGAAGGCCGGGTCGGATAATTTCCGCGCCTCAAGCATTCAAGGTATTATGAAACGCCTTAAAGCGAAAGGTATTGAAGTCGTTATTTTCGAGCCAGTCTTAGAAGAAGAAGAGTTCTTCCACTCTAAAGTAATGACCGATTTGAACGAGTTCAAATCAAGTTGTGATGTGATTGTCTCAAACCGCATGGCTGAAGAACTTAATGATGTTGAAGATAAAGTCTACACTCGCGATCTTTTTGGCAGTGATTGATCAACGGTTTCACTTATTACGTTTGTAGAAGTATTCCTTTTAGTCAGTGAACATAGAAATTGTGGTTGGCTATTTCTAAATTAGGCTAGCCACCGTTATTCATCTCTCAGGTTTTGAACTAATGAAAAAAATAACAAAAGCCGTCATTCCAGTGGCGGGGCTAGGCACACGTATGCTTCCAGCAACCAAAGCCATTCCCAAGGAAATGCTACCGATTGTTGATAAGCCGCTTATTCAATATATTGTTAATGAATGTGTGGCTGCAGGCATTAAAGAGATTGTGCTGGTAACGCACTCTTCAAAAAATGCAATTGAAAACCATTTTGACACCTCTTACGAACTAGAGGCGACCCTTGAAAAGCGTGTTAAACGTCAGTTGCTCGATGAAGTGCAATCCATTTGTCCACGCGACGTCACCATTATGCATGTGCGTCAAGGTCACGCGAAAGGTTTGGGTCACGCTGTACTGTGCGCCAAACCTCTTGTCGGCGAGTCGCCATTTGCCGTGGTGTTGCCAGATGTCATTTTGGATGAGTACACTGCGGATCAAGCGCAAGAAAACTTAGCGGCGATGTTGAAACGTTTTGATAAGACTAACGCTAGTCAAATTATGGTTGAGCCGGTGCCAATGGTCGATGTGTCGAAGTACGGTGTTGTTGATTGTGGTGGCGCTGCACTATCAGGTGGCGAATCTCATGCTATGACCGCAATGGTTGAAAAGCCTGCTGTTGAAGAGGCACCATCTAACCTCGCTGTTGTTGGCCGTTATGTATTGTCATCGAATATTTGGGACAAACTCGCAATCACACCGCCAGGCGCGGGTGATGAAATTCAGCTGACTGATGCCATTGACATGCTAATGGCAGAAGAAACTGTTGAAGCCTTTCATATGACCGGTAAGTCGCACGATTGTGGTGACAAGTTGGGTTACCTAAAAGCCTTTGTTGAGTATGGTCTGCGTCACGACGCATTGGGTGGTGACTTTTCTGATTATTTAAATAGCTTGATGGGCGCGGAGAATAACTTGAAACTGGTTGGCTAATACCGTTAATTGGATAAGGCGCTCGTATTACTTATTTACATAAAAATGTAACAAAGATAAGGTAGTTATAAATAAACTGCCTTTTTTTCAATACAAAGCTGTTATAATCGTTGCTACCCAAGCTACTGTGTTATTGGTTAATTATTACATAGGCGCTAGGCGATATTGTTTTCAGTTGGCATGTGATCAGGTTCACAGATTATATTCGATATTGGCTGTTGATAATAATTGGTTGGCAACTGATGAATTACATAATAAAAATATTTCCTAAATAGGGCTAGGTAAAGTTATGGATAAGACACTTTTCTTGGAATTTACGATGCTGTTCATTGTAGCGTGGGTCACGCTATATGTGGGTCGTAAAGGTGCCAGATTAGTAGGTTTAGTGGATAAACCCAATGAACGAAAACATCATGATGGGGCGATCCCTTTAGTCGGAGGATTATCAGTAGGGTTAACGGTGATTGCCTTTGCGCTTTACCATAGCGCTCAATACCCGCAAACATTGGTCTATGTTTTTTGTGTCGCCATTTTATTGATTGTTGGCGTGCTGGATGACCGTTTTGATATTAGCTTTAAGTCGCGCTTGGTGGTACAGGCCCTGTTATCATTAATCATGATTAACTTGGCAGAGATTGAATTGCACTATCTAGGCAACCTGTTCGGTTTTGGCGGCATTGAGTTAGGCTGGCTTGGCGCCGTGGTAACCATTGTTGCGGTTATTGGTGCAATCAATGCGTTTAATATGGTTGATGGTATCGATGGCCTGCTCGGTGGCTTGTCGATGGTGACGTTCTTCTCGTTAAGTATCGCGTTATGGCTATCTGGCGATACCGTGCTGGTTTACGCTTGCATGGTATTTGTGGTCGCGATGTTACCGTATGTATTATTCAACCTCGCTATCTTCGGTAAGAAGCGCAAAGTATTTATGGGTGATGCAGGGTCGATGGTGATTGGTTTTTCTGTCGTATGGTTGCTGTTGTCCTCTACGCAAACAGCAGTACACAGCTTAGAGCCAATTACAGTGGTGTGGTTTATTGCCATTCCTTTGTGCGATATGGCATCTATTATGATGCGCCGTATAAAACGCGGTGATTCGCCATTTAAACCAGACCGTGATCATTTGCACCATATCTTTTTGCGTTTGAACTTGAGTTCTCGTCAAACCCTCGCCGCAATTTGTTCGATTGCTTTAATGTGTTCAGGATTTGGCCTGCTTGGGCAGTTACTAGATCTGCCGGAATATTTTATGTTTGGCGCATTTGTTCTGTTATTTGCCGCTTACCATTACACCCTAAGCCATGTTTGGGTACTGACTAAGCGCATCCGTGAGCGTTTGGCGCTGCGTCGCCGTGAGTCACTAGAGCGAGATATCGCTTAGTTATAGACTCGTCTAGCCCAGAATAGATTCGCGTAGATAATGAGCCATCCTCTTAACTAAGAGGGTGGCTTTTCTATTTGCGCGGAGTATGCCGTTTCTTTGTCGGAAGCGGCTTTTTTCATCCACGATTTAATGAAGGATTATTTCAATGAAATTAATTGAAGCTGTTATTCCTGTTTTCCTATGGGTATCGACGCCGGTACTTGCACAAGGCTGTTTTGATGGCGAAACAGATGGCTCGGAGTGGTTCTCCAAAACAATCCATTATCCCACGCCGTTGGTGATTGATTATCAATCCAGTGTGTGGGACGACATTCATCATCTGTTTTTCGACTTTGATGTTGATAAGGTCGACAACCCGCGCTCATTTCGTGTCACTGGTGAGCTCAATCAGCCTATCACTGAGCGGCAGTCGATTTGGGGGCGCCTAGAAGGCTGGTCAGGCGGTACAGGCGGATCGCTTTATCCAGGGCAGTCTTTTCATATGAACCTTAACTTACCCCAGTACTTCGAAAAGTTGGAAGACGGCGAGATATTGCTTGGTCTTGGGCGCAGTGGCTCAATGGAGCATGTCGAACTCAATAGTCTCACCGCGACCTTTTGTGGTGTACGTGTGCTGGACGGGCAAACGGTGTTTGTGGATGCGACGCAACATGCGTTAGGCAGTGTGGATGGGGCCGCGATGTCATGGCCGGTTGAGCCTCAAGTGACGTATGTCGCGACAGTGTCAGGCAATGCCTCGGATGGTCAAAATCGCAAGTTGGCGGGAGTGAGTGTGCAATACAACGATCCGCGCGCACGTGCCAACGTGGTAAAAAACATGATCCCAGATCAGCCGACCTATATTCACTCGGAAGGCGAGTTGCGCTTTTTCTATGTCAGTGAGACAGATGAAAATACCGGCGGTTACACGGTGAGTCTAAAACGTGTGAATCTGGACGAGTGAGGCGCTTATGACTTACCAACGAACGATCGGTGTATGGTTATTGATCGCGATGTTAACGGGCTGCCAATCTGATCACACTGAGGAGGATGAAAGCGATCTTACGCCACTGGAATCAACGGTGACGTTTCCTACTCCACTAACGCTTGGTTATGAGTCCACACAATGGGCAGATATTGAAAAGATCTACTTTGATTTCGGGCATGTGGCGATTGATTCGCCGACGGAACTATCGCTCAATATCGAATTGGCTTCACCGTTAACCCAAAGACAAACGATCACCGCTGAGCTAAAGACGCAAGAGATAGCGCTGGGTACAGAGGTCAGCCAAGGTAGTCAATTTACCATGGAGTTGAACCACCCAGTCTACTTCGATGCTGTTCGTGAGGGCCATATGACCATTGGCCTTGGCCGAATGGGCGCAGCAGAGCCCTTGCTAATTAAACGCATCACGGCGCGCGTGACAGGCTCGGTGCCACCGACTGATGATACGCTGTTTGTTGACCCGGCTTATCATACTCTGGGGCAACCCAACGCTGAGCTCAAGACCTATTACGTGTCACCCGCGATGACCTATCGTGTGCAACTTCAAGGCGAGACCGTCGATAGCCAAGGCTATTCGGTGCAAGGGTTGGGCGCGCGTTACTTTGACCCTAGTGCACAGGTGAATAAAGTGCAGACCGTGATGCCACATCAGGACGCCTTTATTCATACCGATGGCGAAGTGAGCTTTTTCTACATGAGCGAGGACCAGCCTCATCGTGGTGGCTTCACGGTAATTATAGATAAGGCGAACTTGTCGTAACGATAGAGAAATCCATTGTAGATTCAATTGCCCTTTTCGCTGTTAGGCGTTAAGGGCATTCCTGAAGATGTAGGGTGGGCGGGATTATCTACCTGACTAGATATCAGTGCTTGTATGAGCGCAGCACCGTCAGCGATCACTTAAATCGTTAAGATCTGGCTCTAGAATGAACGCTGACCTATAAACGGCTAGCTTCTCTATTCGTCGCCTCCCAAGGCATTGGGAGTAAAAAGTAGCGCCATGCTTTAAGATGAAAACACTGCGGAGCGGCGTTGCCAGTAAAATAAAAGCACTGCTTATCTTTGGCGTTATTAAGCATGACAGCATTCGCGTTATAAGATAGCTCTGCATTAGGTGCACGTGAGTGTTCATACAACGCGAGACATAGAGCGCGGCAGTAAGTAAGGTGTCGACACCATATTTGATCTCTGTCTATCTCATTTTTCGCCTTTAATAGCGCAGCGTAATATTTGATAAGCGGCAGCTCTGGATAGGCGAGGTGAAGAGAGATATCTTCAAACATGGTATCGCGAGACTCTAGAAGTGCTTTGCTATAACGCAAGACTGAGAGCATCAATCGCGGATTATATTGCGCTTTGTCCCAGTAGTACTTGGCTGCGGATTCCAGCTCATACTGGCACTGTAAGCTGGTCGGTATCGCGCCGTCTTGACACAAAAGTGTTTGGATAGAATGGTGCTGCGCACCAAGCGCAAATGCGGCTAGAGAATCAAGATTATGTTGGCTTTCAAAAAAGTGGTGAGGTTGACTAAAGTGGTTAATCTTCATGGCTGCCTCCCATCAACGCTTCAAAGGCTATTCCATCTTGGCGAGAGGCATTTGCCACATACGGCGCATAGACATCGAATAGCAATTTTGTGTCGCTATGGCCGAGCATATGAGAAATGTACAAGGGGTTTTCATGGGCGCTAATATGCAGCACGGCTGAGGTATGTCGGGTTTCATACGCGCGTCGCGGCTTTAGTCCTGCCTTTTTAAGCATCGGATGCCAAACGTGCTTACTGATGTATTGGGTACTCAGCCCATTGCCTGTACTTGAAGGAAAAACAAATGGGCTATCGGTTCTTTTTGCCCATTGGCGTTGCAGTAATGCATACAACATGTCATTCATCTTCAGTTCACGACGCGATTTAGGCGTCTTCACATCACACACTTCCCCGTTGACAAAGTTTTGCCGAATACGGATCAGTCGATAGTCAAAATCGATGTGCTCCCAATGCAAACCATGCACTTCACAGCTACGCATCCCCGTTAAAAACCGCAACAAAAAATAATCTTTCCACTCGTCATCGCAATGGGTGAGAAAACGGTCGACCTCTTCTTTGGTCATTGGCTGTGATTCAGCTTTTTCTTCTTTTAAAGAGCGATAACGTCGCAGTGGGTAATCAAATTTATATTCTTCAGCCGCCAAACTGATAATAGCGACAAGTGGCCACAACAGATTATTGATGCGCCGATTGGAGAGTTTTCTTTCGCCGTTGGGTTTGCGTTGTGCTTGCAGTGATTGGCGGAAATATTCCACTTGAGACAGCGAAACCTCTGAGACCAGTGTATTGCCAAAGTGCGGGATCAAATAACGCTCGAGGTTATTCCATACCACCCCTTGGTAACTGCTTTTCCATGCGCCTTTTTTGCGCTCGAACCACGTGTTGGCGAACGTATCAAAAAACGGGTACAAACGATCAGGCTCTTTGGCGCGTTGTAGCGCTTCGAACTGCGCGACTTTCTTGCTATGCGGGAAGTAATCACGGTATTGAAAGGTGCCCAAATCAATTTCGGCATTCATCTTTTTCAGTGTTGCTTTGGCACTGGCCAAGTTTTTCGGGGTGGCGAGGGTTTTCGTGCCTTCACGAAAACGACGGCCATAGAGATGTAAATCAAACTGAAGTCGCCCATTGGGGCGCACGCGAAGTTGAGCCATGATAGCCTCCATCAAATAGATCTGTCCCTATCCGATGGAATTCGCTAGAATCGAGCCATCGGCTGGGGTTGGTTTAAACGTCCTCGCAGCCGGTACGGGGTAGGGAGGTTGCCGCCTTCCTATCCCAACTGCTTGTCTATTTTCCAATAAGTGGATATTTCCGCCTATTGGTTATAATTACACCATTTACTATATCCTATGCTGTTTTTTTGTCCAGTACTTGTGTGTATTTTTCTGCGCCGTTATCTTCGTAGTACTTCGCGTTTAAAACATCGACTCAAAATCCAAGCTGTGGTTTTCTCCTGTTTTTTTCTGTTTAACCAATCCGGTATCTTTGTGGTAATCCTCTAGCATGCGGTTGAGCTCTCGGATTTTTTGCGTATTTTTAATCAGTTCGACAGAGAGGGATTGCGCCGGGATATGCTTTTTCGCCTCGTCAAAGAACCCCATATACGTTTCGAGGCGGTTGTTTTTATAGATGCTGACTTTCATCTTTTTCATTTCGGTGATATTGGGGATTTTCAGATCGATAAACGATTTTAAATGAAACTGCACAATAAGCTGCTCGTTGCTTTTCATGGCTAAGTTAGACACCAAAATAGGTTTGGTATGGGTCTCATTTTCAACGTTTGCCACTAAGAACGAGTCCTCGTTTTGAATCACAAAATACGCAATGTCTTGAGAACGAACATCAAGGTAATTACGCAAAGTTCGAACTTCATTCTTGAACGGATAGATGTTGACAGTAAAAGTGGAAAGGACGTTAAGCGAATTGGCCACTTTTTGTTTAAACTCATTAAGCCCCTTGAGAGACAGTGCTGAGCATTGCTCTGAGGTTTTGATGATAAGCCGATCGTTTTCTTGACGGAGCTGGATGTCTTTATCTGTGGTGTTCCTGATAACGTGGCTAAGCAAATCGACACCTGACTCAGAGGAAATGAACGAATGCCCGAGTTCGATTTTAAGATTTGTCTTGCTGGTGTCGATTTGATTGTCGCGCATGATTTTGAGTTCTTTCGTTTCTGGATTAAACTCAATCATTTGGAAGGGTAAATGCGGTTCTATCTCATGGATAAGATTTTGACAGGTTGATTTGGTGACCTTTTGATAGTCACGCTGAGTGTCTGAATCAATAAAATGCATGTGCGCGTCAAGAGGGTCATGCGTCTTAATTTGACGGCGACAAGCACGAGCTAATATGGCATTGGTATCGTCTTGCTCATCAAGAAGAGAGACCGCTTTGGTATCGTAGATAACGATAGAGTGATTGGAGTCCTTCAAATGACCGTCAATGTGGAGTGTGATAAATTCGTCATTTGTAAGCCATTGGAGGTCGATAGCCGCTCGAAGCCAGTTTTCAAACACATCACCCGACAGTGAGAATGATCGTAGGGTCTTGCGCGTTTTGATGTCGTCACTTAAATCGAGTGCGACAAAGGAGTATTCAGGCGCATGCCCCCCAACCACTTTGCATTGGTTGTTATTAAAATCAAAACAAAAGCTCGCGCAAAAATCACTGCTCTTGTTGATGAGTTGGGCTTGAATGCGCTTTAAGCTTTCGACAGCACTTCTGTTTATATGTAATTCGACGGATTTCTTCTTCATTCAGATTCCTTTCTCGGTTGATGACGTAGTCAGAGACACTGAGCGGAGTTTGGTTACTCCATGTCATTCTAGTTATGTGTATGGGTCTGAAAATAGGTCAGGTACTCATAGATATAATGCATCGTTTTTGGTGCGAGTGTAATGTTATCTTGAGGGGAGAGTATGATATGAAATTCTGTACTTCCTCCGCGTTTCTTCGTAACAAGGATCGTGTCTTTTTCATCGGCAAAGCATTCGCGTATGTTGGTTTTTTGCCGGGTTGGGTCTGTTTTTCTGTTCACCATGAGTTTAAAGGTCGCGTGAAAAAACTGAAGTTCGGGGACTTTAAAGGCATCTCGAAATAGGGCTCCGTCCTTTTGATTTGTCGACATCTTGACTAGAATGTATGGCTGCCCATCGTTGTCGACCAGTTCCATACTTCTCACTCTACGTATCTCTTTCTCCCATTTTTTACGCGAAATCTCAGGTTTATGCTTGTTGGAATACGCCCAAATCGTGCTGATGTCGGAAAAGTTAAACTGGTCTTTATCGTGATTGAATTGCTGACAAAACAGCGTTTTAAGTAAGCTGTGTTGAACATTAGGAAAAGGGTGACAATCCGGTTGATTTTCTCTTAGCGTGTTATCCCATAGCTCCGTTAGTAGGGTAGTTAAGTGCGACGTTGGCACAGCAGTCGGTTTGGTTCGGGGCTGTTGAGGAAATAAGTGATTGCGAAGGGCTTCTTCGGAGAGGTGCAGTGACCATTGCTTTTTTTCTTCTGTTGAAAGCTGCGCATACTGTGCGTCTAACTTCGCGATACGCCGAGAGAGGTCGTTCGATCCTTGTTTTAATCCCAATAGCCAGCACAGCTTGGCGCGGGTGTAATGTTTCTCTTCTTTTTGATTCCCATCTTTTCGATAAAACGGATAAAGCCAATCAATGCCATGGACATAGTGCTTACGTGTTGTGGCGTAGTGTTTGTGCCCAATCTCCCGAGTGATCTCTTCAAACAACACATTATCATTGAGGTTAAGTCTGTCTTGCTCTTCTAACCAATGCTGGAATTGCGCTTGCAATACGTCTTGGGTCATCAAGGCTTGCAATTTGGCGGGTAATCCCATGTCGGTATCAACGGTAAAGTTGATGAAGTGCAGGCTTTGAAGGAGGTAGACAAAGGCACCAGAATGTCTCAAGTGATGGAAGCGGACATCTTCACCACAAATGGCTTTAATCGCTTTGGTGGCGGGTAACAAATAATGCAGCTGCCGTGACGTCGTACTTTCATTTTCGAAACCAATAAGTGGCATTTGTGGGGATCGGCTGATAATCCCCCCACGAGCCGACAATCTTGGCTTGATGGTTATGCACATGCGGATAAGTGTCGCAAATTCAGGGGGAAGGTATATGTGCACCCATCGTGATTGTTTGCTTTTGGGTTTTCCTTCCTTTGTCTGCGTAATATGTAGCGTAAAATATTGATTGTCATCTTGGCTATGATGCGGATCTACGTTCTTCGCGGCCCAGATGTCTTTAATTCGCAGCCGAAGGATCTCACCGCGTCTGAGTTTGCCAAAATACGCAAGAATGACCGCGGACGCGCTGAATAAACGTTGAAAGAAGTGTCCTTTTTGATGACTGAGTAAGGCATGAACAATCTGATGCAACGCGTCAATAGAGATGAAGTTTGCATCCACATGGATAGGCATGATGGGGTTGTGCAGTTCGTCTAAATTAATGTGATCGGTTAAATCTTGCGTCGTTAAAAACTTAAAGAAGCGATGGAGTTTTTGTTGTGAACTGGGCGTGGTGAGCTTTGCATACGTGCGATGTGCCCAAGCCATGAGTTCATCATGATTTTGGCTCGCTTCAAAGCTCAATGGGGATGATTTAAGTATCTTCGCTAACCCTGAGTATTGAGTCAGTGTATTGTCGCTAAGCACTTGAACTCGCTCACCACCGTATAAAATCAGGTTTCTTACAAATAGTGCCGCGAGTTGAGGCAAGACATTGTGCCTTTGCCAGCGTGTGACGTCGTAGTTGATTGGTTTTATTCTGTTCTTTTTATAGTCATTGAGTAGCTTCTGGTGAGGCCATTGTTCTTTTTGGTTGGGCGCGATTTTTTCATACCACTTGTCATCCCAGGTTTGTGTATAGATGGCATCGAGTTGTTTTTCTTGGTTGAGAATGCGGGGAGGGTGCAGTTCATAGGCGACGTGTCTGGTCGGGTAAGCGATGTCTTTTAAGAGTGTCGGCACCACATCGTCGCGATAGTACCAAACCGCTTGAAAGAGAAAATGCAATTGTGTCTTGGAACAAGGTTGAGTAGATGAATTCACCATTGGGAATGGCTCAGCGCCAGTGATCAGTTGACTAGTGAAGGCATGAAGCCGATCTCTGAGCGGATTGAGTCCCATCGAGGCATGAGAAAGCGTGGTCGCCTTTTGTTCATAGAATGTGGTTAAAGCGCGATAAACCAAAAGCGGTAAGTGATAGCGAGTAAACGATGGTTTTTCTGCTTCTTTGCCTTTGCGACCTTTATGTTGATGGTCTTGAGTGTGTATCAGACGCAGATAGAGATGGCCATCTACGATTTCGATGCAATCTGGCGACGTGAGTATTTGATGGAGATAGTCGAGAGGTAAAGGGGCAACTTCTAGTGCAACCATTAAGGCGACCTGCTCTTGGCTAAGTGGGTCGCTTTTTTTAAAGAGGATCTCTAATGACGCGTTGTATCCTTGAAGAAGGCGATAGGCAGCGTGCGCATGAGCCGTTATGTTTTTAAACAGCTTGGCGTCGTGATCGATCAGCTTCTTCTCTTCTTTTTTCGGTACTTCCCATCCAAGCGCATGGTAGAGGTACAATAAAATAGCGGTTAGGGCGTTTTGGTAATTCGCTTTGAGCTTTGCCGGTTGGTGTCTCCATTGTTGTCTGATATGACTAACTGTGGCCTCTGTGATGTGACGGCGAGCTTCTTGATTTTTTGGCCAATGGTGTAATACCCACGCTATGGCTTCTTCTGAAGGTGTCAACGCATGGTTTTGCTGTGCGTAATGAACAATGTCGTGGGAAGAGAGCGCACTCAATATAGGAGAAGAGCTCTTGAGGTCGGCTTTATCGTCTTTGTGACTGATCGAGGAAACGGTGCGCTGTGCATTATCTGACATAACACACCTTTTGTAAGGTGAAGTTCGATGCAATACAATTGACGTGTTGAACAAGCTGTTGGCGATGCAGGGGGAAGACATGATCATTGCCGATATTTTCACCGACGTTCGCGTGCCCCATCAGCCTATCGAGTTGAGAGTTACTCAAAGAAATGGGGGAAATATGTTCGAGAGCGAATTGAGCAAAAGTATGCCGGATCGAGTAGGGTTCAAAGGTCGCCCCTCGTTGTTGTAAAAACTGGCTCAATAAGCCGGCTGAGACACATTGCGCTTTTTTATTGTCATCCATCAGATACCACAATACGTCTTGCTTTAAATGAAAAGCTTGTGCGGGTAACTGCGTCGTTAACCGTTGTTGTAATTGCTGATGTTGATGAATTTGCTCAGCAAGGTATTCACTGATGAAGATCTCACGATAATGCCCTTTATCGCTCACGCTAGCTTTTTTCCCTGGGAAGTAACGCCCAGTTTTAATACTGATATGGTGGGTGGGGCGTACGCCAGTACAGATTAAAAAACACAAGGTGAGATGATAGGTGCAAAGATTATAATAAGAGAGGAATGCCTCGAGAGAGCGATCTTTCTCAATCAGTATGGAGCGTGAATGGATGTCGTTCTCCAATTGACGAAAGAAGCTCGCTAAGATCACCACTTCAACGCCACGCTGGCTTCCGATGATGAGCGATGTCTGCGCAGAACTTGGCTTGGATTCACCTTCGCGATATTCGAGCTGTTCAATACTGTTAGCGTTGAGTGGTGCCGGGACGTTTTGTATTAATGTGGTATCCACCAAGTAGACGCGCTCTTTTTCTGATCGTTTTTTTGTCAGCCTTTCTATGGCAAATTTATCTTCAAAATTTAACGCTCTTATTTCAAAAATTAAGCGCTCAAGGTAGTGTTCATGGGCCTGAAATATTTTCGCTCGTATTTGGTCACTGCCTTCTTGTTGGTAATATCGTGCATGGTTGTGATGAACCCGATGATGCTGATGAGAAAGCACATGTCGAGGGAGTGCGGAAAGGCTATTGTCGTTTTGAACGCATATATTGAAATAGTTAATGAGATTATCTTTTCTGCCTACGGAATGCTCCAACTTGTCCAACCCGTGTTGTTTCCAACGTTTCTCAATCATGGTTTTGAGTTTGACTTTTTCTTTCTGGCTTAAAAAGCAACGGTCATAGCCTTGTTTGGAAATAAACCGCTGAAAAAAAGGATTGAGCCGAGAGGGGACCGGTTGCCACAAATAGACGGTGCAACCCTCTACTGGATAGGCGACAGCGTATTCAACCCAAGAGGTGGCTCCGTACATGACGGTTCGAAACGCATTCTTTTGACACGTTTTGTATGCTTGTTGGCGGAAAAGATCAGGTAGAGTGTAGTTTGAAATTTTAGCACTATTGTCTTGCTTTCTTAATGAAGCCAGCTCTCCCGTGAGCCATAGATACATGAACACAAAAAAGAATTTTTCTCGCGTTTTAATCGGGAGTCGATGGTGATTTAAATTTTTGAAAATGCGGGCAAGGGAAGTGACCGTGAGCTTGGCTTCAGGGTAAGGGCCACCGCTTTGTTTGTTTCGGTTTTTTCTTTTTTCGTTCGCAATATAGCCCAAGAACCGCCTCTTATCATCGTGTCTGAGTCAAGTGTTTTTCAATGTAAGGTGCTTAAATTATTAACATTTTAGATAAAAGCAGGGGAGGATGTGAGAGGTCAAGAGAAAGAGAAGAGTTGGTTGTTATTTGTTCGGCAAATGTGAACCAGCCCACATAAAAACAGCCGAAAGGTATGAACAATTCCCACTAAACACTGCGCGTTTTGAAGTTGAATTCGGGCCTAAGCTAGGCATTGCACAAAGAGCGAATAATTAAAAGCAACTGAAGGCTATCCATGCAAAGATAAAAAGTCGTTGCCAGGGCGTCTTATATAAATTCAGCACGCAGCGAGTTAATAATCATGCTGTGGTTATCGTTGGCGACGTGAGCTGCGCCAAACTAGTAAAAACCAAGAAGGCTAAGTTCGTTTTGGAGTTAAACACCATAGGAATATAAAACGATTGCGCGGTCAGTCGTGTTTGAAGTGATGAGCGATCCCCCCTGCTTTCGCTGAGGAAGGGAGTCAATGTCGATAAAAACGCGATGCGTTATTACTTGTCGTACTTTTTAAATGCTTTTTTCTCTAGCTGCTTATCGCACCATTTTTCAATGTTTGGTGCATACAGAGTGAAAAGGCCAATAGCGATGGCAATGCCACTGATAGCATAGATAAAGTTCATACACATTTTCCTTCTTTGATGTATTAACCATACTGCTGAATAAGTCAGCAAGCAAGTATTGTTGGTATCACACCAAGCCAATTTCGTTGAGAGTGACCGAGCATGGCATCATGCGCAGTACTAACAGTCGTAGCACAGTGTCTTTTGTCAAAATACCGCACTGTTTGTCATCTTTCCCTTTAAATCAACCGTTCGGGGAAGTGAGGAGCTCATTTCATTTTTATGGCGTTTCTCAATACGAGCCTTATCTTACGGCGTTTAACGCATTGTGCTATAAATGACCTAATGGCATTTTTGAATCGAGAAGCAGGCTATGAGTAAAAAACCGTTGTCAGAAAAAGAGTTGCTTAAAGGGATGACACCTCATACTGCACATGCTGACGAACTGACTACCTTTGACCCTAAAGAGCGCGGTTTATTGGTTGAAGGATCCACTGAAACGTCATGCGACGTGTTCAAGGTTATGGTGATTGACTACCATGCAACAGGTGAAGGTCGCCATGTATATATCAAAACCGGCACAGAAGAGTCGTTCAAAGAAAAGGTAAATGAGTGGCTCTATCAGGGGGCGGAGGTATACACCGTAGAGCGCTGGCTCGAGTTGGATAGAAACCCACACATGAGCAACGATCAAAATTCTAACCTAGATACGCTTAAAACCTTTGCTCCTGTATTGTGGGATGCAATGAAGGAGGGTGTATCAATGCTTGTTGATGTTGAGTATCACTGGACTGAGTGACATCATGCTGCATATCGGATGGGCTTATGGGACAAGAAAGCAGTCCCGCATTAGATCACGATCTCCTTTCTCTATCCCTGCTTCTTCTGCCAGTTCTTCCCATCGTGAAACGGCGGCGACCACTCGTTGATAGATGCCATCAGCTTTCTTTGCTTCTAGCTGAAAATACTCTGCGACCTCAAAGGCTAGTTCAACCTCAAGAGCATTGCTCACGTCATCAATGTTTAGGTGTAAACCTGTGGCATTCGGGGTGGGGTTGATGTCATACGCCGGTGATAACTGCCAGCCGGTCGTATCAAAAATGAATCCATGATTGCGCAGATGGTCATCACTATTTGAAACCATAATATTGAATAACATTCGTGTCCAAAGCTGCTCTAGGTCTTCTTGCGTGTTTGACCCGTGCTGGATTAAGAACTCCGCCAGTTCTAAATAACTTGCCCCATCATCATTACCATCAAAGTACTCAAGTTGAGTCATAGCCGATGTGAAATGAAGCCTGTTGCCATTATCTTTACGGTCAAATCGTTTAGTAAGAAAGATATGATGATGCGAGCCAATGGCTTGCACCTTGGACTCAGCCATGTTGATACCTGCATCCAGAGCCATTTGGTAAACAACGTATTCCCACAGCCCTATGTCGTAGTCATCATAACGGCTTGGAAATTTTGCTATCCAGAGTGTGCTGTCAACATCCCTCACAGAGGCCTTGGGGCGCGCACCGCCAAGCGATGAACCGGGTGAGATAAGCATGTTTAGCCATCTGAGATAATCTGGGTTCTCGAAGTCTGGTTTATTCTCCACGCCCTTTGCTGCTTGTTGTAGCTCTGGTAACGATGTCATCGCGGGTGCAGCCAAGTCCTGATTATCATCAAGGAACGGTCCGTCATGCTTCGTACGGAAACGTAGGGCTCCCATACGATACGAGTCATGTACTCCCAACAAGTAGTCAGTTTCAAACAGTTTTCTGGCTCTGCGCTTTTCGTTGCGAGCGATGACCGCTTCCCTGCGTTGCATCAGCAACCGACCCCAGCGATCAGGGCATGAGTCCAGAAAGACTTTGAAGTTTTTGTCATCTTCTCCGTGCTGCTCTCCCACGTAAAGCTTAAGGGTCGGATCGATTTGGTGTACGTATTTGGAAGCGAGCCAGGCATCATCGTAACTAAAACTGAAATACTCCTTTCCACGTACCACAGTGGAGCGAAACGTACCGACGAACATCGATTCCTCGGACTCGAGCCAATCAGCGTAGACGTAGATTTCCATGTGGCCCCTACCGTTTTCTTTTTAATAGTTCTATATCTTGAAGCTTTCGCCCAAGCTCATCATCGAGTGCTACCTTGCCAAGATCCGTTAAGAGGCCAAGCACCGCCAGTACATTAACATAGTGACCAATAGATACTGACGGATCACCTTTAGCTATCTTTCGCAGTGTCGGCTTGGAAATGCCTGTCCTCTTGTGCATCATGTCCTGGTTTATTCTGCGGCGCTTCATGGCCAGCGTTATGTTTTCGCCCAAATTGTGCAGAATTTTCATGTTCTTCGGAAACACAACTGCTCCGCGTTTAGTTTGATTGCTCATAATGAGACTATAATTTCACTAATTCAGTATATGTGAAATTATAGTTTCATTTTCGCAGATTGGTCAATGATTTGAAGATAGCAAAGAGCATGAAAGTACAAAATGTAACTATGTTTTCATCAATGAATGCTAATGTGAACTCCCAGTTTCATTTTGACGTCAATATCGGTAGTTATCGGCACGTTGACCACAGAGTCATATTTTTCAAGCTTTACCACCTAGAGTCCAGCACTAATAGCCATCAAAAAAATTTTTTTGCACATTAACTAAATGATTACTAAGTCTTCCTATAATTGCGTGCATGTGTCTTCAGTCCGGTAGAATCTTACAGTATTTAAACGATCAGGCAGCCTGTTACATAACTAAAAGCTAGATAGGGGTTAATTAATGCTTGCTCAAAGGAAGTGTGACCATTTTTCGAACCCCGCAAAACAAGTTGTTATAGCCCCGTATGATCCAAATTGACAGAGCTAGGGTGTAGAACATCAACGGCTTATCTTGACTAGAGCAAGTTGTTATTGCCCCGTATGATCCAAATTGTCACAGCTAGGGTGGAGAACATCAACGGTATACCTTTGAGTAGGGCAGATTGTTATGGGCCCGTATGATCCAAACTAACACAAATAGGGCGTAGGACGGCAGACCAGCCCCTTGCGGCTAGCGGTATCCAACTAAGCGGTAAAAAAGAAGAGTTAGCGGCTCTGTCCGTTATATTGGAAGCTCGTGTCTTTACTCACGAGTAGTTCACAACCTCCAGAATAAAGGGGCTTGGGGGATTTACTACAGTTATTTCTTGTTATGATTCCACGCCAAACCATACTGGAAAAACAATCTACTTTTTTAGAACAAAATTAGACCCCCGACTAAATTCGTATAAACCGTACTGCCTGAACAACCACTGATAAACAAACTAACTCTAGCTAGTTGCTACCATAAAGCCTACATGTGTACGTTAATGACAATCTGAGGACACAAAACGCTTAAAACCTTTGCTCCTGTATTGTGGGATGCAATAAATGAGGGTGTATCAGTGCTTGTTAATGTGAGTATCACTGGAATGAGTGACCTATCGACGCAACAGGCTTGAAAGTCTTCGGTGAAGGCGAATGAAAACCAAGAAGCATGGCGCAGAGAAGCGTCGTGTCTGGCGTAAACTCCACTTGACTGTTCATGCGGACATACATCAAATCATTTGTGGCGAACTTTCAACTATCCAATGTAACAGATGGAGAAGCACTACTAGGTCTCTTAAAACAGACGCATCGAAAGATAAAGTCTATATCAGGAGACGGCGCATATGATACGCGCTCGTGTCATGAAGCCATCAAGTCCCCAAAAGCGAAACCTCTTGTTACACCGCGTATTGGCGCAGCATATTGATAGTCAGGTAACCCATAAACTAATCCGCACCGACAGATGCTCGACCTGACGTATTCAATTAATATTGCCTGTTGTTGGTATATTGATTTCTTCTTGTGCTGCGGAAAGCGCGTATACCTGAAAGGTGTCAGCCTTGTTTCTATTCTGCCATTATGATAGCAAATAATGCCAAAGAACTCATTTATTGTCACTATAGTGGCAATAAAATCACAATTGCTGTTATAATCGATACCATAGTAGCAATTTTCGAGGCATGTATGTTATCTCTTTATACCGCTTATGATTTGCAGATGGAGCTCAAAGAGTTTATCAAGTCCGCTCGGAAAAAAGATAAACTCAGTGTTCAGAAGATGGCCGATCTCTCTGGCGTGCCTTACGCGACGATCCGAAAATTTGAGTCATCTGGCAACATCTCATTGCGTCAATTTCTCATGCTTTATGAAACAGTCGGTGACTTGAAAAGAGTGAAAGAGCTGACAAAGTCGTCTGAGCCTGAATTTAAATCAATAGAGGATGTGCTTCGACATGCTTAAGTCAGCCCTAAAAGTAAAACGAACGCTTAGCACAGGTGAAAAGGTACTTGTCGGCAAGCTCGTTGAAAATAGTAAGCAAAGCTTCTTTCAATTTGATGAAGCTTATTTAGGCGCTCACTCAACCTCTCTGGCTCCGTTCAATTTAAAGGCTGATACAAGCCTGCAAGTTGCGCCTAAAGAGCCGCATTACGGCATTCATGGGGTTTTTGGAGATAGTCTCCCTGATGGTTGGGGTCTTTATCTCATGGATCGTGTATTTAGACAGAACGGTCATAACCCAAAGGAAGTTACTGCCCTAGAGCGTTTGGCTTACTTAGGTGACAGATGTATGGGTGCGTTGAGCTATGAGCCTGAATTAGATTTACTTGATGAGTCCAAGGAGTCGATTGATATCATTACTCTTGGCCGAGCAGCAATCGCGGAGTTTGAAGGCACCGAGTCTGCTTTGCTTGAGCACTTGATGAATACAGGTGGATCGGGTGGTGCTAGACCCAAAATGAACGTCACGCGTCTATCGAATGGGCAATATTCAACATTAAATGACGCACTAGGAACAAAGCTTATCGTAAAGCTGACATCTGAAAAGTTTGACTTGAAGCACTCTGAGTCATTAGTTGAATATTGCTACATGCAGATGGCCCGTAATGTCGGCATTGAGGTTCCTGACTTTGATTTAATTGATGCGGGTAATGGACGATTTTGGCTAGAGCAGGAACGATTTGATTGCACCGAGCAAGGCGGCCGAATCCATATGATTTCTGCGTGTGGGTTGTTAGACGCACCGTTTCGAGAGCCATCTTTGGACTACGTGGATTTAGTTAAAGCTACGCGCATCATGTGTAGTGTCACTGAGTCTCAGAAGCTCATTAAGCGCTGCCTGTTTAATTTTCTGACGGTTAACCAAGATGATCACAGTAAGAACTTCAGTTTCCTTGCCAGTGACGCCGATAACTGGACGCTATCGCCTTTCTACGACATTGTTTACAGCCCTAATCCTTACAAAGAGCATATGACGGCATTTGGTGGTAATGGCCGAACGCCAAAGAGCGCACTAGACCAGTTAGCAGCTCAGTCGGGGTTGTCTTCAAAGAAAGCAATTATGGTTATGGCTGAGGAAATATTTGAAACAACACGCTCGTTTAGTCATGAGGCCAAACATCTGGGCTTGTCACCTAATCTAATCAAGGAGATTGATAAGGATATGGTAGAAAAATTTAAGGCGCTGTAAGCGTAGGATGAATCAAATTCGCTATGGCTTTTTAGGCGATGATTAGTGGTTGCTCAAGTAAATTTTCTACTTTAGCTTCGATGATTTCGGAAGTTTTGTCTGCCGCAAAGAAACTCAAAGATCTTCTCACGATCATTTAGCGATTCTTCTTCCCATAAAATCATTGTTGACCTTGGCTACGAATCTTTGCTTTTCGTTCAGACATTCGTGCTTTTGCTGAGTCATGGTCAACAAATGAAGCTTTTCCTGAGTCAAACTTCTCAAATGCTAGGTTTACTTGTTCAGTTAACCAAGCGTCGCTAAGTGTGCGCCCTTGGCTCTCGGCCATTTGCTGAGCTAAGCGTTTAATTTCTTCATCAACACGAAATTGAATTCTAGTGTCCATGAGTTGCTAAATTAATGTGCGCACTGGCGTCAGACAAGAGCAATTAACAAGCGTTATATTGCTAAAATAGTTAAGAGGACTTTATGGAAGAACAGCCTTAAGTCTACTTAAATCAGCTTATGCGATGATCAAAGACCCACCTCACTATTGTGTTCTATGTATGGTACTGTATTTTATTGATATATATCCAAACTTCATTATAGGGGATCTATGAAACTCTCTGTTGTCCATCAATCAGCGAGCGAAACGCAATCTAAAGAATGGCAAGCTTTTACCAAGCTTTGGCACAAAATTGAGAAGGCTGAACAGCGTAATCAACGTTATGAGCTAAAGCTGTCAAAGTTCTGCACCTATTTCAAGCATGAGGTGTTGAGTAGTGAAAGAGAAATTTGTGATATCACAGCAGAGCTAATCACGCATTTGATAGGTTTTGTGCCGCGTAAAACCATTAAAGGCGCTAAGCATGAAGAGCTTTTGCGGTGGATAGAGGAAGAGTTGCAAACCTTAGAGTCCAATCCATTTCAAGCGCATGACACTGTAGCCATGCGTCAGGAGCTGACGCATGCCATTAAGAGCAGCTTGCCACCCCCCCCCGATGTGGAGCCTGATGAGGTTGATATTGAACGTTTTCGAGACATGCTCGAAGACATGTTTGGTGATGATATTAACGTCACTGATGAGCAAATCAAGGCATCCATTCTTGATCATGACGTTGCCCAAAGCTTGTTGGAGCAGTTAGTCCAGCAGAGTCGAGTACGCTCAGAGCAGTGCTGGGAGGGTGATGATGAAGAGACTCAATTTGCTTGGGATGAAGATGACAGCGGTGAGTCATTTCACCATCAGAAGAATGAGGTACCCTCTGAGGTGGTCGCGCAACTTTTTAGTCGTAGTGGGCTAAATAAATTGTATAAGCGGTTGGCCTCTTTATTTCATCCCGATAAAGAGCGTGATCCTACTCGTCGACAAGAGAAGAAGTCACTGATGCAAGTGCTCTCAAAAGCAAAGAAAGAGGGCGACGCCTTTACGCTGCTGAGCCTAAGCCAAAAATGGTTACCCGATGTCGAGTTAAACCTAGACGCGTCATCCATGGATGCCTTGGTTGTTGTGCTAAATGGACGTTTGAGTTGTATTGATCGTGATTATAACGAGATGAAAATGGGCGACGCTATCGAAAGTACGGTTTGGCGACGTTTTGGTGGTGGGAACAAAAAAGAGCGTGAACGCACGATTGAGAAGTATCGATATTCACTGCAATCGGAGGTGGAAGACTTACGTGGGGTTATTGCACAGGTAAGAACGGTAAAAGCGATGAACGAAGCGCTGAAAGCGCGACTTGAACGACACAACTCGTTGAGTGCTATTGATCTTATTCAACAACTGGCGATGAATGAAGAGTTTGTCGATTTCTTTGATAAGGAGTTTGATGGCTTCGCGCCTTTCTAGCTTAGCAAAACAGGCGTAAACCATCGCTGATGCGAACGGTGATATCAGCTGAATTTGCGATAGCAATTGAGGATATATGACCAAGACCAATGTAATGGACAACGCCTTCAACATGGCCAACTTCTTGTTTGTATTTAGTAATGCACCAACGTTAACGATGAATAGACTGGGGATGGCATCCCCTTCCGTTACATCGAGACCTATGTCCTACCATGCAAATGGTAAATACTGATCTGCCTTCACTCCAACACCGTTCTTACCTAAACCAGAATAACCACCGACTTGATAAGTACTTTGCCGTTCAACCAAATGACGAAAAGAGAGGGGGGCTGCTGTTATCCACAAAAATGTAAAGTGGAGAGGCCGGTGATTAACCGCCAATGACAGCAAAATGTTAGCGAGCGCCACCAAAAACGCTGCTCAAAACACGCACAACATGCAGGCGTTCATCTCAGTAAAATCAGCACCGCTCGCGTCTCAATCGTCCTTTTTAAGACCAAAAAGTGTCTCATGGGGTCGGGGAGTGTTGATATAAGATTATGATAGTTAAGGGCTAGTTAGGGTGTTGCCCAAAAGCGTGAATAGGCTGGAACCCTTGGCGTGCCGCTCGAAGGAAAAGAAGCCCTTTGGCGTTACCACTCAGGCATGGCTACATAGCAAGAATAATCATAACGGCAACGGCGGTGATAGCGATGGCGATGGTCACTTGAGCGCGATGGCTGAGCATGTTAATCCCTCCAATGGGCGTTGCATGGGTTCTAACTGACTAAACATCAGTTTAGCAGATTTGGTTGTTCATACAATCACCATTGACGGTGTCGCTATCGCTGTCGCAATGATGATCTGGGATAAGTCGAGACTGGCCTTCTTTTATTCTTTATGCGTCAGCGGTAATAACAACGATTGTGCATCGATGAGCGCATCATAATCATTGCGACATTTCTTGTGCGCATCGTTCACATTCACCTTATCAAAGTTCGGTAAAAGCCCGGTCTTTTTTATAGGGTGGGTTGAAAGTTAGTGGCGTAAATCGAAAGCCTCTATTGTCTTTGTGATTGTCTTTTTGATTGTCTCTGTGATGGTATCCAGATAGATATACCGAGAAGGGGGTTTGCTATTTTGAGATGAACGCTATTGTGCAATGGTGGCGTCGCAAGATCGCGCCAGAGCTAGGCGGCATTTTGCTTTTGGATTGCTCTACGCCGTTTTGCTTGGCGTATACGTAGTCGCTTCGTGAGTACCCAGATATGACTTAACGTGTAGTGGTAAGCGCAAAAAAAGGCGATAAACGCACTGAACATGAAAGACTCTGGCAGCCCTAACACCTGACCAGCTAGGCCAAAGCTTGAGCCGATGAGCGCAATAGAACAAATCGCCGCCAAGGTTTGGCGCGAGCTTAAGTTCAGACGCAAAAAGATATGGTGCAGATGCTCTCGATCGGGTTTAAATGGCGACTCACCACGCTTTAAGCGGCGCATCATAATTGAGGCCATGTCGCATAGAGGGATTGCAATAAACCATACGACGGTGATGGGGGCGACACTGTGTGCGGCTGTTTGTGTCGATGACAGCAGTAACCAAACGATGGAAAAGCCTATCATCATCGATCCCGCATCACCCATAAACACCTTGCGCTTTTTCCCAAAGATGGCGAGGTTAAACAGTACATATGGCAACATAGCGACGATAAACGCGAAGCAAGCATAAACTAATACCGTATCCCCAGACAGCCATAACGCAACGCTCAGCGAAAAGAACGTTACGATCGACAACCCGCCCAGCAAACCATCGATACCATCCACCATATTGAACGCGTTAATGGCGCCAATAACCGCAACAATGGTGAGAATCGATCCAACCCAACCCAGTTCAATCCCACCTAAGCCGAATAGGTTACCGAGATAGTGCAACTCAATGTCGGCAACGCTAAACATGATCAGCGATAGGGCAGCTTGAACAAGCAAACGCACTTTAAAGCTAATATCAAAACGGTCATCGAGCACACCAACGACCAGTAGAACGGTAACACAGAAAACGTAGACCAGCGTCTGGGGGTATTTGCTACTATGGTAAAGCGCGAGCGCGCTAACGGTTAAGCCTACAGATAACCCACCCACTAAAGGGGTTGCTCCATCGTGGTGTTTGCGCCCATCGGGTTTGTCTACTAAACCTACGAGCTTAGCGCCTTTTCGGCACACATAGAGTACTGTCCACGCCATAATGAACAGCATTGTAAATTCCAAGAAGAGCGTATCATCCATAATATCGCCGAGCCTACTTAGGTATATTCTTATTGTGGGCTATATCAATCATAGCTGTAACTAATAATAGACATAATAGCTGTGCTAGCAACCGTAGCATCATTGTCAATTATGCTGAAAAGCGACATATTTATTGCAAGATTTTGTTATGCATCACATGCATGTGTTTGATATAAAAGTTTTAATTAAGGATGAGTAATTAACCTTTAGCATGGGGGATTTTTTAACGTAATGACTAAAATATCGGTTCAGATACGTCGCGTGAGAATGTTTCAATAGACATTTCAATCCAACGCCGGCACTCGCTAGGCGTGTTTCCTCACACAGTCGTCTTTGCCAGTCTTGGAGTCTAGTGGTCGTAGCAAATCTAACAACGTATTGTTAGGGAGCATGAACAAAGTGGCGCTGGCATCCGTGATACAGGAATCACTGCGCAATACTTTGCTCTAAATGCCATGCATAAGAATGGATCAACACTAATTTAATGGGTTGGTATCACTATTTATTGCACTGTTCATTATGCGAATTTAAGCGATCTTCGCGGCGCATGGCTTTGGCTTGTCTGTCGTACTCGTCGAGCTGTTTGAGCCAATTGACGACTTTCTTCCAATACACTCTTAAGCCTGAGCCGAGCGGTGTTCCTGGCTGTTGATGCTTTAGCGAGACTGATTTTGATAGATTCATGTATATCACTCCAAGGCTCATGACGACGCGGCATAACGATTTGATTTGAGTTATGCCTCAGATCAATACTAACGAAACGGATGAATTTTAGTGCGTTTTAAGGTGGTTATGTCAGGATTTTACTGATTATTCTCATCGATGGAGCAAGTTCTCAATATTGAATATGCCACGGTGGAAGTTGGTTTTGATCAATCCGCACTGGCACACGAAACGATAAGAATTGGCAAGAAGAGTCACGGCTTCTTGCTTGCATCGCAACAGATGTTGAGCATGGGTTCGCACTCTGTCGTTTGCATTTGGCCCATGATGATGAATTCACTGCTGAAGATTGGTTGATTAATGCAAAGCGAAATATGATGGCATTATTGGCGCTGTGTTCATGAACAAGCGTCATAATGAAGACATGACAATTCGTTAATGATTAGGTAAGTTAAGAGCCAACATTGAACGTAATTCGGACTTTACCCCTAGGCAGCTAATATGGACTCAAATCCAGACCGTTGGAAGCAGCGACTGCAGAACTTAATAAAAGCGCAACAAAGGCTTAAAAGAGCATGCGCTCAAGATAGCTATAACGAGTTAGAGCTGGCTGGGCTGGTGCAAACTTTTGATTTTTCTTTTGAGTTGACATGGAAGACGCTAAAAGACTTGCTGGAATTTGATGGTTTTGATGTCGCTTCTCCAAGAAGTGTTTTTCGAACCGCGTTAGAAGCGAAGCACTTGTCGTCAGAGCAATGTGAGATTATGTTAGAGGCATTAATTAAGCGCAATTTGCTGTCTCACACCTATGATGAAGAAAATGTCCTTGAAGCTCAAACGCTAATCTTAGAGTCGTTTTCACCTGTGATCGAGCAGATAACTCAATATTTAGAGGCAAAATGTGGGCAATAGTTGTTTAGACAAACCTGCGTCTGTAGGTCTTAAGCCACATCAGTATCAGCTGATTGAGGGAATTGTCCTAAGCCACGATTTAGTCACCCACGCATGGATTTTCGGCTCTAGAGCGTTAGGAACCTATAAAGATAACTCTGACATCGATATTGCCATCGAAGGTAACGATATCTCATTAAGTGTTGTCGCAGAGTTGATAGACAGCTTAGAGCAATCGTCACTTCCATTTAAGGTTGATTTATTGGTGAAGCATAGGATCACATCGCGTGAACTGCTTGACCATATTGAAACGTATGGAATAAAGCTTAAGTAATCAGTGTGAATTGTTACTTAACGGCTTGATATATCCGTGGGCAGCGGTAAGGCGCTGTTGCCTGACTGTCACACACCTCAAGTCATGTTTGGGTGATCACAAAAAGTTGCGTGATCACCAAACCTTCCTTGTACAACGGTTAACTCTTTTTGCCTAGATGCGGCTGTTTAAGGCACTCCCGTCTTCCTCATCTAGTTTGTAAGCTTACTTTTTGTTCCCACATTTTCCTGAACTATAGGTTTTCGATGCGTTAATGCGGATAAATCCTAGAGCATGTTAATAAGCGAGGTATGTCAGGATTTTTCCACTTTCCTCAGTTATGGAGCTCGTTATCAAAAAGTGATATGCAATACATGGAAAGCGTTGTGGGATTAGAGCATGTCTCGGCTGACAAATAGCGCAGTAGAAGTTACTATAGGAGACAAATAGTGACAAATTTTAAGATAAGAAATTTTACTTCTGTGATGGATATTTTTCCCTCGTCACTGATTGAGTTTTATTAAATATATTCATACAGATTTGCTACATGGTTGTTGTTTTTAAATTAGGATTACTATGAGAAAGATCACGAAAGCCGTCATTCCAGTGGCAGGCTTGGGTACGCGCATGCTTCCAGCAACTAAAGCAATCCCTAAAGAAATGTTGCCATTAGTTGATAAACCACTTATCCAGTATATTGTCAATGAATGTGTAGCGGCAGGGATCAAGGAAATTGTTTTGGTCACGCATTCCTCAAAAAATGCGATTGAGAACCACTTTGACACATCGTATGAGCTTGAAGCGACGCTGGAGCAACGTGTGAAGCGCCAGTTGCTTGATGAGGTGCAATCTATTTGTCCAAAAGATGTGACGATTATGCACGTCCGGCAAAGTCATGCCAAAGGGCTAGGGCATGCAGTATTATGCGCTAAACCGTTGGTAGGCGATTCGCCATTTGCTGTTGTATTACCAGACGTAATTCTTGATGAGTATACTGCCAACCAACGTTGTGAAAACTTAGCGGCAATGTTAGATCGTTTTGAGCAAACGCAAACAAGTCAAATTATGGTTGAGCCCGTACCTCTGCAAGAGGTATCTAAGTATGGTGTCGTTGATTGCGCTGGTGAACAATTATCAGGTGGACAGTCACATGTTATGACGGCAATGGTTGAAAAACCGTCGATTGAAGAGGCCCCTTCAAATCTTGCAGTAGTCGGTCGTTATGTTTTATCCTCAGCTATCTGGGATAAGTTGTCTGCAACCCCTCCTGGTGCTGGGGATGAAATACAGCTTACAGATGCAATTGATATGCTAATGCGCGACGAGACAGTAGAAGCATTTCACATGACAGGTAAGTCACATGACTGTGGTGATAAGCTTGGTTACCTAAAGGCATTTGTTGAATATGGTTTGCGTCATGAAGGGTTAGGAACAGAGTTCGCCTCCTATTTAAAAGGCTTAGAGAATAAGTAGAATCTAGTAGTTAAGCCCTTCTAACTTTAACGTTAGAGATATAGAGTGGTGGCTGCTGTTGGTCACCACTTGATACACGTAGCGCCGTTATATCTATCACACTCTATACTTATTCATAGATCTTAGTATTGATTAGTGTATTTAATAAAAAATTAACATATATCATATTTGTCCTTCATATGCTATGATCCCTGTTGATTTTTAATCAACAGGGAATTTTCTGGCGTTAAGCATATTGATGTATATATTTGTTATGTTCCATGCCAATTTAATTTATTATTAATATGTTAGGTCTTTTTCACAATAAATATTGGCGCTTTTGTTTTCAGTTATCAAAAGCGATATTAACGTACCCAGTGGGATTATTGCTTAAATTTGTACCTAAAAGCCAACAAGTTTGGATTTTTGGCAATGTTTATGGCTACAAAGATAATGCTTGCTATGTATACGAATATCTTGTTGAAAACAAAGATACTACCATTCGCCCTATCTGGATTAACAAGAGCAAAAAAGCAACAGCGTTAGGTGAAAACTATTATTGCTACAGCCTAAAAGGCCTTTACTATCAATCTCGAGCCGCGGTCGCTGTGCTCACAACAGGAATGAACGATGGTGCGAGCTTTGCGCTATCCGGAGCACTGAAAGTTCAGTTATGGCATGGAATTCCAATTAAGAAGCTGTTGTTGGATTCCAATGAGGCATCACCTTTTCCCAACAGATTAACAAGATTAAACAAACTATTCATGTTTATTCTAAAAATGAGGCTTTCAAAATACAGCCTTGTTATCGCTGCCGATAAGAAAAATCAACTGTGCTTGTCGCAAGCGTTTGGTCTCCCCATTGATAGGGTAAAGGTGACAGGTCTTCCACGGCATGACGTTATATGGGCAAGCAGTAAGAGTCGATGTGTAGGTGCGCAGCAGAGAATATTATATGCACCGACATGGCATGGAAATATAAATGAGGCAAGGCAGTGGGTTTATGAGGTATTGACCTCTGGTTTACTTGCTTACTGTCATCAAAATCAAGTTAATATTGATGTTTCTATCCACCCACTAAATGGCTCCCTTCGAAAGGAGATCTCCGATCTCAAGGGTGTCTCTTTACTCGATTGCGAAGATATTAATAAGGTGTTAGGTGATTATGATTTGCTCATTACCGACTATTCCAGTATCGCTTTTGACTTTTCTGTATTAAATAGGCCTGTTGTTTTTTCCTGTGCAAAAATTCAAGGCTATGCGACAGAAAGAGGGATTTATGAAGACTATATTTCTATGCTAGATAAACAAAGTGTTACGGGGAGTCAATTGATTTTGAATATTGATGCGCTTTTGAATGGAAAACCGTTTGAACAGTTATATTCAGCGGTGTCAGTTGGGAGCGGCAGAGCGCGTACCGTTGAAGAAATTAAGAGGTTGTTATGAATCGATTGTTGTTCGCCATTAACGTGGGTTGGTATTACGACTTACATTGGAAGTCTAGGGTGCATTCATCGATGACGTCGAGTATGGAAACGCATTTATGTATGTCTAAGCCAACGGACGCGAATGAAGAAAACATGCATGAGATGTCATTAACACGCTCCTCGAAAGGGTTGTTTGACAATTTGAGAACATTGACCCAGGCCATATTTATATATAGAAAAGTTAAGCCAACGATTATCCATTCTGTCACAATTAAGCCTAACCTCATGTTTGGGCTTATTGCGTTGCTAACGAAAACGCCCATCCTTATCACTATCCCAGGTTTAGGGTCGATGTTTAGCCAAACAACCCTGTTGAGTCGTTCTGTTGCTACTGTTGTAATGTTCTTTTATCGAATTGTTGGTTTAAATACGAAAGCGGTATTTATTTTTGAGAACAGTCAAGATAAGCAGTTATTTTTAGACAAAAGCATCTGCAAAGCAAGTGACGCGGTGACGGTACCTGGTTCTGGCGTAAATCTTGCTGAGTATCAAGCTTCACCTATCACAACAGAAAAACAGCCACTTAAGCTTCTGTTTGCGGCGCGTTTGCTAGAAGGTAAAGGCTTGCGAGAGTTGCTTGAAACCGTAAAAGAGTTGAAGGCAGAAGGCGAGGATATTGAACTAAATGTTGCTGGTATTATTGATGACGACAGCAATGAATCTATTCCATTGCACGAAATTGAGACTTGGCATCGCGACGGCCATATCCGTTGGCTTGGGCAAGTTAATGAGGGGATGTGTCAAGTTATCGCTAGCAACGATGCGGTGGTTTTGCCTACGCGTTATGGTGAAGGGTTACCAAGAATATTGATTGAAGCTAATGCGTGTCGACGTGCGGTGATCACGACTGATATTGGTGGGTGCCGCGAGTTTATTCAGAATGGGAGAAATGGTATACTTGTCCCAGTTTGTGATGCAAGTGCTTTAAAAAAAGCCATTAGGCGATTGCTCGACCGTGAGTATTGCGCTGAGCTAGGAGCTTGGGGGAGAGAACGGGTCGAGGAAGCGTTTACCGATAAACATGTTGTTGATAGCTATACAAAAATTTATAACCGTCATTTGACAGACCTCAGTGAGTAAGCCATGCGAGTAATTACATTTGGAACGTTTGATGTGTTTCATATCGGACACGTTAATATTTTGGAAAGAGCCAAGGAGTTTGGTGAGCACCTTATAGTAGGTGTGTCAACTGACGCATTGAATTTCTCAAAAAAACAACGTTACCCTGTTTACAATGAGAATAGCCGTGCGCAAATAGTGAGTGCTATTCATTGCGTGAATGAGGTGTTTTTCGAAGAGTCGTTAGAGCTTAAAAGAGAGTACATCCTAACACACAAGGCTGACGTCTTAGTGATGGGGGATGACTGGGAAGGAAAGTTTGATGAGTTTTCTGATATTTGCAAGGTCGTTTATCTACCGCGGACTGCTGATATTTCTACAACAGAAATCATTAAAACTGTACGAGAATATGCAGAGTAAGTAAAATAATGGTCATAAAATCTCGTGAATTATCACGCAATTTGTATGTTCTCTATACACTGGCTCATCTGAAGCAAAAAGCGAATGTAAGAGGGACTGTTTTAGGGTATTTATGGTGGTTTATTGAACCACTAATGCTTATTGCATTATATAGTTACGTCGTTGGTGTCATTTTTGGAGACTCAGGCCCTGATCGTATTTTAATGATTGCGATAGGTGTGACTTTATGGAAGTGGTGGAGTACATCGTTAAGCTCTGCAACAACGTCATTTAAGCGATATAAAGGTATTGTCACTCAAGTGAAAATGCCTCTTCCTATCTTGCCAATATCGGAAGTCTTTGGTCAAACATACCTTTTTGTTTTTGGTTATGCTTTGTTGCAATTTATCTTGCTACTTATGGGATATGTTCCAAATGTTTTTGCATTAGTAATTACATTTATTGCTACGATCGCTGTTATTAGTAGTATGTCTTTAGCTTTGGCGATGCTTAATGTCTTTGTTAGAGATACAGCTTTTTTAGTTGGCTTTGGCTTGCGGATGCTATTTTATATTACACCCATTATCTACTCGATAGAACGAGTGCCAGAGCGGTATCATTGGCTTATTGATATTAACCCCTTAGCCCAATTAGTAGATCTTTTTAATCGAGCATTAATTTACCCTGAAACTGTTAACATTGTGACTAATTTTATTATTTTGGGGGGGGCATCATTGATTTTCATGGGGTTGCTATATCTATCTAAATCTTTGAGAACTCAAATTATTAGGAATGTATGATGCCTGATAGAAAAACCGTAGTTAAGCTAGAAAATGTATCATTAGAGTACTCTCAGGCTAAAAGTTACTCAATTAAAAAACTTTTCTTGTCAAAGCATGAACGTGAAAAAGTAATTAATGAATCAAACTCATTTCGCCGCTCTGCATTGAATAATGTGTCGCTGTCGTTTTATGAGGGCGACATTGTTGGCATTGTTGGCAGAAATGGTGCTGGTAAGTCTACATTATGTAAAGTTTTATCTGGTGTATTGGCTCCTACCTCAGGTAAGTTTTACTCTTCCGTGGAAATCGGTGCTTTGTTGACGTTAAACTCGTTTTTTAGTCAAGAGCTAAGCGGCATGGATAACATTTATCTTGCCGGAGCATTGCTAGGAAAGAACAAGCAAGAAATAGAGGCTGAAATAGATGGCATCATAGAGTTCTCTGAGCTAGGAGAGTCCATCAGCAAGCCAGTAGAAACATACTCGAGTGGCATGGTTTCTCGTTTGGCGTTTTCTATCGCCACTTCGTTTAGAAGTGATATATTGATTATAGATGAAGTTTTGAGCGTGGGCGATAAGTATTTTAGACAGAAGTGCTTAAAACGAATGGAAGAGATTATCACAGAATCAAGATTGATTATTATCGTTTCTCACTCTGATAGCGATATAAGAAAGATGTGTAATCGAGCCGTTTATCTTGAGAAAGGGCAGGTTGTAATTGACGACTCAGTAGAGCGCGTTTTAAATAAGTATGGGTGATCAGTGTGACTATTAAGTTTTCAATAATTATTCCAACGTTTAACGTGTATAATGAAATTGCCGAGTGTATTGACTCTTTATATAATCAAACTTTTACTAATTTTGAAGTTATTGTTGTTGATGATAATTCAAAAGATGGCACTTCTGAGTTATTAAATAAACTGTCTTTAAAGTATGGATTTAAGGTTCATTACCTAGAACTTAGTTTAGGGCCAGGAAATGCTAGAAACAAAGGTGTAGAGCATGCCCAAGGTGATTACATTATATTTGTTGATGGGGATGATAAACTTTCACCAGGCTTGCTAAGTGGTATATCACAGTTAGACAGTGAACTTATAATTTATGACTTTGTACGTTTCTGGTCCGAGGCTGAAGTAAAAGAAAATAAAAATAAAAATATATTAAGTAATAACGAAAGTTTGCTGATCAATACTATTGAAGATAAAATATGTCTTTTTGATAATTTTCAAGTTTGTTGGAATAAAGCTTATAAAAGAGAGTTCTATCTTCGTGAAGGGCTGAGATTTGAACGCGGTTATTATGAAGATATATCATTTAACTACCAAGCGATACTGATGGCTAAATCAATTTCTACTCTTCCATTTGTCGGTTACTGGTATCGTCAAAGGATTGGAAGCGTTTTAAACTCTAAAAGTAACAACCATGTAGATGTTATATTCCAATACGATTTGGTGTATAAGTTATTTTCAACGCTAGACTTTGATGCCAGAGGGAAAACAAGACGTAAGATTGACAAAGTCTTTATTGAACATGTATTTAATATACTATTTAGGCAAAAAAACAGATTTAATAGTACAACAAGAAATGAGATTATTTCTGGGTTTTTACAGGTTTGCAGGACATATGGAGTCAACTGTTATTTTAAATTGAGTATTATTGTAAAGTATTTATTGGTTAGAGTTCTTTATATAATGAAAATATTTTTAAGGTGATGATTTTATGGGGAATGCAAATTCATTAGTTAGTATAATTATTCCCTGCTATAATGCAGAGCATACAATTGAATGGACCATAAGGTCCGTGACCACTCAGACGTATAAAAACGTCGAAGTTATCTGTATTGATGACTGTAGTACTGATGCTACATATTTAAAGTTGCAAGAACTAGCGACTATTGACAGCAGAGTAAAAGTTTTTAAAAATGATAGAAACTGTGGCCAAGGAGAAACTAGAAATAATGGAATTTCTTTTGCTACAGGAACTTACATTTCATTTTTAGATGCAGATGACTATTTTGAGCCTAATTTTATTGAACGATTGCTTTATGCATCATTAGAGAATGATGCGGACATATCACAATGTGCAGTTCGGTACATATTTAATGACCGTAACTACATTACTGGATCTCCTGATGGAATCATTTCAGGTGAGCATTGCTCATACCGTATAGATTTAAATGACGGTCTCCCATATTTAACTCCTCAAGTTTGGAATAAATTGTATAAAATAAATCTGTTTGATCAGGTTAGGTTCAAAGCAATCTTCTTGGAAGATGCAGAGATAATGACATATATAGCTAAACAATGTAATAAAATTGTTTGTATCAGCTCGACGCATTATCACTATAATAAAAGATTTTCTGTTCAGACGGGTAATGTTCGAAGAGACATCGAACGGCTACCATATTTCTTTAATTCCATAATAGAGTCTATTAAACCTTTTGTTACAACTGAGTTTATATCTTTGCTGAATAAGTGGGGCTCAAATTCTCCGCGTTGCTCTAAAGCGAATACTGTTAATTTTCTAAATACACTAGTTAGCACCAAGGACTTGTATTCTTCAACAGACGTAAATAAAATTCAGGAAATTTTCGAAGAGTTTGTTAATGACCTTTATTCTCAAATTCCTGAAAGTAAACAAAGGGAATATAATCAGGAATTTGACTTTTTCAGAAAAAAGATGAAGTTCAAATCTAAAAATAAACATAAGTCATTTCTAATTTTAATGTTTAGGAAGATAATTCTTGGTTCAATGGAACGTTCAATGCCATTTATTGATCGTGTAGTTTCAAAAAATGATAATGAATGGTTGTTTACAACATGGGCTCGACATCCTAGTCATACAGTGGATAATCCTAGAGCTATATTTGAATCGGTTAAACATGATAATGCAATAAAAAAAGTTGTTATTTTAAATAGTAATAAAGCTGTCGAACCTGACTTGGTTAATAATGTCGTATTTTATCCACTGCATTCCTTAAAGGGAATGCTCGCTATGATGCGTGCAGGTAAAATATACACGGGGTATAGCTTGCATGCTATATTTGGATATCGTAAATTGAGCAACATTAAGTCCCGTAAAATAATACAACTTTGGCATGGTATACCAATAAAGAAAGTTGGTTTAGCTGTTTCTCCAGGGCTGGAAAATCATTGGTCATTAGAATGTCAACGTTATAATTTTACGATTGCTAACTCAGATGATGATAAAGTTGTAATGGAGCGTAGTTTCTTTCCGGACTCGCCCCAAATGGTTAAGTTAACGGGCTTACCTCGTCATGATTTTTTGGTGATCAAGGAAGAGTCTTTACCGGAAGATTACAAAAAAGACACATTGTCTTTACGCTCGCGTTTAAATGGCAAGAGATTATTCTTATATGCACCTACGTGGCGTTTTAAACACGAAATGTCAACTTTTATCAATTATCAACAACTTGTCCAGTTAGATGAATTATTTCGAGCGCATAATGCAGTGTTAGGGATTCGGGCTCACTCAAATATGATGCGCGATGATGCTGGTAACATGTTTATTTCGGATAATGTTATTTATTTGAATGATTATCCAGATGTTAATATAGTTATGCGAGAGGTTAATGCTTTAATTACAGATTACTCAAGTTTGTATCTTGATTTTATGATGCAAGATAAGCCTGTTTTACTGTACACTCCAGATATTGATCGTTATAAATCCAATCGTGGATTTAATTATACAGCAACTGAGTTTATTCCGCATAGTTTCTCTATTCAAAGTTTTGATGAACTTTTTGATAGAATTGGTAGTGTATTGAAAGATGAATATACTATTGATGAACAGTATCGTTATGTTAAGAAAAAATTCAGTAAATTTGGTGCTGACGGTAAAAGTGCTATACGTGTTTTAGAATCCATGGAGTATTGTGCAAATGAAAGTAATAATATATAGCCAGTATTGGCAGAAAGGTGGGATAGAGAAGCTCGTTCAATATATGACCGAAAACTTTCCTAGTGATTATAGTTTTAGTATTATTACTGAGGATGTTCCCGACCCTGTTAATCAGTATGTATTACCAAAAGATACTCGCGTTTTCTTTCAATCTTTTAAACCATTCACGCCGAAGAATCTAACTAAGTTACGTACACTTATTGAGTCTATAGACCCTGATGTAGTTATCGCAATGGGTTCAAATCGCTCTTTATATAAAGTATCCCGGGCATGTATTGGAACGCCATATCCAGTAATTATATCTGAACATAATTCAGACAAAGAGATTGCGAGATCATTGTATAATAATGTTGATTTTTTGAACGCTATTCGAAACTCAGCAGACTTGAATCATGTGATATTTCAAAGTTTTGCCCATGCATATCCTTTAGAAGAAAAGGTTCGTGCTATTTCTAACCCTATATTGGAATCTAGCTACAAGTCAGATGTTAGAGATAAAGAAAAAAATATTATTGTAAATGTTGCTCGTTATCACTTAGAACAAAAACAACAGGATGTGCTGGTTCGAGCATTCTCTTTGGTTGCAAAGAAGTACCCTAATTGGGAACTGCATCTATATGGAGGTGATTGGTTTGGCGGAAAAAATAAGGTTGAATCGCTCGTAAAAGATCTTGACTTAGTTTCACAAGTTTACGTAAATGATGCTATTGATAATGTTGAAGAAGTTCTTGCTTCCGCAGATATCTTTGCATTTCCTTCTGCTTTTGAGGGTTTCGGTTTAGTTGTCGGTGAAGCTATGTCTGTCGGTGTTCCAGTTGTTGCATATTCTAATTGTGAGGGTGTGAACCAGCTTGTTCGTAATAAGTATAATGGTCTTCTTGTGGACTCCCACCTTAAAGATTGCGATAAATTTTCGAAGGCACTCGATGAACTAATGGGTAATGAGTCGAAACGCCTAGAGTATTCAAATAATGCCGTTGAAATTGTAAAAGATTTTTCACTCAATAAATTTATTTTTGAGTGGAAAAATCTCATAGATGAAGCATCATCTTTGAAAGGAAAAAATAAGCTGCTTAATCTTTCTGAAATAGAAATTCATTATATGGACTTGGTTGTGTCAGGACTATTGTTTGATCGAGCATATGCAAATAAATCAAGAAACAGTATTGAGAGTAAACTAAGAGAACTCATTCGAAAATATAAGCTACAGAAATTGGCGCGATATGTTTATCAAAAGATAAAGTAATCGCTTCGGAGTTGAGCATACAATAGGAATTTTTGAAAACTAATTTGATCTCGAGATTACTCTAGATGAGAGAGGGGCGCTAATATTTTGCTCCCCTCTGCTCAGGTTAACTATACTGTCGGCGCATAGCCTGTTGGCGTGTCTAAAAGTAGCTGCTTTATCGCCTCGTAATCATGTTCGCGGCAATGTTGATCAAGTTCCCGCATGATTTGCTCCATTTCTTGCCATGTTAGTTTTTTCTCTAATGCTGTCATTATTTTAGAGTGGCAAGTGCCTTCGACGTTTTCTCCAATGAGCAATTCTTCGTACAGCTTTTCACCAGGGCGTAGTCCCGTGTATTCAATGTTAATAACATTTTTATTACCGTTATTTTGTGTTGACTCATTATCTTCAAAGCCCAACAGGTGAATCATTCGTTTCGCTAATTCGATGATTTTTACGGGTTCTCCCATATCCAGCACGAAAACTTGACCGTTGCTGGCAATAGCACTCGCTTGAATAACTAGCTGCGCGGCCTCAGGGATGAGCATGAAGTAACGTGTGATATCTGGATGAGTGACAGTAACTGGTCCGCCTTCTTTTATCTGTTTTTTGAAAAGTGGCACCACTGAGCCTGATGACCCCAGTACGTTACCAAACCGAACCATGGTAAAAATTGTCTCGTGGCTTTTGTCTGCTAGTGCCTGTAGTACTAACTCAGCCATTCTTTTTGATGCACCCATTATATTGGTTGGTCGAACGGCTTTGTCTGTTGATACCAGTGTGAAATGTTCAACGTTACAGTTTATAGCTGCTCTAGCGGTATTGAGTGTACCAAAAACATTATTGCGAATGCCTTCAATGATATTGTCTTCGACAATTGGTACGTGCTTGTATGCCGCTGCATGGAAAACCGTATTGACTTTATGTGCACACATTAAATGCTCGAGACGAGATTGATTTTGCACACTTCCCAGCGAACTGACTAACGTGATGTTGAACTTATTTTTCGTGATGTACTGGCGAACTTCTTGGTCAATTTTGTAAAGGTTATATTCATTTAGCTCAAATAGAACCAGTCTTTTTGGCGCTAGGCGGATGATTTGACGACATAACTCTGAACCAATAGAGCCTCCTGCGCCAGTAACAAGCACCGTTTTATCAGCGATGTTTTGTTCCATTAGACTATGGTCTGGCTCTACTGGGCTTCTTCCTAATAGGTCGGCCACATCTAAGTCTTTTATTTCTGTGATAGAAGCTTTACCTGCGGCAATATCTTCTACGGAGGGCACTGATTGGATTTCAATCGGGAGTTCTGACAATCGATTGACGAGCTCTAAACGTTGTTTACCTTTTATATTGTTAATAGCAATTAGTACTTTAACTGGGTTGTATAGGGCGGAAAGTGCTTCGAACTCGCTACTATGGTGAACGCGTAAGCCATTAATAATCTGTTTTGCTTTTGTAATATCGTCATCGAGGATAACTACGGGATGATACTCTTTCCCATTGATCAATGAGTAAGCTAATTCTCGCCCCGTTGCGCCCGCACCATAAATGAAGACATTGGGTTTTTTACGGCGGTGATAATGGTAGTAGAGGGTTCGTATTAGAATCCTTGGTCCACCAAGAAGTAGCATAGCGATGCTTGAGTAAATGATAGGGACACTGCGGGGAATAAAAGTCTGAAAGAAAAAGCCCGACAAAGCGAGACCCAAAGCAGAAAGCATAACAGCAAAAAGAATGTTACCCATTGCTGGTAAGGTCATGTAACGCAGTACCGCACGGTACATGCCTAGCTTTACAAAAGTAAATAGCGAGACAGACAAGGTGACTAAGAAGCTGGCGGTTTCGCGTACACCAATATCTATAACCCAATCACTGAGACGTAAACTCATTGCGATGTAAAGTGATGTGAGAATAGCAATTATATCGTAGACAATTGTTACTACTCTTTTGGTCTTTCGCTTGGATTGAAAAAACGGTTTGATTAGTGCTTTCATGTTAGAATTCTGTTTGATACATCGCGGTTAGTGTACGCGATTTAGGGTTAGTTGTAATCACAAGTGGCTGTTAAGTGTTTACGATTTAAGCAAGTCGTGACGTGTGCCGATGTTAGATGAGGATAAAATAGTTGAATGTAGTCGTTACTGGAGCTAGCGGGTTTGTTGGATCTGCGTTAATGCGTTTTTTGGCTGCCAAGCAAGATGTCTTCGTTCTGGGCACGGCTAGGAGTGTGTTACCGGACACTAAAGCATTTTTGTCTTTGGATTTTTCCCAACCATTTGATGTAACACAGTCACTGCAAGGTACTGATATTGTTGTTCACTGTGCGGCGTTGGTACATAACATGACGCATGGGCTCAGTCTGGCTGATTATCAGAAAATTAATACTGATGCGACACTCTGTTTGTTAAGGCAAGCTGAAGCTGCGGGTGTTAAGCGGTTTGTGTTTCTAAGTAGTATTAAAGTGAATGGTGAATATACTGAATTAGGTGATCGTTTTACTGAATCGGTAACGGTACCGCCGACAGATCCTTATGGGTTAAGTAAGTATCAAGCTGAGTTGACACTACTTGAGTTTGCACGACATCACCGGATTGATGTGACAATTATTCGCCCACCACTTGTTTATGGCCCAGGTGTTAAAGCAAACTTCAAAAAGCTATGTACTTCGGTTAAACGAGGCATTCCATTGCCGTTTGGTATGGTCAATAATTTACGTAGCCTTGTGTACATTGGTAATTTGGTTGATTTTATTTGGTGTTGCATTAATCATCCTCGAGCTGCCAATCAGACTTTTCTAATTTCAGACGACCACGATGTTTCGACGGCCGAGCTATGCCAATGTTTGGCGAAATCCTATCGTAAGCACGCTTTTCTGCTACCCATACCAGAGAGGGGGATCCGGTGGCTTTGTTCGTTATTAGGTAAACGCTCAATCGCTATGCGGATATGCGGTTCGCTTGTTGTTGATATTTCGAAAGCAAAGAGTGATTTAGGCTGGGTCCCACCTTATAAGTTTGAAGAAGGGATCCACGCGACAACTGTCTAGGACTAGCATGATCTAGGCTGGCTATTCATGGTAACATTTATTGTCGCATTTCCCTGCTAATTAGCAGGGCTCATTTACTCTGGAATAAAGAAGTTTAGTGTGTTGTATAGAATTATTGATATTGTCCTTGCGTTGCTAGGTTTGGTACTTTTAGCGCCGATATTGTTGTTGGTTTATCTCATTGGCCTTTTCGATACGGGTTCACCACTGTTTTTGCAACAACGCGTAGGCAAACATCAACAACCGTTTATTTTGGTGAAGTTTCGAACCATGGCACTTGAGACACAATCGGTTGCTACGCATCTTGCCGATCATCAGTCAGTCACCCGCTTTGGGGCCTTTTTACGAAAGAGTAAGCTCGATGAGTTACCCCAACTCATCAATGTCCTGAAAGGTGAAATGAGCTTAGTTGGACCGCGCCCATGCTTGTTTAATCAGAATGAGCTAGTCAATTTGCGCCAAGAGAATGGTATTTTCGATGTACTACCGGGTATTACAGGACTAGGGCAGGTTGAGAAAGTGGACATGTCGACGCCAAAGGTACTCGTGAGCTTAGAAAAGAAGATGTTAGATGAGTTAAGCCTAAGTGCTTATTTTCGTTATATCTTGCAAACCGTGGTTGGCAAAGGATCTGGAGATCGTATTAAACGATAATTACATCGCGGTTGAGACATTTTTTTCATTTATCCCTGCTACGCTTGCTATAGGCTCGTTGATATAGGGATTGTGAGATGAAAATAGCTGTTGCAGGAACAGGGTATGTTGGGCTTTCAAATGCCATTTTGCTGGCCCAGCATCATGACGTGATTGCCGTCGATGTCGTGGAAGAAAAGGTACGACAAATTAATGATCGCGTCTCACCGATTATTGATGCCGATATTGAGGAGTACTTGCAGCGCGGTGCATTGACACTAACAGCAACATTGGATGCGAAGGCGGCGTATGAGGCCGCGGAGTTGGTGATTATTGCAACACCTACTGATTATGATCCTGTCACAAATTTCTTCAATACTGATTCTGTAGAATCGGTGATAAAAGAGGTCATCGCGGTTAACCCTAAAGCGTTAATGGTGATTAAATCTACGGTTCCAGTCGGCTTTACCGAGAGAATCAGTACGGGATTGTGCTGCGACAATATTCTCTTTTCACCTGAGTTCTTGCGTGAAGGTAAAGCGTTATACGATAACCTCTATCCATCGCGTATTATTGTGGGCGAGAAAAGCGAAAGGGCAGAGCGCTTTGCGCAGCTATTGCTTGAAGGTGCGTGTAAAAAAGAGGTGCCGATTCTCTATACTCATTCAACTGAAGCTGAAGCGGTGAAGCTTTTTTCCAATACCTATTTGGCCATGCGTGTTGCCTATTTCAACGAATTAGATACGTACGCTGCGACACATGGCTTATGTTCACGTCAAATCATAGAAGGCGTTGGCTTAGATCCGCGTATTGGTTGTCATTATAATAATCCGTCTTTTGGTTATGGTGGCTATTGTCTACCTAAGGACACAAAGCAGTTGCTAGCCAACTATGATTATGTGCCAAACAACTTAATCAATGCCATTGTCGAAGCAAATAAAACACGTAAGGACTTTATTGCCTATTCCATATTGAAAAGGCAGCCTAAGGTTGTGGGCATTTATCGTTTGGTAATGAAGGCCAATTCAGATAACTTTCGTTCATCGAGTATTCAAGGGGTCATGAAGAGGATAAAAGCGAAAGGAGTCGAGGTTATCGTTTATGAGCCTGTCATTAAAGATGCGTTGTTCTTTAATTCACGCGTCGTTACTGACTTTAATGAGTTTAAGGCACAAGCTGATGTGATTGTTTCTAATCGCATGGTGGATGAATTGAACGATGTCTCTGATAAAGTATTTACTCGCGATCTATTTGGAACGGATTAATTCTTGGTTATAGGTATATTTTAGGTACAGATAAGTAAGCAGTTTCTAGCTGAAACTGCGTGACTAATTGGCGAACCGACCCTGCCTACGCTCTTGTTTTGCGGTTTTATCGTAGGTTTCTAGTTTATCAAGATATAGCGCAAACTTTATACCACGCAGGAATATAGCGTCTAACAGAGTGTCAATATACATTGCGCATTGCACTTTGTGTCTGTTCATAACATCTCCTTACCGTGCGACTTAACTAACTTGTTGCTATGTTAAGTATTGTCCACTATATGGATAAAGAACAGCTAAGTTTGTCAGAAACAAGAGGTTAGTCATCTTTCTTTATATTCTCATTAATTACGGTGTTGCACTATGCCTGTGAGGTTTATTATGTGTTAACTCGGTTATTAGGCAGCGCGTTGGTAATGATCTTGTCTAGGTTTATATATTTATGCGGTAATTTGGATCGGGGTGTTATTATTCTTTTTGTAATTAAATGAGCAATGTTTATTTAAGTAATGGGCGACTTTGTCGTCAAAGAAATGACGCACAAGTCAATGTGTGTTTTATATAGTCCGCGGATTATGACTAGACAGGTATTCATTTTCTTGCGCGTTTGATATAGCTACGCAGTATATACTGTTGCGCAAGGTTGATTGTTGTTTTCTTTAAAGGCACTACTTTTTGACACTTTTGGGCTAGGCGTCAATTTTTTGAACATAATTGTGTGAACTGCGCCGAGCTGCTGAATAAACTACTCATATAATGTTCATTAGCGGTCAATAATTAACGTTGTTTGAATATTTATAGCGGAAATTATGGATGAACGTTATTCATCATGGTGCATCAGACGGGGTGACAGGATCGTGCCACGAGCTGGTTGACGGGCAGTGCCGGATTTTGGTTGATTGCGGTATCTATCAAGGGGAAGAGCGCCCTCATTCGCTAGATGTCGACTTTGATGTTAAATCGTTACAAGCCCTTCTTATTACACATGCGCATATCGATCATATAGGACGCATTCCTTGGCTGTTGGCCGCTGGCTACTATGGGCCAATTTATGCGAGCGAAGCGACGGCGCAACTTATTCCTATTATGCTTGATGATGGTTTAAAGATTCAATTAGGGCTAAATCGCCACCAACGAGCGCGCTTTTTGGATGTGGTGCGAGCGCGAATTCGCCCCATTCCTTATGGCTGTTGGGTGCAGCTGGCGCAGGTTATTGGCCCGCCGGTTAAGTTTCGCTTTCAACCAGCCGGGCATATTCTTGGCTCGAGCATTATTGAAGTTGAGCTGGGCAGTGGGCAGCGGGTTGTGTTTAGTGGCGATGTTGGTCGCTACAACTCATCGCTGCTGCCCGATCCGGCAGTGATACCTTGCGCAGACTTATTAGTGTTAGAGTCAACCTATGGCGATAAAACGCACGATCAAGCGGCGGAGCGCGAGCAGGTGCTACGTCAGATGGTCGAGCGTTCACTCGAAAATGGCGGGGCGATTTTAATTCCAGCGTTTAGTGTTGGTAGAACGCAAGAGATCCTGTTTGACTTGGAAAATATTATCGCGTCAACCCCCTTAAATGGGCGTTGGCATGAGCTACCGATTGTGGTCGATTCGCCATTGGCGGATAAAGTGACGAGTCAATATCAACAATATCAGCGCTTATGGAGCAAAGAAGCCAAAGAACGCCTAGACGCACACCGTCAACCCATGGCATTCGAAAGTTTGGCGCGTATCGCTTCTCACGAGCAGCATCTAACATTGGTACAGCGCTTGTTGTCTACCAATGAGCCAGTGATTGTGATCGCGTCCAGTGGCATGTGTACAGGTGGGCGTATTATGAATTATTTAAAAGCATTGCTGCCAGTTCGTGAAACCGATGTGGTGCTAGCGGGCTATCAGGCGCGGGGCACGCTCGGAGCGCAGTTGCAGTCAGGCTGTGAGCAGGTCGAGATAGACGGCGAACAAATCGCAGTTAATGCGGCAGTGCATACACTGGGTGGTTATTCAGCACATGCAGATGCGGATGATTTGGTAAAATTTGTCGGTAACATGACGCAATTGCCCGGCAAAGTGCGCTTGGTACACGGTGAAGAGCATGCACAACGCGGTTTAGCTAGTCGGCTGCAACATGCTTTTTCCGGACTGAGTGTTGAGTTGGGGTGTGAGAGTGTTAAAGGGATGTGAGTGTTAAATTAGCTAGAGATGCCTACACAAAAAGACTAACATTCAGTAGGTACAGTTTGAGTTGCCTTTAAAGCAACGCGTTATTTAAGGTTAGGTGATGACGATTTTAGTAACAGGTGGGGCCGGGTATATTGGCTCACACACAGTTTTGCAACTGTTAGAACAGGACACCAATGTTGTCGTTTTGGACAACTTGTCCAATGCGTCTGAGTGTTCATTGCAGCGAGTAACCCAAATCACTGGGCGAGAGCCTGCTTTTATCGAAGGGGACATTCTTGATCGTGCCGTACTTCGACAGATTTTTGCAGAGCATGATATTGATGCGGTTATTCACTTTGCGGGCTTAAAAGCCGTCGGGGAATCGGTAGCAAAACCCTTGGCTTACTATCAGAACAATGTAACGGGTTCTGCAACACTGGTAGAAGAGATGCAGCGTGCCGGGGTGTTTAAATTGGTATTTAGCTCTTCAGCAACCGTGTATGGCGATCCAGCATCGGTACCAATTCGGGAAGATTTTCCTGTTGGTGGTACCACTAACCCTTACGGTACGTCTAAATTGATGGTCGAGCAGATCTTGCGTGATGTCGTGGCGTCAGACCCGCGCTTTGCGGTGGTGATTTTGCGTTACTTTAATCCCGTTGGCGCGCATGAGTCGGGATTAATTGGCGAAGATCCAAACGGAATACCGAACAATTTATTGCCCTATATTTCGCAGGTAGCGATTGGCAAGCTAGCAAAGCTGTCAGTTTTTGGTGATGACTACCCAACCCAAGATGGCACCGGCGTGCGCGACTATATTCATGTTGTCGACTTGGCAGAAGGGCATTTAAAGGCCTTGCAGCGCATTGCCAGCGACAAAGGGGTCTTTACCTATAACTTAGGGACGGGGAATGGCTATTCAGTGCTAGAGATGGTGCAGGCCTTTGAAGCGGCAGCGGATGTGCCAGTTCCTTATGCTATCGCGCCTCGCCGCCCTGGTGATATTGCGGAATGTTATGCAGACCCAGCCTTAGCAGCACAAGAACTTAAGTGGACGGCTTCACGTGGATTAGTTGAGATGATGGTCGACACGTGGCGCTGGCAAAGTCAGAATCCAAATGGCTACCCAGAGTGATCGGCTACTCAGAGTAATAGGCAACTAAGGCGACCCAATCACGATGTCACCTTTAAATTAGCGCCGCATTTAAATTAACGTTGCGGTAGCGCCTTATCGGCGGCTACCGCGACGTTATTGCTTACTTCTCAGCAGCAACAACAGATATCTCAACCAATAACGCTTCACGGGCCATGCTGGCTTGAACACATGCACGTGCCGGCGCGTGACCTTCCGGAACCCAAGCGTCCCAAACCGCGTTCATCGCAGCAAAGTCTGCCATATCTTTGATGTAAATGGTCGCAGATAGCATGTGCTCGCGATCGCTGCCCGCTTGCAACAGAAGCGAGTCTACTTTATCCAGCATAGTTTGGGTTTGGTGAGTAATGTCTTGTGTGGCATCCGCGCAAACTTGGCCACAAAGATAGATAGTGCCGTTGTGTTTAACAATGCGGCTCATACGTTGTTTGGTTTCTTGACGTTCAATCATAATTGACTCTTTTTTGTTGTCGGGTAGATTACTACCAGTCGCTGATGGGTGAGCTCGCGATCCAATTTTCCGGTCGTGAGCTCAATCCAGTAAAATTGCTTATTGTCCCTTTTACACGACTTAGCACGTGTTCACTTGCGCATTTATTGCACCTAATTTACCGCCACTATATCGCTTTCCCCTTAAGTAGCTTCCTTACCCACATTCTGCCTGGGTGCAGAGCATCTAATACGGTTTGCGGTAATGGAAGCGGGTCGCCACAGATTTGTGATGCGATAACTTCGCCCAATAAAGGCGCAGAGCTTAGTCCTCGCGACCCTAACCCCAGCATGCAATATAAGCCGGAATAGAGTGGCACACGCGGTGCAGTATCAGCATGACCTACCTGTTTATGCAGTTCGGCATAGGTGGTCTTTAGCGTTTCAACATCGCAAACTGGGCCGCAAAATGGCAGGTGGTCACGTGTGGCGCTGCGTATGCCAACGCGCGCTTGTTGTGCTTTTATATCAACACTGTCTAACCAGGTTGCTTGAGGTAAACTGCGGCTCAAACGCTGCAAGTTCTCTTCTTGTTGACGCTCATCAAAGTGCAATGAGTCATCATTACGCGCATAACTGGCACCTAAACAGTGCATGCCATCGTTGGCTGGGGTTAGATAGCCATCGTAGCAGAGCACAGTGTTGAGTTGATTTAAGGTCGCGTTACTTGGTATGTGGCTAACTTGACCACGTACTGGAAACGCGGGCAAGGCGCGTGTTTGCGCAAATTGCTCAATGTTGTGCCCCGTAGCGATAACAACATGGCTAAACAGGGTCTCTTCGACGTCATCATTAACAGTTAGCTGCCAACCTTGCGCGGTTTGCACGAGTTGCTGAACATGGGTGCTGGTTTTGATTAGGACGTGAGCAGACATGTGTTGGGCGTAATACAGCATAGATTGGGTCATTTGCTCAGGACAAACCCAACCGCCGAGCGGGTAGTGAATAGCGGCGACATCGACATCTAATCCAAGTTGGCGGTTCGCCTCCTCTGGCGTGAATCCTTGCACCAGTTGTGGGTCAAATTGCCCATCAAGTAGGCGGGTTAGTTTTGCTTCTGCCTCATCGTTGTAGCGTAGCTGGGTAACACCACACCAATCATGGGCAAACGGCTGGGTCTGATTAACTTGGTCGGCCAATTGACGCGCATAGATAAACCCGGTCGAGAAGAAACGCGAGGTGGCATCAAATTGGTTGTTAAGCAGAGGATAGACAGCACCTTGGCGGTTACCTGATGCGCCTTGCGCCAGCGCTTCATCTTGACAAAAAAGTGTGACGTTCTCGCCTCGACGCGCGAGTGCAGCGACGGTAGTGGCAGCGGCAATCCCACCACCAATAACGGCGATGTTTCGATTTGCTGGTATAGGCTGTTCTGGCTCGGTGGCGTACCAAGGCTGGTAGGACGCGGAGGCGCAACGAGTCGGAACATGGCCTGCCAACATATCACGTTTGGTGCCAAACCCTTTGACCTTTTTCATCTCAAAGCCGGCCTCAATCAGGCCACGGCGCACAAACCCTGCAGCGGTGAAGGTGGCGGTGGTGCAACCAACGCGGGCAAGGCGCACCATGGCGTTAAACACGTCTTGGCTCCACATGGCTTCATTTTTGCTGGGCGCAAAGCCGTCGAGGAACCAGCAGTCGACAATGCCGTGCTCGCCGGTCCATACCTGAGGTAAGCAATCTTGGATATCACCAAACCACAGATCTAAGGTGATAAGGCCATCCTCAAGAACGAGGCGATGACAATCTGCAATGGCTGGCGGGTAGTGTGCCTGTAACTCGGCGGCCAGCTCTGCAAGCTCTGGCCATGACTGGTGGGCTTGTTTTAAGTCGTCGAGGGTGACAGGAAATTTTTCAAAACTGATGAAATGCAGCTGTTGCAGCTTCGCGTCTGGGTTGGCTTGGCGAAACTGTTTAAACCATTGCCAAACAGCCAGAAAATTCAGCCCAGTACCAAACCCCGTTTCTGCGATAACAAAACGTTTTTCGTCAAATGACAACCAACGCTCCGGTAGATGGTTTTGCTTTAAAAAGACATAGCGCGTCTCTTCCAATCCATTCTGGTTGGAAAAATAAACATCATCAAATGCGTCGGATACGGGCGTACCAGCATCGTTCCAGTCGAGGGTCGCGTGAGTAATACGAGATAAAGGAGTTCGCGATTGAGAGTCAGAATGCGCCATAGAGTATGCCTGTGGGAGAACCAAATGTGCGGATAATAGCAGAACGTTTATGGCAGCACAGCACAGAAGTGCGATTGATGCCGTGAATTGTTTTCTCTCTAAGGGTGGAAAGCTGACCACTTCCTTTCTATAAACTCGCTATTATGCACAACGTTGTTGAAATTAGGGAATTATCATGAAAAGAGCTGTCATCACAGGCATGGGAATCGTATCCAGTATCGGTAACAACGTGAAAGAGGTACTGGAATCGCTGAAAACAGGTCAGTCTGGGATCAACTTCTCTGAACAGTTTGCGGAAATGAAGCTCCGCAGTAATGTATGGGGTGATCTAAAACTGAATCCGGCTGATCATATTGATCGCAAGAAATTTCGATTCATGGGCGATGCGGCAGGGTTTGCCTATTTGTCGATGGAGCAGGCCATTGAAGATTCGGGACTAACAGAAGATCAAGTGTCTAATATCCGTACTGGCTTAGTGGCGGGATCAGGCGGCGCGTCTGCGGTAAACACCAAGATTGCGATCGATACGATGTTGGAGCGTGGCGTTCGACGCGTTGGGCCGTACATGGTACCGCGTACGATGTCATCAACGGTATCAGCGTGTTTGGCGACGCCGTTTAAAATTAAAGGTGTGAACTACACCATGAGCTCAGCATGTGCAACGTCGGCACACTGTATTGGCCATGCGTTAGAACTGATTCAGCTCGGCAAACAAGATGTGATCTTTGCTGGTGGCGGTGAGGAACTCGACTGGACGCAAACGATCATGTTTGATGCGATGGGTGCGTTGTCTTCTAAGTACAATGATAACCCGCAAGCCGCATCTCGAACTTACGATGCAGACCGCGATGGGTTCGTTATCTCTGGTGGTGGCGGCATTATGGTCATTGAAGAACTTGAGCATGCGTTAGCGCGTGGAGCCAAAATTTACGGTGAAGTCGTGGGTTATGGTGCAACGTCCGATGGCTATGACATGGTTGCTCCGTCAGGAGAAGGTGCCGTTCGCTGTATGAAAATGGCGATGCAAGATGTCGACGATAAAATTGATTATATTAATACTCACGGCACATCAACACCCGTTGGTGATGTTAAAGAGTTAGGTGCTATCAAAGAGACGTTTGGCGATCAGAGCCCAGCGATATCTGCGACAAAAGCAATGACAGGGCACGCCTTGGGTGCAGCCGGTGTTCATGAGGCGATCTATTCGACGCTAATGCTGGAGCATAACTTTATTGCGCCAAGTATTAACATCGACAACCTTGATGAACAAGCTGAAGGTTTAGATATTGTTACCGAGCGACGTGACGTTGAGCTGAAAACTGTCATGAGCAATAGTTTTGGCTTTGGTGGTACCAATGCCTCGCTACTGATTAAAAAATATGAAGGTTAATACTTCATTTTAGTTGACACTAAGTAACGGCGACTCATCGCCTGTTAAGCGTGGGGTCGTGGTAGCCCCACATAACGGTTTTCCAGGTCTAGCGAAGTAAGTATGGATTTGCTTCGCTTATAAATACAGACGCACGTTATCTTCGGGGTGAACCACATCATGGATGATAACGTTTTTTCCCTGGAATTTTTACCCGGCATGATGGCCGGGTTTTTTCGTTTCTAGAACTTAACTGCCTCATAGGCTTATGCCACTCTTTATGTCCTCGAACGATGCTGACAGCCAAAACAGTTGATATAATGGCGCACACGTTGCACTGATTCCCTCTTATTTCTACTCTGAGAGCTGTATGAAAATCCTTATAGATGAAAACATGCCTTATGCCGCAGCACTGTTTGCGCAGCTGGGCGATGTGATTTCCAAGCCCGGCCGAACACTAACGGCTGATGATTTGGTTGATATTGACGCATTGATGATTCGTTCGGTCACAAAAGTAGATAAGGCGCTCCTAGCTAAGGCCAATAAGCTACGATTTGTCGGTACGGCGACGGCCGGTACCGATCATGTTGATCAGCCTTTGTTAGCAGAGAGGGGAGTGACCTTTTATGGTGCGGCGGGGTGCAATAAGGTCGGTGTGGCTGAGTATGTAATCAGTACCTTATTAGTGTTAGCACAGCAACAGGGCTTTTCTATTTTTGAACGTACGGTAGGCATCGTTGGCGTCGGCAATGTCGGTCGTTACCTTAATCATTGTCTACGCAGCTTAGGTATAAAAACCATCCTTTGTGACCCACTATTAGCCCAGCAAGGTGACGACGGTGAGTATACCGATATCGATACGTTGATCGCGCAAAGTGATGTGGTGTCTCTGCATACGCCGTTAACGATGAGTGGTGAGCATGCGACCCATCATTTGATCAATAAGCAACGCCTTGCTGCGCTAAAGCCGGGCACCATTCTCATTAATGCTGCGCGTGGGCCAGTGGTAGATAATCACGCCTTAAAGCACGCTCTCGAGGCCGACCCAATGTTAAGTGCCATTTTGGATGTGTTTGAACAAGAGCCGATTGTTGACCTTGACCTCTTGCCACGCTTGGCTTTTGCGACACCGCATATTGCAGGCTATGGTTTAGAGGGGAAAGCACGCGGAACGACCATGGTCTTTAATGCATTCTCTACGTTCATTGGCAATGATTTGCGTGCTGATCCTAACCAGTTGCTACCGAGAGCATTTATCCCTGCAGTACAACTGGCGCAGCCGTTAACTCAGGCCAACCTGCAAAGCTTGGTGCAGTTAGTGTATGACGTTCGACGCGACGACAGCGAGTTTCGCCGTGCGCTGGGTGGGTGTGATCGTACCCAAATGGGCAGCGTGTTTGACAAACTGCGTAAAAACTACTGGGATCGACGCGAATACAGTGCAATAACAGTAGCGGGTGACCCATGTTTTGGGGTAGAGTCGCTGGCTAATTTAGGTTTTACAATTGAGGGTGTCTTGGATGAGCCAGGAATTTGATATTGCCATTCTGGGTGCAACCGGAGCAGTTGGTGAAGCATTGATTGAAGTGCTAGAAGCACGCGAGTTTCCAGTTCGTAATCTTTACCTGTTAGCGAGTGAGCGCAGCGCCGGAAAATCATTAAAGTTTAGAAATAAGTTTATTCGTGTTCAAGACGTCAATGACTTTGATTGGAGCCAAGTACATATTGCCTTCTTCTCAGCTGGTGCAGCGACATCGGCTCACTGGGCACCGATTGCAGCGGACGAAGGGGTAGTAGTGATTGATAACACCTCGCAGTTCCGTTATGACTATGACATTCCATTAGTGGTGCCAGAAGTTAACCCTGAGGCTGTTGCAGAGTTCCGTAACCGCAATATTATCGCCAACCCGAACTGTTCAACCATTCAGATGCTCGTGGCATTAAAACCCATCCACGATGCTTATGGTATTGATCGCATCAACGTATCAACGTACCAATCTGTCTCGGGTACAGGTAAGTCAGGCATTGATGAGCTGGCAGGGCAAACGGCTAAGTTGCTAAATGGCATGCCAGCAGAAAATAAAGCGTACAGTAAACAGATTGCCTTTAACTGTTTGCCGCACATCGATGAATTTCTTGATAATGGCTACACCAAAGAAGAGATGAAAATGGTGTGGGAAACGCAGAAGATTTTTGCTGATGATAGCATTCGCGTTAACCCGACTTGTGTGCGTGTTCCGGTGTTTTATGGTCACGCTGAGGCGGTACATGTTGAAACACATCAGCCCGTACATATTGAAGAAGCCCTTTCCTTGTTAGAGAACGGTGAGAGTATCGAACTGTTCCAAGGTGAGGATTATCCGACGCAAGTGAGCGATGCGACGGGCAAAGATCATGTCATGGTTGCGCGAGTACGTGAAGATATTAGCCACCCGTATGGGCTAAACATGTGGGTTGTAGCAGACAACGTACGTAAAGGCGCAGCGACAAACAGTGTTCAGATTGCCGAAGTGCTGATCCGCGATTACTTGTAATCCTCAGCAATAGAAAAAGATAATGCCCCACATGGCTACCCATGTGGGGCGTTTTTGTTATGCGATTAAGCGCTGGCGGCGTTGGGCTGGGCATACCGGAATATCTGCTGCTATCGGTAGTGATTATTCACAATGCTCCTTTAGTCGCCGCTTTGTGAGGCTATACCCATTAATATGATTAAGCACGTTAAGCACTTTCTGTAGAGTTTGTCTTCAATCGCACAGTTTAGAGTTTATCTTCACAGTGTTCAGCAAACACTCTACCTTCTTATACTGCCTAATTTACAGGAGTAAAAGAATGCTAGAGCTAAAGTTTGCATTAAATGGGAAAGCGATGTCTGTCGTTAAGGTTGGTAGTCACGCATTCAATGCCTTCTCAGGTGATGACGACTACCGAAACAAAAAAGTGGCACAATGCCTTGTAAATCTGGGCCCCATACCTGCAGGCACTTATTATATATTTGACAGGCAGTCAGGCGGCCGCCTAGGGCGTCTCAAAGATTACTTTAACGGTAAAGATCAATGGTTTGCCCTGTATGGTGTTGACACTAACATAGATGATGAAGTGATGTGCGCAGCAATTAGCCGAGGACAATTTCGATTACACCCCCAAGGTCGGCTAGGTGTCAGCAAGGGCTGTATCGTGCTAGAAAGCCATAAGGATTTTATAACATTACGTAGTTTGCTAAAGAGCACCTCAACGACGTTAATCCCGGGTGTTGGACTAGAAAGTTATGGTAGAGTAATTGTAACATGAAGAAAATCTCTGTTTACTTCATCATTAGTGCGGTACTTGCACTGATATGGACGTATTGTTGGTTCCATTATCCCATTATTCCGCCTTATATTAGTGAACATCACATCAGTGTATTCAGTCAATACATAGGCGTTAACACCAATGAAGAGCTGTATGACATTATGCTTTACATTGTATTCATCGGATCTTTTATTTTTTTTTCTATCCTGACATTAGCTATCGAGAAAGTGCTAAATAGAGCCAAAGCATTTTCATAGTGTATTACATTTGTGATTCTCATTACCCTGCAAAAGGCGAATTTTTTGGGCTTCTATCTGACTCATCGACATATTGCTCATGTTTCGCGATGGAAGTCGCTGTTTTCTTTTCTGTTCCGCAGTTTTTTAATCAAAAACTACAGTTTTATGGTCGCTTTCCGATATAGTAATCATTCATGTAATAACCTTGTCCCAGAGGACTATCGGCAGTGTCTTATTTTTTCTCATTATGGAAACGTTATACCGCAACAGGTACGTTGATTTTTTGCTTAAGCGTTTTCTTTTTCTTTGCTTCTAACGTGTCAGCGAATACGGTACGTATTCTTGGACCAAGAGACGCTGTGGCAACGACACCTTCTTCTGTGGTTCCTGCGTTACCATCATCGCAAATACCGCCTAATTTGTATGGCCCAACAGGCAATAACGAGACCTTATGGTCGATAGCCACCCAGTATCGTCGTGACGATAACGTGTCGGTTTATCAGGTGCTATCAGCCATACACCGCCTCAATACGCACGCTTTTGAAGAGAATAATCTTCATACGTTACAGCCTGGCAGTATTTTGAAAATGCCGACACTGGAACAAATTCGTCAAGAGAACTCCGATGATGTCGCGTTACGCTTGAAACGAGACGAAGCGAGACTCAGTGCATTAAAGCGCCAATCAGCAGCCAATCAGCGAAGCGCTACGTCTTTAACACCGACACAAACTGGAACACTGCCCACTGCAGTGGTAAATACACCATTACCGACGCCTGCTGATATACCCGTAGCCGCCGTTACCACCGCCCCGAATGTTGCACTAGCAACAGAAGACAAGGCCGTATCGTCAGCAACTAAGCCGATAGTTGCGGATACACAAGCAAGTGAGAAAGACGAAACGTCACCATCTAACCAAGGCGGCATCCCGCCGCGCCCGGCGCTAAATGAAGGGCTGAATAATGAACTGGCGTTAACAGAGCAGCAGATGATTCGGTTGTTGGAGACAAATCATCAACTTAGAGTGCGTATGTCAGAGATGCAGCTTGAGTTGTCGGCTTTACAAGATCAGGTGAATGACGACGAATTTATTCGCGACGAGATTTTGCGCTTTATTGAAAAAGAACGTCAAGCGCAAGCTATCGAGAGTGCGCCGGTCGCGTCGGTCGGTTTATTGGATCGTATGTCTCAAAGCCCACTGGCACTTGTTGCGGCAATACTTATTCCTAGTGGGTTGATAGGAGGATTGCTTTTCTTCTTCTTGAGTCGTCGTCGAGAAGAGAGTGACGATGTGGTGAAAGCGCTGCAACAGCCTAGAGAAGCAGCGGAGGAAGAGGATATCGATATTGACGATATTCCTGATTTGGCGTTAACAGAAGACGATATCTTGTTTGGTGGTGATCTACCAAACGAGGCAGATAACGAAGAGGATGACGAGTTAATGTCATCGAATCACAGAGATTTATTTTCTGTCAATTCTGATGAACCTGCGCTGGGTCTTGAAGATATGGAGCGGGCTCTGGATGACTTTGATAGTCAATTCCTCTCTTCTGAGCAGCAAACTTCACCGGATGGGGCGTCTACGTCGCTGTGGGGGCAAGAGTTTAACGTTGATCAGGACGAGATGGTCGTTGATGATTTCAATCTAGCATCTGATAGTGATGACAATCTCATCGATCAATCCGTTTTAGATGAGTTGTTAGGTAACTTAGATAATGCAGACTCAGTTGAGAGCGACACTCTACTCGCTGACGAGGACGATAGTGGCGAAGAAGAGCCTTTGCCAGGTCTTAGCGAAAGTGATGCACTATTAGATGAGCTGTTGGCAGATGAGGACGGCAGTGCTGATAAAGAGTCTTTGCCAGATCTTAACGATAGCGATGCACTATTAGATGAGCTGTTGGCTGATGAAGACGACAGTGCTGATAAAGAGGACGCCGAAGAAGAGACCTTACTCGATCTGAGCAACAGTGATGCCTTGTTAGATGAGTTGCTTGCTGACGAGGACGATAGTGGCGAAGAAGAGTTATTGCCAGATCTTAGCGATAGTGATGCACTATTAGATGAGCTGTTGGCTGATGAAGACGACAGTGCTGATAAAGAGAACGCCGAAGAAGAGACTTTACTCGATCTGAGCAACAGTGATGCATTGCTAGATGAGTTGCTTGCTGACGAGAGCGACAGTGGCGAAGAAGAGTTATTGCCAGATCTTAGCGATAGTGATGCCTTGTTAGATGAGTTGCTTGCTGACGAGAGCGACAGTGGCGAAGAAGAGTTATTGCCAGATCTTAGCGATAGTGATGCCTTGTTAGATGAGTTGCTTGCTGACGAGAGCGACAGTGGCGAAGAAGAGTTATTGCCAGATCTTAGCGATAGTGATGCACTATTAGATGAGCTGTTGGCTGATGAAGACGGCAGTGCTGATAAAGAGAACGCCGAAGAAGAGACCTTACTCGATCTCAGTAACAGTGATGCATTGTTAGATGAGTTGTTGCCGGATGAGGTTAACAGGGCAGAGGAAGCGCCGGAACTCGAAGAGCTTTATTCACCTGATGAACTGAATAACATCGAGGATAGCCGATTTAATGGCGAAGCGCCGCAAGAGCTTGAAGCGGAGTTAGCAGACATTGATGCCTTACTAGGTGAGTTATCAGTTTGCAGTGTTGATGAATCGGAACACGCTGAACAACCGACGCAAGTGGATGAGTCATTACTCGATCAGGAAGCGCTGGCGGCAGAACAGGCCGCGAGTGAAGAGATGTTAGCAGAGTTCGACGCTCAAGCTCAGGCTGCCTTAGGGACGAATTCTCAGCAACTAGAGACATTGCTAGGCCAAGATTCAAATCAAGTGACATCGCTCGATACCGAGTCAGCACAAAGCACGCCGCTAGATGAAGCAGTATCACATCCAGTTGATAGTGAGTCGGACTTTGTGGCGAAATCCCAGTTTGATTTTGAAGGGCAAACGGTAGAAGAGGCGTTAAATGAGCTTGATGCTGATGAACTACTTGATTTGTCTGATACGGATCGTGAAGCACTAGACATTGCTTTGGCGGAGTCACTTTCCCAACCAATTTCGTTTGATGCGTTGCCGGAATTTGGTGAAGAAGAGGCGCGGCGAGAGGTGGAGGCCGAATTTGGAGTCTCAGAGGAATCTTTGGATTCTAATCACGATCAAGACGCACAGACTAACAGTGAAAATGATTCACAACCTCAAGGTAGTGCCCAAGACGCTGATGTGGAGAATGGTGACGTTGAACGCGCTGCAACAGAAGGTTTGCCGTTAACGTTTGCATTTAAAGAAACAATCGATGTTGATGATATTCCAGAATTTAATGAGGATGATGCGTTTGCCGCCGCTTTAGAAGAGCAGCAAGAGTTAGATGAAGGCCAAGCCGACTATCAAGCACAACAGCAGAAAAGTGTCGAGACACAAACATCAGCACAGGTTGCACCAATCGCGTACAGTATTCTAGATGAAAGTCATGTAGATACGGCTGGCTTAGATATGGATGCATTGCTAACCGATACCGATCAACCCGATATCGATCACGTATTGCTTGATGAAACGTTACACGCACAGCAACATTCATTGGCGGCTGATGAAGCCAATGGAGAAGATAAGGCGATGCTAACGGATGATGAGCTACTATTGCCTGACGATGCGCTGTTGATGGATGAAGATGAGACCGAGATTTGGCAAGCGGCTGCTACGCCTGAGCCAGAACTAGAACCGGAAGATTGGAGTCATCAACCGGGATTCGTAGAGGCAGAGTTACAGCAATTTGATTCCATTAATGATTTGTCGACTGAAGCTCTACCACCGCACTCACAAACAGCAGCAACGGACTATATTAGCATTGATGAGCTGATGCATGACGACCCTGATGCAGAAAGAATTGATTTGAATTCAGTGCCAATGGACCTAGATGTTGGTTTAGACGAATTCCCTGATTTGCTGGCAGACATCGAAGGCAGTGATGTTGATATTGGCAGCGAAGTGGACAGCCAAGTTGATTTGGCGAAAGCTTACATTGAGATGAACGATCCGCAAGGTGCGATCGCTTTGCTAGAAGACGTGCTACCTTCATTGACTGGAGCGCGTCATGATGAAGTCACCTCTCTATTGAATAGCTTGAAAAAGTAGCAATAAAGGCATTAACGGTTAAAAAGCACTGCTTTATCATAAGCAGTGCTTTTTTTGTTTAACGGAATGTTGTCCAGATAGGCGCATGGTCAGATGGTTTTTCAATGCCACGCAACTCATAGTCGATGCCAGCCTCAGTGGTTTTTGCTGCTAACGATGGCGTCGCTAAAATAACATCAATGCGCAGCCCCCGGTTGTCAGGAAAGCCTTTCGAGCGATAGTCAAACCAAGAGTATTGATCTATCACGTCGGGGTGTTGTAGGCGGAACGTATCTTCTAGCCCCCAATTTAATAACGTTGCTAGCCATTCTCGCTCAATCGGTTGGAAAGAGCATTTGCCTGTCTTTAACCACCGTTTACGGTTTGGCTCGCCAATGCCGATATCTTTATCTTCAGGGCTAATATTAATATCCCCCATAACAATCAGCTGCTCATCGCTATTGTGGTGAGTGTTAAGGTAAGTCATTAAATCGGCATAAAAGCGCTCTTTAGCGGGGAATTTTATCTCGTGGCTAATATTGTCACCTTGTGGGAAATAGCCATTTAGCACGGTGACTTTTTCACCCGCATCGTTTTCAAATGTGGCCATGATCATACGGCGTTGTGCCTCTAAATCATCGGTTGGAAAGCCTTTTTGAACGCTAACAGGCTCACGTTTACAGAGTAGAGCAACCCCGTAGTGTGCTTTTTGACCATGATGATAAACTTTGTATCCCATGGCTTCGACATCGGCCAAGGGAAACGCGTCATCATGTACTTTTATCTCTTGTAAACCAATGACATCGGGTTGGTGTTTTTCAATAAGCGCCTGTAACTGATGCAGTCGTGCTCTTATTCCATTGATATTGAATGATATTACTTTCATTTCTTATTGTTTCCTTGAAGGCTAGGTTATGCAGTAATAGTAACAAATCGCCGATGTGACCGCATTAGGTAGGGAAGGTGATTGCAATGGGCTAACCGATGAGATAAATCAAGAAGGACGGCAGAAAGTGATGAGCGCTAGAAACGAAAAAAGCCAGCATAATGCTGGCTTTTAAAAGATGGTGGAGGGGGAAGGATTCGAACCTTCGAAGGCGGAGCCGTCAGATTTACAGTCTGATCCCTTTGGCCACTCGGGAACCCCTCCACGAGTGTTACTGATTGTCTGCGTTAGCGTGCTATTTTCTTAGTAAGAAAACCACGTTAATGCGAAAGATGGTGGAGGGGGAAGGATTCGAACCTTCGAAGGCGGAGCCGTCAGATTTACAGTCTGATCCCTTTGGCCACTCGGGAACCCCTCCACGAGTGTTACTGATTGTCTGCGTTAACGTGCCGTTTTCTTAGCAAGAAAACCACATTAATGCGAAAGATGGTGGAGGGGGAAGGATTCGAACCTTCGAAGGCGGAGCCGTCAGATTTACAGTCTGATCCCTTTGGCCACTCGGGAACCCCTCCACGAGTGTTACTGATTGTCTGCGTTAGCGTGCTACTTTCTTAGTAAGAAAAATCACATTAATGCGAAAGATGGTGGAGGGGGAAGGATTCGAACCTTCGAAGGCGGAGCCGTCAGATTTACAGTCTGATCCCTTTGGCCACTCGGGAACCCCTCCACGAGTGTTACTAATTGTCTGCGTTAGCGTGCTGTTTTCTTAGTAAGAAAAATCACATTAACACGAAAGATGGTGGAGGGGGAAGGATTCGAACCTTCGAAGGCGGAGCCGTCAGATTTACAGTCTGATCCCTTTGGCCACTCGGGAACCCCTCCACAAGTGCGGAGCGCATAATAGCAAACCCGTTCTGCCTGTAAACCTTTTTCCTGCAAAAAGTGTGTTGCCTGCTGGTTTTTTCATCTTTTGAATGGTCGAGTGCGGTAAATATGTTCAATTGACCGTTGGATTAATGGTGTAGAGACGAAAAATGCTAGCTCAGAGAAGGGGTTAAATTCTACGGTAAGGTGTCGTTGAAATGTAACACAGCGTATTGATTTAGGTAAGAATATATTTTGCGATACTTTACATTTGTTTACGTTAGTCTTGTGACAATTTGATAGTATGTTGTCATCCAAATTAAGAGTTATAGCAATGAAAAAATCAACGATAGCAGTATTAGTGATTGGACTTGCCGCTGGTGGATACTGGTGGGCACAGCAATCGGAGACAACGCCGCCCTCTTTTCCTGCTGGCGCTGGCCGTGGCGCTGGTGCTGTATTTGTCACCACTGATGTTATTCAATCGATGCCGTTAAGCCAATCATTGACGCTCGTCGGCAATCTGCAAGCACGTAAAGCAATCAATGTTGCTTCTGAAGTGAGTGGCAAAATTGCTCACATCGCTGTTTCAGAAAACAGCAATGTCGAAGCGGGGCAGCTATTGGTGCAATTGGATAACTTGCAATCCAAAGCGAGCCTTGATGAAGCCATCGCTTATCATCGTGATGAAATGCGCAAATTGACCGAATATGCCAAGCTGGTGGCTCGCGGTGCTGTAACTCAAACCCAAGTTGATGCGCAACAATCGGCGGTAGACATTGCAAAAGCACGTTTAGATGCAGCCCAAAAACGCTTTGATGACCACGCGGTGAAAGCTCCGTTCTCTGGCACCATTGGCTTATTAGATATCAGTGCAGGTCAATTAGTAAAAGATAGTGAGCAGTTACTTACTCTTGACGACCTCTCTTTAATGCAGCTCGATCTATCTGTTCCAGAACAATACCTGTCGCAAATTATGCTTGGTGACAAAGTGACTGCGCAAAGCCAAGCGTGGGGCAACGAAGATTTTTATGGTGAGATTGCCGCGATTGACTCACGAGTCTTGCAAGATTCATTAAATATTCGTGTTCGCATCGAATTTGTGAATGCGGAGAATAAACTGAAACCCGGTATGCTAATGAATGCGCACATGGCATTTGCACCGCAAGAGATGGCGGTGATTCCTGTGCAGGGGTTGGAATACTCCGGCACGCGTCGTTACGTTTACGTTATCGATGATGAAAACACAGCTCACCGTACTGAAGTCAAACTAGGCGGGCGAGTGGGTAATCAGGTCATGGTCGAAGATGGCGTGAGTATCGGCGACAAGATTGTTGTGCAAGGACTGGTTAATATTCGCGATGGAGCCCGTGTGGATGATGTTAATGCGGCGCTAGCTTCACCGAAGAAAGGTCAATAGTTATGTGGATTTCTGATGTATCGGTAAAACGCCCCGTCGTCGCTATCGTACTGAGTTTACTGTTGTGTGTGTTTGGTTTTGTCTCTTTCGATCGTATGTCTGTACGCGAGTTTCCGGATGTCGACAACCCTGTGGTGACGATTTCCACGACTTATCGCGGCGCATCAGCCACGGTTATTGAAAGTCAAATTACCACCGTGGTCGAAGATCAGTTAACGGGGATCAGCGGGATAGACACCATTACATCGACAAGCCGTAATGGTATGTCGCGAATTACGGTGTCTTTTAATGTTGATTGGGATTTGATTGAAGGGGTGAGTGATGTCCGTGATGCGGTAGAGCGTGCAAAACGACGTTTACCAGAAGCGGCGGATGATCCTATTGTCTCTAAATCTAGAGGCACGGGCGAGTCATCGCTGTATATAAATTTAACCTCATCAGAGATGGATCGAACCCAGTTAACCGATTATACCAATCGTGTTTTGGAAGATCGCTTTAGTCTTCTTGATGGTGTTAGTTCAATTCAGATCAGCGGCGCGCTCAATCAAGTGATGTATGTTCAACTCAGCCCTGAATTGATGGCGGGTCGACGTGTTACCGCGAATGACATTATTACGGCTTTACGTAACGAAAACTTGGAGATGCCAGGTGGACAGGTGCGTAATGATACAACCGTTATGTCGGTACGGACTGCGCGTTTATATGCAACGGTAGAAGATTTCGAGTACTTAGTTATTCGTTTTGCTGACGATGGTTCACCGATTTATTTGAAAGATGTGGCTAGCGTTTTCATTGGCGCAGAGAATGAGAATTCGACGTTTAAAAGTAACGGCATCTCTAACTTAAGCCTTGGTATTATCGCACAAAGTGACGCGAACCCGCTTGAGGTGTCAACATTAGTGCGTCAAGAGGTTGAAAACCTGCAACCCTTTTTGCCAGAAGGAACAGACCTTTACGTAGATTATGATGCCACGCTCTATATTGAACGCTCGATCGACGAGGTGTTTAATACCTTAATGATAACGGGTGGATTGGTTGTTTTGGTGCTGTATGTCTTTATTGGCCAAGCGCGTGCCACGCTAATTCCTGCAGTAACGGTGCCGGTTTCGTTGATCTCTGCCTTTATTGCGGCTTACAGCATGGGCTTTTCCATCAATATACTCACCTTAATGGCGCTGATCTTATCAATTGGCTTGGTAGTGGATGATGCGATTGTTGTTGTCGAAAATATCTTCCATCACCTCCAAGAAGGTGAATCGCCACTGCTTGCGGCGTATAAAGGTACGCGAGAGGTCGGCTTTGCCGTTGTTGCGACTACCGTGGTACTCGTGATGGTATTCTTACCCATCTCATTTATGGATGGCATGATTGGTAAGTTCTTTACTGAGTTCGCGGTGCTATTGGCCGTTGCTGTGATGTTCTCGTCTCTGATTGCATTAACACTGACCCCTGTACTTGGCAGCAAAATATTAAAAGCCAATGTGAAGCGTAATGCGTTTAACCGCGGTGTGGATGTACTTTTTGCCAAGCTTGAAAATGGTTATCGTGCGGTTGTACAGCTTGCGGTTAAAGGGCGCTGGTTTGCCCCACTGGTCATTATTGGCTGTATTGCTGCTAGTGTTGGATTGATGAAAACGATCCCCGCGCAGTTAGCACCAATGGAAGACCGTGGTGTTGTGTTTGCTTTTGTTCGTGGTGCCGATGCGACCAGTTATAACCGCATGGTGGCAAACATGGAGTTGGTTGAAGAGCGTATCTTAGGCTTGGTTGGCCAGGGTGATATTCGTGCCATGAGCTTACAAACACCCGCATTTGGTGGTAATGCTGGCGACCAGACTGGTTTTGTCATCATACAGCTTGAACCTTGGGAAGAGCGTGACCGTCATGCTGAGGAGATCTTAGGTGATATTCGTAAGGCCTTGGCTGGCATACCCGATGTGCGCGTGTTCCCGTTTATGCCAGGCATGCGCGGCGGTTCGTCTGAGCCGGTGCAGATGGTGCTTGGTGGGGCAGATTACTCTGAGCTAAATGACTGGGCAGAGAAGCTAAAAGTGATAGCAGAAGATAGTCCATACATGAATGGTGCTGATCTCGATTACAGTGAAGCTACCCCAGAGCTATTGGTGTCGATTGATAAACAGCGTGCCGCCCAATTGGGCGTGACGGTATCAACGGTCGCACAAACACTAGAGGTGATGCTGGGTGGGCGTCGTGAAACGACTTATGTCGACCGTGGTGAAGAGTATGATGTTTATCTGCGTGGTGAAGAAGACCGTTTCAATAATGTTTCCGATCTGTCAAAGATTTATTTGCGTACCTCGCGTGGAGAGTTGATAACCCTTGATACCGTGACATCGATTGAAGAGGTTGCATCAGCAAGCCGCTTGAATCACTTTATGAAGCAAAAAGCGATCACCCTTAAAGCGAACGTCACTGAAGGGTATACCTTAGGTGAGGCGCTTGATTATCTGGAAGCAGAGGCTATCAAGTTATTGCCAGCCGATATCTCTATTAGCTATAACGGTGAATCGAAAGATTTCAAAGAGAATCAGAGCAGCATGCTGTTTGTGTTCGGTTTGGCACTGTTAGTTGCTTATTTGGTGTTGGCTGCGCAGTTTGAGAGCTTTATTAACCCGTTGGTGATTATGCTAACCGTACCGATGGGTATTTTTGGTGGCCTAGGTGGACTTTGGTTAACGGATCTGTCGCTAAATATCTATAGCCAAATTGGTATGATTATGCTGATTGGTATGGTGACGAAGAACGGTATATTGATTGTTGAGTTTGCCAACCAGTTGCGTGACCGTGGTCGTGAGTTTGAGTCGGCGATCGTTGAAGCCTCAGTGCGTCGTTTACGTCCGATTATGATGACAGCGTTCACCACCTTGTTTGGTTCGCTGCCGTTGATCTTCTCGACGGGAGCGGGGGCAGAAAGCCGTATGGCAGTAGGTACGGTGGTGTTCTTCGGTATGGCCTTTGCAACATTTGTTACCTTGTTGGTTATTCCTGCCATGTATCGCTTGTTAGCTGCGAAGACGCACTCTCCAGCCTACGTTGAACAGTTGTTAGAGAAAGAACTGCAAAAAGATGTGGTAACGCGCCATAACCATGGCTAAGTTAACATGATTAAAATCCCCTTACTCCTAGTGAGTAAGGGGATTTTTTATATCTGGATAATGAAGGGCATAAGACGGCGGCAGTGCAGCGCGCGTGGTTTATGCTTTATAAAAAAGAGACAACTGTCTACGAGATCAAGTTTTAGCACCTGTTTAGGCGTGAACTACTGGTTGCAGCCGTATATAATTGGGACGAAATCGTGAAAAATGTCTGTTTTCCAGAATATGAGTGGCTAAATAGATGTTTGGACAGGAAAAACCTCACAGACGGCAGAGTTGACGTAGACGAGCCAATAGGGCAATCGACGCTGCTCTATCGCAAATAGCACAAATATGTGACCTGTTTGAGGCGATGAAGACGATATGCCAAAGGCTTAATTGCGAATGAATGGCTCTGTTAGGGGCCTTTTTCCGTTTAAGGCGTTTGGTGCGGTTTTTAACGGAAGAAATGAATGAATGAAGTTTGGATTCAGTCCTTGGGCTTTGTTGCTCTTGGTTTCAATATTCTAGCGGGGTCGACGACCCATGATAATCGGATGCGAGCATTGATTTGCTGTTCGTGTATAACGTTTTCTATCCATTACATGTTGCTTGGCGCGGTAGTTGCTGGGATTAATTTCGGCATCAGTGCTTTTAGAGCCCTATGTTCAATAAAATTTCAGGGTTATAAGCCGTTTTTTTGCTTTGCACTCATTCAGCTTTCAATGAGTTTGTTCTTTTTCCAAGAGCCGCGAGACTTACTACCAGCAGTGGCATCGCTATTTGGCTGTTATGCGCTGTTTTGTGTTCGTGGCTTGGCAATGCGACTGGCATTTCTATTTTGTGCGTGTTTGTGGATGATCAATGCGCTTGTAGTTGGTTCTTACGGTGGCTTAGTTAATGATGTGTTTAGTATTGGTATCTTGTTAGTCGCGATTGGGCGTATCTATAAAGAAGATAGAAATAAGCATGAGTGCATCTATACCTAAGTGACCCCTAATTGGCATGCAAGCCAGACGAGCGTTTGTATCAGGGAAATTCGATTCCTTGTGGGTTTTCCGCTAGAATAGCCTCCCTTTTTGCGCTACGGTTTAGCGATACCCTACTAGAGATTTAACCATGACAGAAGCCACCTTAACTCGCCTTAATAAATTCATCAGTGATACTGGCTATTGCTCACGCCGAGAAGCCGATAAGCTGATAGAGCAAGGGCGCGTTACAATTAATGGTCAAGTGGCCGAAATGGGGCGAAAAGTCGCGGACGGTGAGCAGGTTTGTGTTGATGATCGCCCGTTACGCAGCAAAGAGAGACCTATCTATATTGCTTTGAATAAGCCAACGGGTATTACTTGTACGACAGAAAAGCATATCGAAGGGAATATTGTTGACTTTATTGGTCATCGCAAGCGTATTTTCCCCATTGGTCGCCTTGATAAGGCATCAGATGGCTTAATATTTATGACCAATGATGGTGACATCGTCAATAAAATTTTGCGCGCGGGTAACAACCATGAAAAAGAGTATGTGGTAAGGGTTGATAAGCCAATTACTCCAGAGTTTATTGAGAAAATGGGTGCCGGTGTGCCAATTCTTGATACGGTTACCCTGCCGTGTAAGGTGTCGCAGGAGTCGCGTTTTGTCTTTCGTATTACCCTGACTCAGGGCTTGAATCGTCAGATCCGTCGTATGTGTGAAGCGCTGGGTTATGACGTATTTAAGTTGAAGCGTGTACGTATCATGAACATCACGATTGATGATTTACCGACCGGAAAGTGGCGCTACCTTTCTGATGATGAAATGGCGCAAATTAATGCCATGATTGCAGAGTCGAGTAAAACGGAAGAGGCTTCACGTACTGATACCACGGGTAAGGTCATTCGAAAAGCGACGCCGGCTAAGTTGCATGATGCCAAAGAAAAAGCCAATTTGAGCGAATCACGCTCGACAAGTAGAACCCATAGTGCCAAAGGCTATGATGGACGTCGTGCCAAGTCTGAAAACGGCAGTAGCGCTAAACCTAAGCGTCGCTCTCCACAAAGCAAACAGACGACAACGGGCAAGCCACAAAGTGATGGCATTGTTAAGTGGCAACCTAAACGATAAGCTTGTATACAGTAAGAGAGTACCGGATAGCTTTATTGTCATGCTCTCTTACTTTTTTATTCCCTTTGCGCGCAATGTAAGCGTATTGTTATCTCTGCATCACAACAAGATTGCGTAATTCGTGATCTTGCTTTCAAATTGTCATTTCTTCTCACATTCAATTCGTCATTCAGTCGTTGTCATTGATAAGCTGCTCAAAATTTTAATCTAAGGGAGCTTAAATGAAACGACAGAAGGATAGCTCTTATCAATCTTGTGGCTTAAAGTCTGCCCCTGGTTGTAAAGTTTTGATTATGAATCGTAAGGGTGGAGCGGGAAAATCGACGTTTGCGATTGCGTTAGCCAGTGTGTTATCCAGCTCCTACCGTTGCGAGTTAATAGACTTTGATACGCAGCGAACATCACAACATTGGGGGAATATCAGCGGTATCGTTGAGTCACAACATTTTCAATTTGATACTGGGCAGTTATTCTCTTTGGCGGTAAAAGTTGATCGCCGCAGCGATGTTATATTGATGGATACGCCATCAAATTTTTCCATGCTGGAAATGGAACGCTATTTGTCTCTCGCGGATCGAATTATTGTCCCGCTGCAGCCATCTCCAATTGATATTCATGCCATTTTGAATTTTATTGGAAAATTGATTCATTCTCCGACCTACCGTCAACGCCGTCAGCCAATTGCTTTTGTCGCGACACGTAATGGTAAAGGGGAGCAAGGGCTTGAACAATTTAAGCGTGTATTGAAGCACCTACGTCATCCTGTTTTAGGTGGAATGACAAATTCACCTCTTTATCAGCAAGCATTTGAACAGGGTGTTAATTTCATGACCTTTGATCCGGTGCTAGATTTAACACTATGGCGACGCACTTGCCATTGGTTAAAACTGCCGATAGAGGCAGCAAAGGATGAAGGAGCAGGACATGACACAGAAAAACGCACCGCTTCAAGATATTGGCAACCAAACACAGACAGCATTAGACGCAGCCGTCTTCCAGAGACTGTTGCAACACCTTGATGAGCATAAAGAAGTTCAGAATATTGATCTGATGATATTGGCTGATTTTTGCCGGAATTGTCTAGGCAAATGGTATAAAGCGGCGGCTGATGAGGCGGGGATTGATATAACAGATGAAGAGGCTAGAGCCAGAATTTATGGTATGCCTTACAGTGAATGGAAAGCGAAGTATCAACAGCCCGCTACTGCGGAGCAGCTGGTAGCATTTGATGCCAAAAAAGGCGCCGGTCGTCGTGATTAGAAAGTTCAACAACACGACAATCTAGCGCCCTCGCATTGCTACAGGGCGCTGGTGTGAAATGTAACTCTACTCTTTAAATGTTGCTATGGCTGACATAATGCGGGTGAATGTGGTGATGTAGCATAAGATGGCAAAGGTGAGAGAGAGAGCCACAAAGTGCTGTGGGAAGAGACACATTGCGACAAAGAAGGCGATGGTTTCAGAGCCTTCAGTGATCCCACCTAAATAGTACAGGGCTTTATTGGGATAAATTGGGTTATCGATCTCTCGTTTTGCGGCGATAGATGAAAAGGCAAGAAAGCTGCTGGCCGTTCCCATAAAACCAAACAAAAGCAAGCTGGCAAAGACGGCATTCTCAGGTTGTGCAAGAGCAAAGCCGCATATCACTGCTGCGTAAAAGATAAAATCGAGGACAATATCAAGAAATCCTCCTAGGTCGCTACCTCCGTTAACCCGAGCAATTGCGCCGTCTAATCCATCACAAAAGCGGTTAAATAAAACACAGACCAATGCCAGTAGGTATTGTTCGAATGCCAATAACGGCAAGGCGAGCATACCAATGAAAAAGCCACACACTGTGACATGATTTGCGCTAATTCGTTGATGACAAAAAGTTTGTGCAATGAGGTGCAACGGTGGTTTTACCGCAGCGGCGGTCCAGCGGTCAATCATAAGCTGTAGTCCCCAATGTTTAAGGTAAATGTTGGATCTGGGATATCAGCCTCGTCGTGAGTGACTAACAATGTCGGGATCCCGCGTTGTTTGATGATCTGGTAGACCCACTCTCTAAAGGTGAGCCGTGTCTTACTATCTAGTTTGGAAAATGGTTCGTCCAATAACAAAGCTAAAGGCTTTGCTTGTAATGTTCGTAGCAATCCGACCCGCGCCGCTTGTCCTCCTGAAATTTCGGATGGATAGCGATGGGCGATGTTATTGAGCCCGACTTGTTCTAGCGACGCCATAGCACGTAACATTCGGTCCTCATGGTGGCCATGACCATCAGCAAAACAGATATTTTCAACCACGGTTAAATGAGGGAATAGTAGCGGGTCTTGAAAAAGAATGCCGATCCGACGCTGCTCAATCGCTTTGTCAGAAATGTTATCTCCATTTAGCAGGATCTCGCCTTGAACGGTAAAAATATGGTGCAGACTACCAGAGATGGCAGACAATAACGTTGACTTACCACAACCACTTGGCCCAGTAATAGCAAGGATCTCCCCACCACGTACGGTAGCCTCAATGGGCCTTAAGAACGGTATTGCTGCTTTGGTGAGTTGTAGTTGTTTTAGTTCCAGTTGCTTTAGGTTCGAAGTCATGATGATTGATATCTTTTACGTAAATGTTTCGGTTTCCATAGCTTGATCAACCAGAAAACCGTTAAAGGCATGGCAGCTTGACTTAAGCCGTAAATCGCAGCAGAGGTACGGTCGTAGCTGGCTGTAATTGCCACAGCTTCCGTGGTTACCGTCGCAAGACGTCCCCCACTCATTAACAAAGTAGGTAGGTACTGTACGATACTGACGCTAAAGCCAATCGCGAGAGCACTGAGAATCGCTGATTGTAACAGTGGACGTTTGATTTTCCACCATACAGTGAATGACGATGCGCCTAACGAACGCGCGACAGTGATGTACCGCCCATCAATGGCTTTGTATGGCCCATGCAAACTAAGATAAACATAAGGAAACGCCATGAGCAGATGGCCCCATACGACGGCAATAAACGGTAGGTGATGAGTTATCTGATTTAGCAACATGGGTAACCCAGTAAATAGCGTGATACCGGGGATGAAAAGGGCGCAACAGGGGATGACCATTGGCCAATATCGATCACGTTGTTGTTGATATTCTAAAACAATGATGGTGGCTACTGTCGCGAGCAATGTGGCTGATAATGCTAATGTGAGTGCCGTAAACATTGGGCCTTTTAGTGCGTTGCTTGCGTGATACCATGCTTGCAAACTCAGTGTAGCAGGCATTAACCTCGGGAAGTGCCAATGTTGAGTGAGTGACCAGATGATGAGCGCGATTAATGTCATCACCGATAACAAGGCCAACACGGGAAGGGCGAAAGCGCCAAGCATAACCGCGGGATGGTGAACACGCTTTCGTGCATTCAACCAGACTCGCTTTGATAAAGGAAGGAGTGCTCTCTCAGCCATTCGCCAAAGACCCAAAACTAGCAAGGTTGACAGGGTTAGCAGAATAGCGCCGCAGCAAGCCAGCAGGCGATGATCAAGATCGCTGTGCTGGAACCACTGAAAGACGCGAATTGCCATTGGTGGCGGAAGCTGAGGACCGATGATCATCGCTGCGTCAACCACTGTTATTCCATACACTAAAACGGCTGCAATCGGTAAGCGCAGTTTTGTATAGATTTGTGGAACCAGTACTTTCCACCAAGCCTGTATTCGGTCATAACCTAAGCTTCGCGCCATAAGCAGTTGACGCTCTGGTTCTAACTGACTAAGCACCCCTAGCGCCATCAATAACAAGAATGGCACTTCTTTTATGATCAACATAACAATCAATGACCAGCCCCATGGGTCATTAATTGTCATCCATAGGGGAGGCTCTGAGCCATCAAGTAGTGGCATTAGCAGACGAATAAACCAACCACTTGGTGCTAAGACGAAGCTTAACCCAATGGCGAAGGCTACATGGGGTAAGGCGAGTGCTGGGGCGAGGTAGAGAGAGACGATGCGCCAGCCGCGCTGTTGCCAAAGTAGACTGAGAAGCGTAAAGGTCAGTGCTACTGCGAGTAGAGTTGAAACTATCCCAATTTTTAAGCTTAATGTTAGGCTAAAGAGTAACCCCGGCTCCGAGAACAACTTAGCCCATTGAGCCAAGTGAATATTATGGTGACCTAATGCGGGGTAATAACCGAGTGCTGGAATAATCGTGGCCAGCACGCCAGCCAATAATGGCAGCAGGCAGATAGCGACGACGATAAGCATAGAAAAGGAGAGGCGTTTAGAAACCATAACGTGCCTTCCAAGCTAATGGTAAATGGGTATGCCAAGTAAAATGCGGTTCGGGAATGCCTAGCGATAGCTCCGCTGTTACTGATGGCACATGTTCAGGTGCAAGCACAGTCGGATCTCCCCAGTGGGCAATATCGGCCTTTCTCGTTTGTGCTTCCGCTGACATTAAATAATCGATCACAACTTTTGCGCCTTCCTTAACATCGGAGTTATATGGAATGGCGAGGAAGTGAATATTGGTGAGGGCGCCGGCACGAAATGTGTGCTGTGACACGGTTGAGGGTATGTCTCCTCGTTGCACTGCTGCAGGCCCTTCACCGGGATTGAACGTGATGGCCATATGCAATTCACGATCACCCATTAATTGGATCATATGCCGGTCACTTTGTGGAAAGCGCCGTCCTTTATACCAAGCGTAATGATGCAGTTCATCTAAGTAAGTCCATAAAGGTTGTGTGACAGCATCAAAATCCACCTCGCTGACATCTTTACGTAATGCGTCTGGATCATCGGTAAGCTCCCATAACAGTTGCTTAAGAAAGGTCGTACCATGGAACTGAGGCGGTTGGGGATAACTGATCCTTCCAGGGTGCTGCTTAGCGTATTGTAGTAACTCGACCGCACTGCGTGCAGGGGTTGGCGTGGTTTTTTCGTCAAACAGAAAGCCGAGTTGCCCAACTCCCCATGGGGACTCTAACCCTTCGACTGGAATAGAAAAATCGCTGTCAGTTGGTAACGCAGGGTTAAGAAGTTGAGTATTGGGTAGGGTGTCGGTAAAAGGTCCATAAAGGAGATTAAGTGATTTTAATGTGGCAAAATTTTCACCGTTGAGCCATAGCATGTCGACTTTTCCGCCATGATCTCGGTCGCTAGATTTGTCGTTAATGATTAATGTTAGCGCATCGCTAATGTCGGCAACTTTTACATGAACAAGCGTAATGTCAAACTGCCGCTCGACTTGGCTGGCAACCCACTCTATATAGTGGTTGACCTGAGGGTTACCGCCCCAAGCATAGAAGTAGACCGTTTGTCCCTGAGCTTTTTGCTCAATGTGAGTCCAGTCAGTGGCTAGTGTGGCAGGGGTGCAAAACAATAACGTTACACAATATAGAGATAGAAGGAAGCGGCGCATTTTGTTTTACCAAATAAGAAATAAAGCGCTAGCCTTGAGAGCTAGCGCTGAATGCAGTTATGACGGCCCTATTTAGCAAGGGCATCCATATCAATACCTTTCTTCTTGGCAATATACTTTGGAATGAGCGACATGCCAAATAATACAAGACCAGCTGCAGCGAACTTCACAAGTAGCATCGCTGATACGCCGTTAGTTGCAATATCACCAGCCATGTAAGCAAAGATAAATGCACCAGGTGCCATTGTGACGAGTGATACGATAACGTAAGTGCCTAAGTTAAGCCCGGTTAAGCCGTATGCATAGTTTTGCAGACTAAATGGGAAGACAGGAACTAGGCGAGTTAGGATCAAAAAGCTAGCGCCGTTCTCTGCTACCCCATCGTCAATCTTCTTAAAGATTGGGTTGTCACCGAACTTGTTTAGGATGAGGTTACGCAAAAGGAAACGACCAACCACGAAAGCAGCGGTAGCGCCAGCGGTTGCAGCCAATAGGGCAATGATGCCACCTGCAATCGGCCCAAAAGCGATACCTGCAACAATGGTAAGTGCGCTACCTGGTAGTAGGAAAATACAAGATACAATATAAACCAGAACAAAGACGGCATAACCCATAGGGCCGAAGCCAGCAATCCAGTTTTGTAGACCTTCTACATCAGTTAAAAGATCTAAAATGCCGGTTTGTTTCGCGGCAAATAACAGCGCTGCAACGACAGCAGCAATGATGGCGATTTTAATAAATTTCATCGAACTTTCTCTCCATGAGAATGAGAAAACCCAACGGCGTACATAGCCGTTGGGACGTGGCGATTAGTCAACGGTCATGCACTTGATTAGACCAGCTTTGCTTTTATAACGGTTCATCCATGATTTCATCGGACTTGCCAATACGTTCTCTGGTGCACTGTCGTTTTGCATAACAACTGGTCCCCAAAGAAGATCTAAGATGTGCCATGATTGCGCACCTACGCCCATCATTGATGCACGGCATGCAGCACAGTAGACCACAATGTGATTCGTTTCGAACTCATCGACACGGCGTTCGATAACACGTTTTGCGACATCTGGGTTGGCTGGAACTACCATGCCACCGAAGCCACAACAGCGTGTGTTATCTTTGGTGTATTTTGGCTCTACTGTTTTATAGCCAAGCTCGTTTAGAACCCAGCGGATCCCCTCTTGCAGTTCACTCTCATAACGGGTTGAACATGAGTCATGGATAGTGAAAACCACATCGCTGTCTTTTGCCTTGCCGACTAGCTCTTTAGGCAAACCAATTTTAGGGAGTAGTGCCCATAAAGAGACCGGTTTCTGACCATTGGCATTTTTCTTGATCATACCGAAACAGCTCTGACAGGCGACAATGACTTCTTCAGCGTCTAGTTTGTTGAAGTCCGCCTGCAGTAACCCAAAGCGCTCTTTGAATTTTTCTGTTTGGCCAAGGGCTGCGGTTGGTTTACCGCAACAGTTTTGTACAGCACCCAGCTCAGGAAAAACTGACTTTAGATGTGCTGCTGTTTTTGATACTGCTTCTGGGTTATATGACGGAAGACTACAGCCCGGCATAAAAATTTTATTGCTCATGATTAACGTCCTACTGATTTTTTGGCCATAGTGAAGAGCTTAGAAAAGCCTAATTTTTGGTGCATGTAGATGGCTTTGTGGCCAGGCATTGGTGATTTTCCGCCATTTGCATTGACGAAATCAGCACGCGCACCTAAGAATATCTCTTTCATTGGATAATCTTTAGGACAAGCAATGGTACATTGGTCACACGCATTACAAGAGTAAGCAAGTAGCGGGTCCATTGTCTTATTCTCAGTGAAATCACTAAATAGCGTCTTTGGACAGTCGCCAAAGTCGTTCATCATGATGCACTCTTTCATGCACAATTTACATTCGCATTGGAAACAGCGGTTAGACTCTTGCTTGATTTGCTCAGCGGTGAAGCCGAAATCAACTTGCTTAAAGTCACGCTTGCGTTCTTGTGCATCACGTAGCTTGCCATGTAGGCGAGGTTGATCGGTTGATCCTTCAGGAAGAGGTACATCGAGGCGACTGGTATAGCTGTACTCTTGGGTAAAATCTCGGTCATCAGTTAGTGCTTTATTAGCAAACTGACGTTCAATACTCAGTGCCGCTTTACGCCCAAGCGCCATGGCTTGGATGACAATATTCGCACCACTAGCATCGCCAGCGACGTAGACACCCGGAGCTGAAGTCGCAAGGGTTTCGTTATCTACGATATAACGTCCGCCGCGGCCTTGTTCCAGTTCACCGTCTGTAATGTCGGCAACGACTTGTCCAGTCGCGAAGATCACTGTATCAACGTCGATAGTGCGAGTTTCTTCGGTATAAGTCGGCGCAAAGTTACCTTCAGCATCTAAGATAGATGCCACTTTTTGTAGTACAATACCCGTGACTTTTCCGTCTTGCGATAAGATCTCTTTAGGACCCCAACCAGCATTGAAGCTGACGTCTTCTTCGAGTGATTCTTCAATTTCGATCTGACTAGCAGGCAGATTTTCCATACTCTCTAGCGAGCACTGATGTACTTCGTCAGCACCGATACGCCAAGACGAGCGCGCGCAGTCCATTGCAACATCACCACCACCAATCACCATTACGCGCTGACCCGCTTTCGGGAATGCGTGTGTTTCTGAAATTTCTTTCAGGTATTCAACCGCTGAGAACACCCCTTGAGACTGGTGACCTGGCAGTGGAATGATTGAGCCGATATGTGCGCCGTGCGCCAGAATAACCGCATCATACTGTTCACGTAGCTCAGCAAAGCGAATGTCTTTACCGACTTCTACACCGAAACGAACCTCAACACCTAGCATTTCAAGGTAGCTGAATTCAAAGTCAATCACGTCACGAGGTAGACGATATTCTGGGATACCGACACGCATCATGCCGCCATAAACGTTTAGTTTTTCAAGTAGGGTTACCGCATGACCTTGGCGACGTAGTTCGATGGCGGCTTGTGCACCAGCAGGGCCTGCACCAACGATGACAACACGCTTGCCTGTTGGTTGCCCAACGGTAAGATCCCAGTTTTCCTTTTTATCCACTTGTTCTGCGACGAAACGTTTAACGCCTGCAACACTGATTGGTTGTCCAAACTCGCTATTACGACGACACGCTGCTTCACAAGGGTGCGCACAAATGCGTCCCAAGGTTTGAGGTAAGAATAGCTTATTACGGATGGTATCAAGTGCGGCTTGATATTCACCTTGAGCGGCTTGCTTAACATATTGTTTTACATTGGTGTGCATTGGACATGCTGCTTCACACGCAGGGGCTGCATCGCCCATACAACCATCAACAACGTGTTGGGCTGTATCGTAGAGCTTTTGGTTAAAAATGAGGTTTTGCATAATATAGGGCTCTGAATTGTAATGATAGGCACAGGTAGTCTGTGCCTTTGTAATTAGTGGATAGCGTTAGCTTTGGCCGTTAGCGACTTTTACATCCGCATTATTTGCTTCGTAGTGCGCGTGGCTCCACTCTATCCAAGAGCCGTCGTAGTTGTAGACTTCTTCTGCGCCTAGTACTTCTTTTAGAACCATCGTGGTGTGAGCAGAACGTACGCCAGATTGGCAGTAAGAGATGACCTTTTTGCCATCAATAATGTCACCGTATATAGCTTGTAATTCTTCAGCAGATTTTAACGTAGTATCGTCATTCGCGGCGTCGGTCCACTCGATAAAGATACTGTTTGGGATCATACCTGGGCCAAATGCTCCAGAAAGGGTTTGGGAGCCATCATGCTCGCTCATGCCACGTGTATCGACAATTACCCATTCGTCATCTGCAATGGCATCAAGAACCATGTCCAGTGTTGCTAGTTGATCTTTATTTGCATTTGGCGCTGTATAAACGGTACTTTCTACGCGAGGGTTGGCGTTGCCTGTGGGTAGGTTAGCTCCTGCCCATGCATTTAGGCCACCGTCCAGATAGCGAACATCTTCATGGCCTAACATTTTGATTTGCCAATATAGACGTGCGGCATCGTGGTGTGCGTTGGCAGCGTAAACAACAATGGTACTGTCTGCCGTTGCGCCGATATTTCCAAGTACGTTCTCCATCTCTTCTGGGGTGTTGCGCATACCGCCAAAATCAAAGGCATCGTTACTTGCTGAGTAGTCTGGGCGCCACATGGTGTGAGAACCACGAATAGGAGAGTCACCACGAACAGGATTTAGCGCACCAATAACAACAACATCGTCATTTGCATTCATTAGTTCTGCAAGTGCTTGAGGTGTTATAAATGCATCGCTGTTTGCATATTCAGCTAGCTTTTGTGCTTGTTCTGTCATATCAACAGTGACAGATTGGACGCCCATGAATGAGCGATAAGTAGGGTAAGCGATTAATGCAGCGGCAGCGATAACGCCAAGTGCAATGGTAGACTTTTTCATCATATCCCTTATAAAAATAGTAAAATATATATACGAAAATTAGCGTTGATTATTATTGAAATAATGAAAACAAACTTTTGTATCTATATCTGGTTGTATTTTGTACACCTATGAATTAATAGAGATTATAAGAGAAGAATGTTTCTAAAATTTGCTTGAGATCAAATCGAACAAAGCGGTTAAATTGCGCACAGCTATTGCGTGTTGCGAGGGTGTTTCGGGTTAACGGAGTGGATAACGCCATGCTAACGTGTCTAACGAGAGTTGCTTACATCTGGCGTGCTGATGTGTTTGCATTCCTGGTTGTTTGTTGCTAGTGATGGCTTATTGTTGCCTTGGTGTTGTAATGGTGTGATGTAAGTGCTGCGTTTCTGTTCGGTAGGATTAGTCAGTGAAAGGCATGACCTTGTTACATTAACTTACACTTTAACGCTGTAAAGCATGCGACTTAGTATTTAAGGTATTTATTTGATGAATGAGTTGTAATGTGTTACACGTTCCTAGTGTGCACCTTGGTGATGAGGGATAATATAATTCCACTTATCATACCCATAGCATGGGCCTCAATAGCGACACGTGCATTTATTAAATTGGCGGTTGCAGCACTACCACCAGTATAGAACTCCATGCCTACTTTTAAGCAAATGCCAACCAACATTAACCAGCCACCAGCATATTTATGTTGGATCTCTTTTATTGCGCCCCAAGCAAACAGCCCATGCAATGTGCCGGAAAATCCAGCATAAAGCTCAATGTCAGTGATGAACAAACTCAGTCCAATAATAGCACTAATAAGCTGAATCAATATTGTATAGTGGTAAGGGCTGATATATTCTCGGAATATATGGCTGATAAGCCAAAAGGCGATGACATTCATACCGAGATGCCAAAGGTTGGTATGGGTAAAGTTTCCTGTTAGGATGCGCCACCATTGGCCAAGCTCAATGGACTCACGCTGCCAATAGGCCCACTCGTTAATGGCAGGAAACTGCATGAGTATTAGCAGTACAGTAAATAGACATAGATAGCGATAAGTAGTCAAGAGATCCTCATGAGACAGTATTGTCCGCGCTGTAATAAAGCGCTCAAAGCGTGTATATGCCAATGGATTCAGCCTGTTGATACTAAAACTGAATTGTTGATTCTGCAACACCCTACTGAGGTGAAGCGAGCAATTGGAACAGCGAGGATACTCGATTTAAGTCTAGCGACTTGCCAAGTCATGGTCGGTGAAGACTTTACTGAGCACGAAGGACTAAATCAGGCGCTAACGCGCGATGATATTGATTGGTATCTACTCTACCCAGGGGAATTCGCGACGCCAGCTAGCCAACTAGTGACCCAAAGTCAGCGAAACATTGGCTTTATTCTATTGGATGGCACGTGGAAGAAAGCCTACAAAATAATGCAGCTATCGAGTAATTTACATGCCTTGCCTTGTTGCTTTCTGGATGACGTACTACCAGGACGTTATCGCATACGTAAAACGTCAAAGCAGACAGGGGTTAGTACTGTCGAGGCGGGGTATTTTGCACTACGAGCTGTTGAGCCAAGTAACAATGGTTTAGATGCCTTACTTGTTCCATTTGACAAAATGATCGATTATCAGCTCCAGCAGATGACACCGGATGTTGCACGTCGAAATTATTCCGAACGGTAATAGCGAATCTCCATATCTTATTGATGTGGTGTTGCATTGTTAGGGTGCCAGACTCGAGTAATCATTTGGCAAGCTTAACGCCGTTATCCGTGCAGAGCTGATTGGTTGGCTTTTCCCGAAATACAATAGCGTGGCAATTTTTGCACTGGTACTTTTGCCAGCTGCGACGTGTTATATATTTTTCTGGTATTGAACGATGGATGCGATAGAACGTTGAGTTCTGGTTGCAATGTGAACAATCTAAAGTAAGTACCATGCTCTTTTTACCTCGCTGAATATATTTGCATACACTTTTGTCTATCTTTAGTAAAGCATGCGCCAAAATCATGACGCACAGGTGTCAAAGTGTGAGGGGATTTTGTTTTTTGTGAGCTGTGTGTTACTTGTGTGTGTATTAGGTAGCGCGAGTGTTGTGTTTTTGTTGAGTTTGCTAGGTGAGGGAATGTGATGTGACGCGCTTGATGTTCTTATTTCGCGGCAGCCAACGTCGCTGCACCGTGAATTTCGCGCTAAAGTGGGCGGTGAATACCTTGTGAAAGTGACGCATCAAACAGTGCAGAATGTAGGCGCTGAGCGTAACCATCTGTCATGCCTGCGATGTAATCTGCAATCACTCTTGGGTCGTTACCCGAGGCAACCCAGCGCTGCCGTGTCGATTCAGGCAGTAAGCGTATGGGGTCGGCTTCAATGGCTTCGAATAACGCCATAATGATCTGCTGACCTTTATATTCAAAAAGTTGCAAATCATGATTCATTACGACAAAACGATAGACAAACTGCTTGAGCGCATTGAGTACTAATGTCATTGGTTGACTGAGCGTCGCTTGCCAGCGCAGAAGGGGGCTAAGCTGCTGGTCGTTGTTAACGCTAGTTGTTGGTTCGATGTGGATTGCGGTAATCAAGGCGTTAACGAGTGAGCCTATCGCGTCTTTACGCTCGTGTGGCTGACCAAAAAAGCTCTGGGTTATTTTATCTATGTGTTGCTCTATCCAGAGATCGCCGCAGTCGATCAGTTGGCTGGCGACCAGCTCTTGCCATTGATGACGCGAGACAATACCCATCACAATCGCATCTTCGAGATCATGAACGCTGTAGGCGATGTCGTCTGCCAGCTCCATAATAGAACAGTCAAACGACTTAAATAGGGTTTTCCGGTGTAAGTTAGGCTCGTTTGAGGGACGGAGCGTACTGAGATGCTGCTGCTCTGATTCGCCCAGCGGTGCGATAACCCAGTTAAAGAGTGCGTTGTCGCAATCATAAATCCCTTTTGCAGGTTGCCATTGTGAAGCGACAAGACAGCGGAAGTTCTCAATGTCATTTGGGCGTTGTGGTGCGACTGCCGCGCTAAGTAGTGCTGGGTATTTCATTAAGCCAAGTAGTGTGCGTCGCGTTAAGTTCATGCCATGCTCAGGCGTATAGGGTTCTAGACGTGTCACGATACGAAATGTCTGTGCATTTCCCTCGAAGCCGCCGTGATTGCGCATCATGTAATTAAGTGCGACTTCTCCGCCATGGCCAAAAGGTGGATGGCCGATGTCATGGGCAAGGCATAGGCTTTCAATCAAGCTGTTTGATGGTAATAAATGCGTGAACTCCGGTTGTTTTATTTTCAGTTGCGTGACGATGCCCGCCCCGACTTGAGCGGCTTCTAACGAATGTGTTAGTCGAGTACGGTAGAAGTCATTCATTCCTGCGCCGTGTACCTGTGTTTTGGCTTGTAGGCGGCGAAAGGCGGCTGAGTGAAGAATTCGAGCTCTATCTCGCTCATAGACACTACGATGATCATCCCGACGTTGTTTGTTTTCATTGGTGTGTCGGTGTTGCCATATTTCATGTAGCGAGTTTGTCATTAGCTAATCTCATCGAGGGTAAGGGTAAAGCTCGGAATAAACACTTGCTCGAAATAGGTTAACTCCGGGGTGCGTCGTTGTTCAAGCATCTCTTCAAGGCGGGCTTTGGCTTGCTCAAATTCATGGTTTCCCATACTGAGCTCTTCTAAGCATTTTATATATGCACACAAAGTGTCAGCTTGTTTGACGATGGCATAATCGTCAGGATCGATGGCTTGGCTGTCGAGCAGCGAGGCATAATCTGCTTGGAATTCTGGTGGTAACATGCCGAGCAGGCGTTGTTCAGCGGCAAGTTCTATTTTTTTGTATTCGTTGGCAATGGTGGGATTAAAGTACTTTATAGGGGTTGGCATGTCGCCAGTGATCACTTCACTGGTGTCATGGAACATCGCAAGCAGTGCGATGCGCTCTGGATTACACTGACCATTAAATTTTTTATTGCTGATTAACGCCAATCCGTGGGCCACAAAAGCGACCATTAAACTGTGCTCGCTGATATTTTCAGTGGCAACATTGCGCATTAATGGCCAGCGCTGGATCAGTTTCATTCGTGACAGATGGGCGAAGAAGTGACTGACAGACATTCGATGTTCTCGTAACGGCTTATGTTACTTATACGTTAACAGTTGTGTGACAATCAGGCAATTATCATCGCCGGCGTGTATCCGGCGATGGCAGGGGGGTATTGGCTGTAGCGATGCGTTATTGACGATAGCTATGTGTTATTGGCTATAGCTATGCAAGAAACGCTCGAAGCGGCTAATGGCCATTTCGAGATCATCAATACGAGGAAGGGTAACAATGCGGAAGTGATCTGGTGATGGCCAGTTAAAACCCGTGCCATGTACCATCAACACTTTTTCCTGAATCAAGAAATCGAGCATCATTCGCTCGTCATCAACAATCTTGTATTTTTTGGTGTCAATTTTAGGAAACAGGTAGAGTGCGCCTTTGGGCTTCTTGCAGCTGACGCCCTCAATGGCATTGATCATCTCCCACGCTTTATCGCGCTGTTCGAGTAGGCGACCGCCAGGCAATATCAACTCATTAATACTCTGGTAGCCCCCCAATGCTGTTTGAATGGCATGTTGCATTGGAACGTTGGCACATAGGCGCATTGAGGCGAGCATCTCAAGGCCTGCAATATAGCCAGCGGCTTGGTGACGTGGTCCAGAGAGCAGCATCCAACCAGCACGAAAACCACAAACACGATATGACTTAGATAGCCCGTTGAACGTAACACAAAACACATCTTCTGCCAGTGGGGCAATTGAGTGATGAATTGCACCGTCATAGAGTATTTTGTCGTAGATCTCATCGGCAAAAATGATCAATTTATGCTGCCGAGCGATCTCGATAACATCGAGTAGAAAGTCTCGGCTATAGACTGCTCCTGTCGGGTTATTTGGGTTGATCAGTACGATGCCTTTGGTGTTTGGGGTGATTTTTTGGCGAATATCGTCAAGATCAGGGTACCAATTGGCTTCTTCATCACATAGATAGTGCACAGGGTTACCGCCAGAGAGAGAGACACTCGCGGTCCAGAGCGGGTAATCTGGTGCCGGAACGAGTATCTCGTCACCATTATTGAGCAATGCTTGCATCGCCATGACAATCAGCTCTGAAACGCCGTTACCAACGTAAACGTCTTCAACATCGAGATCCAGCATGCCCCGTTTTTGATAGTGCTGCACAATGGCTTTACGGGCGGAATAGATCCCTTTTGAATCACAGTACCCTTGCGATGTTGGTAAGTTGCGTATGACGTCAACGAGAATTTCATCAGGGGCATCAAAGCCAAATTGGGCTGGATTGCCAATATTTAGCTTTAGAATTTTATGCCCTTCTTCTTCCATACGCTTAGCATGTTTAAGTACTGGACCGCGGATATCGTAGCAGACGTTGTCAAGTTTATTTGACATGCCAAGATCATACATGTGTTTGTTCCTGTATTTTCATTTTGTTTTGATTACAAATTACACTACAAAAGCAGATAAAATAAAGCCTTAATAGGAAAAATAGAGAAAATAACTAATATCTATGATTTTATCAGCTAAGGATTTAATGGCGTATTGGCGATCCCTTTTTATTCTGGCTTGGGGTAGAATGGCTGATTAGTTTTTTGCTCGACAACTGCTGTGTGAGGTGACATTGACTGCGTTACGAGTTGCCATTGAAGCGTTAGCCGAAACCATCGCGACGATGCCACGTTCAGCCCCTATTCGTTTGGAAACCCCTCTCGACTGGCCTGCGAACGTGGATCTTATTGATTGGTTGGACGGACAAACGCTCTATCCTAAGTTTTATTGGCAGCACCGAGATGGCCGAGAAGAAGTTGTTGCTTTAGGCCAAGTCGCGACCTTTACTGACGCTGCGGTGGCGGAAGAGACCTTGACGGAAGGACAGCGGATTTGGGGGGGACACTCGTTTGATGGCCGTACCGCTGCCAATCGGCGTTGTATGCCCTCATACTTCTTTTTACCGCAGATTGAGGTGGTTCGTCAGGATGGCTTCTGGCGTCTGGTGGTTAATGTGTCGTCTCAGACTGATAAACTGCTAGCATCTCTCGATGCGCTTGTCTTAACGATGCAGCCTGTCGCGCCGTTGGATAGCCATATTGTGACCGAACGTTGTCATCCCGAGAAGAACGACTGGACGCAAATGGTTCACGATGCTTTGACCGCCATTGCTGAGACAGCGCTAGAGAAGGTTGTGTTAGCCCGTCGCACGACGTTAACCATGTCAGAGGTGGTGAGCCCAGCCCAGCTACTTAAAGCGAGTTGTGCTGTTAATCCGTCAAGCTACCACTTTATGATGGCATTGAATGAAAATCATAGCTTTGTCGGGTCTACGCCAGAGCGCCTGATGTTAAGGCGTGATGACGAGCTAATGACTGAAGCCTTGGCTGGTACCATTGGACGCGATAGCGATCCTGTTAAAGATGCGCAGCTATCGCAGTGGCTATTAAGTGACGCAAAAAACCGGTATGAAAATCAATTGGTGGTTGATGACATCTATGCGCGTCTGCAGCTGCATACGAATGAGATCGCCATTGCAACAACGCCGGAGTTGGTCAAGCTGCGACAAGTTCAACACCTTAAACGGCCGATTGAAGCAAAAGTAGACCGCGCTCTGCGGCATGCCAATCTGCTCGACTGTTTGCAGCCAACAGCGGCAGTGGCTGGCTTACCTCGGGATACGGCATATAATTATATTCTGCAGCACGAACCCTTTCCTCGGGGCTGGTATAGCGGCTCGGTGGGCTACCTTGGTCATCATCAGAGCGAATTTTGTGTTGCTTTACGTAGTGCATTAATGGTGGGCAAAGAGATCCACCTGTTTGCTGGTGCTGGTATTGTACCTGGCTCTTTGCCTGAGATGGAGTGGCAAGAGTTAGACCGAAAAACAGCAACATTAAAGACCCTGTTAGAAGGCGAACCGCGCTACCCTCAACAGCAGCGCGCTTGATCTCAAGACAACGACACGAGAATTTTGTGAAAACCACCCAACAAGCATCGATTAACCGCCTCTGGTCGCATTTGATACTGGAGGCGTTGACGCGTCATGGTGTACAGGAAATCTGCATTGCGCCAGGATCGCGTTCAACACCGTTGACATTAGAAGCTGATGCGCATGAAAACTTGCGCATTCATACGCACTTTGACGAGCGAGGCCTTGGCTTTCTCGCACTTGGTTTAGCCAAGGCGAGTGGTCGCCCTGTGGCCATTGTTGTCACATCTGGTACCGCAGTGGCCAATTTGCTGCCGGCTGTTGTTGAAGCCAATTTAACCGGTGAGCGTTTGATTGTTTTGAGCGCCGATAGGCCGCAAGAGCTAGTCGCAGTTGGCGCGAATCAAGCCATTGAGCAAAAAGGCATTTTCTCGAGTCATGTCGGTGGTGAATTATCTCTACCTTCTCCTTCGTTACAGCACAGCGCGGCATGGTTACTCGGCAGTATTGATACATTAGTGGGGCAGCAGCGCGACGGGGCGGTGCACATTAACTGCCCGTTTCCTGAACCCTTGTATGGTGGAGATACCTTGGGGTTTGATGACTACCTCGGCCCTATAGCATCTTGGTTAAATAGCGCTCAGCCTTATATTGATTATGCTCCCGTTACTGCAGTGGTTGAGCTGCCTTCCCGTTGGGCGCAGTGGCAGAAACGCAAAGGGGTGATTGTCGTTGGACGGGTGCCGATAGGGGCTTTGTCGGAAATAAAAGTGCTGGCGCGTCGTTTAGGTTGGCCATTGTTGGCAGACCCTCAAGCAGGGGGAAGCAGTGCTTGGAGTGGCTATGATGTGTGGTTGAAGAACCCACAGTGCCGTGCTGCATTTGATCAGGCAGAGATGGTGATTCAGTTTGGTGGTCGTTTTGTCTCTAAGCGGCTGGGGGAATGGCTAGATCAGTTTCAAGGTGAATTTTGGTTAGTGGACGATTCTAACAAGCGTCTGCAGCCACAACATCGTCCTCACCTGCGTATTCAAGCTGATGTGGTAACTTGGGCGCTGAAAGCCGCAGACAGTGTTGAGGTGTGTGAAAATGGCGATTGGGCCTCTGAACTTGCAGCATTGCCTGAGCCGTGGAGTGAAACCAAGCTATCGGAATTGAGCTTTGCTGCTAATGTGCTCGATTGGATGCCATCCAGTAGTGATCTCTTTTTAGGCAATAGCCTTATTGTCCGCCTGATCGATATGCTCGCGAGAAATTGGCAGGCGCCTGCTTTTGCCAACCGCGGTGCATCGGGAATCGATGGCTTGGTGGCGACCTTAGCGGGTGTACAGCGTGTCAGGCAACGTCCGATGCTGGCTCTGCTGGGGGACACCTCTTGTCTGTATGACTTAAATAGTCTCGCTTTGCTATCAGGATCATCAACACCACTGGTGTTGGTGGTGATTAACAATGATGGCGGTGGCATTTTTGATATGTTGCCTGTCCCTGAAGAGAAAAAAGCGTCGCTTTATCGTATGCCGCATGGCGTAACGTTTGCAGCGGCGGCGAGCATGTTTAATCTCAATTATGTTGCGCCGACGTCAATGGATTCAGTGCGACAAGCTGTAGAAGCTGGGTTATTGCATTCAGGTGTAACTTTGTTGGAGTTGACCACCCCAGCGGGTGAAGCGGGGGCGTTACTGGCGCAAATGATGAATGAGGTAGAAGACGATGCTCTTCTCCGCTAGTTATGGCAACCCATCTCACCCTTGCTTGGTCTTCTTGCATGGCTTCTTAGGCTCTGGGGCTGACTGGATGCCAGTGGTGCGGCGGTTAAGTCAGCACTATTATTGTATCTTGGTTGATTTACCCGGTCATGGTCAGAGTGTTGCCGTTCGTGTATCAGCGCAAGCGGGCTTTGAGGAGTCGCATCACCATTTGCAACAGCTATTACAAGCTAGAGGCATTCAGCAGTATGTGCTCATTGGCTATTCTTTGGGCGCACGTATTGCTATGTTCCATGCGGTACAGCAACCACAAGGCTTGGTTGGGTTGGTGATAGAGGGGGGGCATTTTGGTTTGCCTGATGTTGAGCGTGCAGCCCGACTGACTCATGATGAAAAATGGGCGGTACGCTTTACCAATGAGCCAATGCCGACGGTCTTAGCTGACTGGTATCAACAGACGGTTTTTTCTCACCTTTCAATGCAGCAACGGCACCACTTGATTGAGCAACGCGGGCAACAAAAGGGCGCAAGCCTCGCTGCAATGATGCGCGCAACATCTTTGGGTCGACAGGCTTGCCTTGATATACCGCTAATTCAATCCCGGCTTCCCGTCCATTACTTAGTTGGTGAGTGGGACAATAAATTTACTCAGTTAGCCCGTTCTCGCCCATTTTCTATAGGGGTAGTGGAACAGGCTGGCCATAATACACATCATGAAGCGCCAGCAGCCTTTTGTCGCGCGCTCATGCTGTTTTTACAACACATTGACGTTAAGGAGCAGTAATGCGCTCAGTAGATCTTTATCGCTACCAGTTAACCATGGACTCCATGGTGATACTTCGGAATCAGCGTTTGCAGACCCGGGATGGGTTGTTAGTAAAGCTCAGTGATGGCGATAAGGTGGGATGGGGTGAAATTGCGCCGCTACCTGAATTTAGTCATGAAACCCTCGAAGAAGCGCAAGGTCAAGCAATTGCTTGGTTACAAGCGTGGCAGAATCATCAAGAACAATCACTTGAGGCTCTTGCCCCTTCTGTTGCATTTGGTTTGTCAGTGGCGTGCCTAGAGTTAGACGGCCAGCTGCCATTAGACGGCAACTATAAAGTGGCGCCACTGTGTAGTGGTGATCCAGATGAACTGGTGGTCACCCTTAATGCACAAGCCGGCGACAAAATCGCGAAAATTAAGGTGGGGATGTATGAGGCGGTGCGTGATGGCATGGTAACAAACATGTTTGCTGAAGCGATTCCCGATATTCGCTTGCGTCTAGATGCCAACCGCATGTGGACGCCGCTGAAGTCACAACAGTTTGCCAAATATGTTAATCCGGCAAACCGTCATACCATCGCGTTTATGGAAGAGCCATGTCAAACCCCAGAGCAGAGCTTGGCATTTGCCAAAGAGACCGGCATTGCGATTGCGTGGGATGAGACCTTGCGTGAGCCAGGGTTTGAGTTAAAAAGTGAGCCGGGATTAGCCGCTGTGGTGATTAAGCCCACGCTGACGGGCAGTATCGACAAATGTATTGCGTTAATTGAGCGCGCCCATGAGTTAGGGCTTGAAGCGGTGATTAGCTCGAGTCTAGAGTCAAGCTTAGGGTTAAACCAGCTGGCACGTTTGGCGCAGTGGAAAACACCACAGACGGTACCGGGCTTAGACACCATGCAGCTATTCATGGAACAAGTTGAACCCGTTTGGCCGGGGTGTGATCTACCGGTTAAGCAGCAGCTAGACAAGGTGTTTAGCTGTTAACGTATTTTAGCGGCTTGAGCTAAAGCCGCCCTTTTCTTGTGTGTCAGCATGTCAGAACTGTTTTCTACCTACCCGTGGCGCCATTGGGCCAAACACCGTCCGGATGCAACTGCAATAAAGACACTTTCCGGGGGGATTGACTGGTGCTCATTGGCGACTCAAATTGACGGGTGCCACCAATATTTAGCGCAGATGACGCACACGTCAGTGAGTGATGGCTCTGCGCGAGTATGGGGAACTAAAAGCCCCAATCATCTCTCATTGCTTGTTTTGCTGTTTGCTTGTTGTGAGCGCGGTGAGTTGCTGCTTTGCACGAATCCACGCTTTACTACTACGCAGTGTGCAGAAATAGAGGTGGCGATGGGGGTGACGGTGACGTGGCTCGACATTGCTCCCCTTACGGCGCATTTAGCAACGTCAACACCATGCTCAGTTACATCACTAAAAGCATGGGACCCGGCACGGGCGTTGACGCTGACGCTGACTTCGGGCTCTACCGGAACCCCTAAGGCCGTTGTCCACTCACCGCAAACCCATTTGTATTCTGCCGAGGGTTTGCTGAGCCGATTGCCATTTGAGTATGGGGATGATTGGCTATTGTCTTTGCCGCTATTTCATATTTCTGGCATGGCGATTGTGTGGCGCTGGTTGCTGAAAGGGGCCCAACTCACTATTCCCGGTGAAGATGCCCTAGCATCGTTGTCGTTGGTGACTCACGCCTCGTTAGTGCCAACTCAGTTACAACGTTTTTTACTGCAAAATCAAATACATCAATTAAAACAAGTCCTGCTTGGTGGAGCGGCAATCCCCGTTGAGCTTGTTAGCGCTGCCAAGCAGCAAGGTATTGCGTGTTGGTGCGGATATGGGATGACAGAAATGGCGTCCACTGTCACCATGAAACCAGCCGATAAATCCGCAGGCGTAGGAACGGTGATCCCGCGACGAGAGATGACATTGCAAGGTGGTGAGATCTGCTTAAAAGGCGAAACACTCTGCTTGGGTTACCTCCGCCACGGACAGATCGATTCAGTGACTGGACCTGATGGGTACTTTTACAGTAAAGATTTGGGTGAGAGTTGCGACGGCGAGCTGTTTATTCGTGGCAGAAAAGACAACATGTTTATCTCTGGGGGAGAGAACATTCAACCCGAGTCGATAGAATCGATCCTCATGCAGGTGGATGAGATTAAGCGGGTGATGGTTCTGCCTATTGCTGATCAAGAGTATGGCAGCCGTCCCGTCGCGATCGTCGACGCGAGCACATTTTCTTCACAGCATTGGCATCAATGGGCTTTGCTTCATTTGCCGGGCTTGCTTCGCCCTTATCGTTATTATCCTTGGCCTCAGGGGGTTGAACAGGGTGGGATTAAGCCGTCGCGGCGTGAGATGGCGAAATGGTTGCAGAACACGTTGATGGAAGAGTAGGCAGGGGCGAGACATCACCCCTGCATTTCTTGCGCGTTATTTAACGCACTTATGCTTTTTCTCCACGCAGTGCCACCACTCGCTCACGTAACAGTGCAGCGTTAGCAATATCAGGCTCTACGGCCTCACCAGCCACAATCGTTACCCGTGACCAAAAGCGCTTAGGACGTTTTAAGAGCGCCTTACCACTTTCGCGGCTAAACCAACTGCCCCATAAACCTTGCAAAGCTAAGGGGACCACCGGAACAGGTGTGCGGCTTATAATCGTATCTACGCCACGCTTAAAGATCCCAATTTCGCCATCATAGGTCAGTCGCCCTTCTGGGAAGATACAGACCACTTCGCCACTGGCTAGGCACTTATCCACCTGCTCAAAGGCGTTGGCCACCGATTGTCGGTCTGAAGGACAAATCGGGATCACTTTTGAATGGCGGAAAAAATACTTCAATAAGGGGATTTCAGACAGGGTTTTATCCATGACAAAACGAATAGGGCGTGGGCAAGCGCCAGCCAACAGCAGGGCATCCATATAGCTGACATGATTACAGACCAACAAGGCACTGCCTTTTTGCGGAATGCGATCCAGATCTTGATGCGTGACGCGATACATCGTATGACTGATCATCCAGACCACAAGACGTAGGAAAAACTCAGGAATTTGCAAGTAGACATATAGAGCGACAATGGCGTTGGCCACCGCTAAAATGAAAAAGAATTGTGGAATAGCAAGTCCAATAACCCCCAGCAACACGATGCCACTGACGGCACTTATTACCATGAACAGTGAATTAAAAATGTTGTTGGCAGCAATGACTCGGGCACGTTCTTCTTCTTTGGCACGTTGTTGCATCATCGCATAGAGGGGAACAATGAACAGCCCGCCGAACACGCCGATCATTAGCAGGTCGACAAAAACACGGCGTAGCTCTGGGTGCAGAACAAAGGCCAAAAAGCTGTCAGTTACAGGGGCGATAGTGGGAACGGCAAACATCAGGTCCACACCAAAAATCGTCAACCCCAGACTACCTAGCGGCACAATCCCCGGCTCGACACGATGATTTGAAAGCTTCGCGCATAGCTGGGCACCCAGTGCAATACCAACAGAGAACAGTGTCAGTAAGAATGAGACTGCTGCTGCGTTTCCGCCTAAATAGTGTTTAGTGAAGTTAGGAAACTGGGTCAGATAACTGGCGCCCAATAACCAGAACCAACTGATCCCCAATATACACTGGAAAACTACCTTGTCTTGGCGGGCAATCTTCAACGTCTCTTTGGTTTGACGGATTGGTGCCCAGCGCAGCGGCATACTAGGATTAACCGCTGGTATGAGGGGAATCGATTTGGCACTGATATAGCCAAAAACAGCAAAGCTGACAACAGCAATGGCGGCAAGCGGGTAGGCCAAGTGGTGGTTAGCGATGAAGCCAGCAACAATGGTGCCGATTAAAATGGCGAGGAAGGTGCCTGTTTCGACTAGGGCGTTGCCTTTAACAAGCTCATCTTGCTTAAGGGTTTGTGGCAGTAACGCATACTTCACTGGGCCAAAAAGCGTAGACTGGGTCCCCATTAAGAAAAGTAGCAACAGCATCATGGTAAAATTCTGTTGGAGGATTGCGTAGGCTGCTAACGACATAATGATGACTTCGAGTAACTTCACCAGTCGTATTAAGCGAGACTTCTCAAATTTATCGGCGATAACCCCAGCGGAGGCTGAGAAAAGGAAGAACGGTAAAATAAATAGACCCGCTGCGAGGTTAACCATTAGGTCACTATCAAGCGGTAGGGTGCCGGGGGCGGCAAAGGCAACAAAAATGAGCAATACATTTTTATATACGTTGTCATTAAAAGCCCCGAGAGATTGCGTAATGAAATAGGGCAAGAATCGGCGTTGAGCCAGTAATGAGTTATCCATGCTTATGCTTCCTTGCGTCGCCATGGGCTAAGGTAATTATCAATGAGGTTATCAATCAACTCTGCGCCGCTGACAACGTTGTTTGCAAAAAGCTTGTCATCAACACTAAGTAGGGTGATACCATGCACGCCAGCCCACAAAACGCGGCTGATTTTCTCGATTTCTCTATTGTCTTCAAGCCCTGTTAGGTTAGCGACTTGCCCTTCTAGCATCGCAGTTAAGTTATTGATACGGTTGTTTTGCCAGTCAGGCAGTTCATCGCCAGGCATTTTATGTTGGAAAATTAATTGCCAGCGGTAAGGGTGTGATTTTGCATAGGAGAGATAGCAATTAGCGAGTATGCGAATGGCCTGATCGGGAGTGTGTGCAGTAACAACTTGTTGTTTAGCTTCTAAGGCCAATTCATCCAAGGTGTTAGCAACCACTTCTAGCAAGAGAAGGTTGTAACTACCGAATATATTGATCAGGGTGCTCGGAACATAGCCTATCATGGCGGCAATTTTGCGAAGACTGAGCTCATGATGCGAGTGCGCATCGAGAAAGTCTTTTACATTGTTTAATGTTAGGGCGATAAGCTCTTCGCGCGTGTGATCGTTTCGTCTGGCCATAGTTCTCTGCATAGGTTTTGAACACTGTTCGATATTTTAGTTAAAACGTAACAAATAGCAACCAAAACTTGCCCTCGACGCTAAATCACCGTGATGAGGGGTAATAGTGCGTTTAACTTAAAGGCGTCTGGATCTAAGTTGCCTATTACGCTGGGAAATTTGCTCGTTCAACGTCCAAAAGTCATATAAAAGACCTACAAGAAAGAAGCCTGCGGTGAAAAGATAAATGATGGCAGTAATCCATTTACCCAAATAGAGGCGGTGAACACCAAATAAGCCTAAAAATGTGAGGAGAAGCCAAGCGACATTATAGTCAGCGGCGCCGGATTGGAATCGGATGTCCGCTTGCCTATCCATGCTTGGGATCAGGAATAGATCGATAAGCCAACCGATACCAAGTAGACCAAGGGTAAAAAACCAAATGGTACCAGTGATCGGCCTGCCGTAATAGAAGCGGTGGGCACCGGTAAACCCGAAAATCCACAAGAGATAACCGAGCAGTTTACTGTGTGTGTTTTGCATAAGCGCATCCTGATATTGTTTTTATTCTGTCTATGAGTAAAGCATATTGATTTCATGTTCAATGGGAAGTTTACAAATATTTTGTTGCAAGTGTAGTTTGACACCTGTCTTGTTACCCGCTTAGGATGCGGACATCGAGTGAAATATTGGAAAGATCGTTAATGAAGAAGTTTCTTTCACTGTTAACCGTTGCGTTAATGGTGTTTGTGGTTGCAGTGCCAGAGGCAGAAGCACGTCGAATGGGGGGCGGGCGCAATTTGGGCAGAACGCACCGCACCGCACCAGCTCAGCGTCAAGCACAGCCTCGCCAGACGGAAACCGTGAGACCGAATGCCGCGCCACAACGTCGAGGCATGTTGGGCGGATTGATGGGGGGGCTATTAGCTGGTGGCTTGATTGCTGCTCTGTTTGGTGGCGCGTTTAATGGTGTCAATGCCATGGATATGGTGATCGTTGCTGCATTGATCTGGATGGCGATGCGTTTTCTGCGTTCACGGGCCACGAACCCTGCAATGAGCGGTTATCAGCAGAGACAAAGTGACGAACCGGCATGGCAAGCAGAGCATACGCCAAATACATCGGGTGGATTTACGCAAACCGCTGTAGCTGATGATATTCCGTTCAATCTACCGGCAGATTTTCAGATGGCGGCTTTTTTGAGTGGTGCACGCGAGCATTATCGCACCTTGCAAGGCGCGTGGAACCATGATGATTTTGACACCATGGCGGAATATTTGTCGCCCGCATTAATGGCCGATTTAAAAACTGAGCGTGCCCAGTTGGAGACACCACCACAAACCGATGTGATGTATGTTGATGCAGAAATTGTTCGTGCTGATCATGACATGAGTTTGGCGCAAATTAGTATCAAGTATACTGGTCGGGTACGGGATCGTGGTGACAACAGTGAAGAAGAGATCAAAGACATTTGGCACTTGGAGCGTGACTTGCTCGCCACCAATGCGCCTTGGATGATTGTTGGAATTCAGGGAAGCTAACCCTAAGAGGTTTTCGCATTATCAATAGAAAGACGGGCTTCGGCCCGTTTTTTGTTTAGTCGATAGACATAAAAGCGTGTATTGACACAGTGATGTGAGCCTTTTCTAGGGTCGCGTAGATGGACGCTTGTTGCTACATTTATAACCGAAGCGATTTTTCTTTGCTGTAATCGAGAGGTGCGTAGCAAAACAGCCCGATTATATTTTTTAATGTTTGACGCTAAACGCTTTTTTAACGATTTGAATTGTTAGAATGAATCAGCGTATTAATGAACAAAGGTATGATGTATGCGTTTTAATGAAGAGTTACTTGCTGAAATGAACTTGCTAGTGTTATTCCCAATGCACTCAGACTTAGAAGGAATAAAGGTTCGTAGTGACGCCGCCCCAGAAATGGTTGCAGCGGCAAAGCGCTTATTTGATAAGGGGCTAACTTCAGCGATTGATGGCGGTTATCTCACCTCGACGGGTCATGAAGTGGTCGAACACGCCAAATCGGCGTTGCGCATCCTTAGCGGCGACTTTCGCGGTTAAGCGTTAAGTCATTGCTTCTAACTCGAGCAGCTGTGACATAGCAAACTCATTGCTGCCACCACAAATATCGGGACAAGGCTGAAAATCTCCACAGACTTTTGGCCTTTCTGGCTTCCCAAATAATCGACAGAGATTATCTTCATTCAGTTGAACGCAACGTGTGTTGGCGGGCTTGCCTTTTGGCATGCCAGGAATCGCTGATGAAATGCTGGGTGCAATGCAGCAAGCCCCACATCCGAGTCGGCAAGTTAGTGGTGTTTTTTTCATGTTATCGACTCCGCGGGTGACGGTCTGTGGCTTCAATTGTTAGCGTTTGAACGCGGCTGTTGGGGTTCAGCGGCTACTCAATGGTGGCGCAGCATACTAAAGTTAAGCAGTGAGGTCAAAATGCGCGGTTGTACATGCAATGGTTGCACTTTCGTTGGTGACAAGCTATAACACCGCCTCTTTAATATTCGCAACTAAACAGTAGTGAGGTACATAACATGGCGAATTTCTGGGAAACCAAAGACCTAACTCAAATGAGTGATAGTGAGTGGGAGTCGCTGTGTGATGGGTGTGGTAAATGCTGTTTACACAAGTTGATGGATGAAGATACCGATGACATTTACTATACCAATGTTGCTTGTAGCCTTCTAAATGACAAGACTTGCTCGTGTAAAGATTATCCTAATCGTTTCAAATCGGGTGAAGAGTGTCTAAAACTCACGCGTGATAAAATTGACGAGTTTATCTGGTTGCCTGAAACCTGTTCTTATCGACTATTGGCTGAAGGTCAGTCACTACCTGCGTGGCATCCATTGCTAACCGGATCGAAGTCTGCGATGCATGCAGCGGGAGAGTCGGTGCGAGGGAAAATAGTGTATGAAATTGATGTGATTGATTGGTCAGATCATATTCAAAACTTACCTGCTGGCGTTGAAGTTGACAAAGAGTAATCTCTGTACGGGTTTGCCCCTGTCATCGCCATATTTCCAATAATACGCCAAGTCAGATCTTGGCGTATTAGATTGTAGACCCAGCTCCACACCTCTTTATCATTAAGCCACTTTTTTCTGGTGCTCTTTCTCCAGCAGTGTACTGATTTCACCGGCGCTATTGAGGCGGCGAATATCAGCAAAGAGTGCTTTCGCTTCAGGATACTGGTGGCGAAGGTAATTGAACCATTGCTTAATTCTATTTGGATAATACGCCGCTTTTATTCCATCAACCTCGTACCGGGTATAGCGGATCAATAATCTGACCACGTCATGCCAAGCCATTGGTGCAGCATTGTGCTGCGCAACATTTCCCAAGTTGGGTAGGTGCAGAGCCCCTCGGCACACCATAATATCGTTACATCCAGTCACTTCTCGACATGCCTGTGCAGAGTCGTAATCCCAAATTTCTCCATTGGCAATCAGTGGAATAGAGTACTTGCGTCGGACTTGATCAATGTATTCCCACTTGATGGTGTCGGCACGATAGCCATCTTCTTTTGTTCGGGCGTGAATGGTTAGCTCGCTTGCTCCGGCTTGATTGACAGCGTCGACGATTTCATCACACTGGGCAGGGTCATCCCAACCTAGGCGTACTTTAGCCGAAACGGTATATTGGCTATCAACCGCTTGGCGACAATGGCGGACAATTTGATAGATTTTTTCTGGATCTTTTAATAGTGTCGCCCCGCCCCGATTGCGGTTAACCGACTTTGCTGGGCAGCCGAAGTTGAGGTCGATACCCGGCGAACCTAGTGCAATGGCACGCGCTGCGTTCTCGGCCATCCAACCCGACTCTTGACCAAGCAGTTGTACGCGCACTGGCGTTCCAGCAGGGGTATGCCCACCATGATGAAGTTCTGGACACAGACGATAGAAAACACTGGCTGGCAACAAACGATCGATGACCCGAACAAACTCTGTGACACAAAGGTCATAGTGGTTGATGTCGGTGAGCATATCTCGCATTAATGCATCAAGTACCCCTTCCATTGGGCCAAGAATAATGCGTCCGGGGGTGTCTGTCATGATTGTGTTGCCTCTCAATATCGAAGCAGGCGATTGTAGTGAGCTATGTCCGTTTTGTCATCCCTTTCCTGAATGGCAGGGTAGGAGTGATATCGGAATATGTCCTTAGCATTCGGGGACTGCCTGATGGTGTAGGTCGATGGCTGATACAATTTGGCGACGCTGTGAATTTGCTAACGTTGCATCGAACATGACTTTGGCCACAATGCTTGCTTTGATAGGTTTAAACGCCAGCAGTGGCCCTTTAAGTAGCGGCGCTAATAGGCCTGTTATATATCCGACTAGGTGCTCGTCAGCACGAGGCTGCTCTCGAACGCCACTCAGTGGACCCGGCCTAATAATTGTTAGGTGTTCAAAACCGAGGTCTAGTAGTGCCCGTTCCATTTGCCCCTTGCAACGCAGGTAGTGACTAAGGTGCTTTGGGTGTGCGCCGTGGCTGGAGATGACGCCAAGGCGTGTCACACCCTGCTGCTGCATTTGTGTTGCGACGTGATGAACCAGTTCGACATCGATGGCACGTAAGCCCGCGTTGCCTTGTGCTTGGCGCTTTGTCGTACCGAGGCAAATAAAGCCGACAGTTGCGGGTATGGAGGTATTGGGCTCGAGGTGTAATTCGGCTGAGAGCACCTCGTGTAATTTATCACTATCTAGATGGCTGGTGCGACGTGTGAGGCTAGTAATGGATGCTACTTTGTCGTTTTGTATCAGCTGTTTTAGTAGATGATGCCCGACCAATCCCGTGCTACCAGCAATGATAACGTGATGCGATGACATAGTGCGCCTCTGATTCGTGATAAAAGTGAGCGGTGAGCTTAACTAAAGCAAACTTCAAGGTGAAAGTCTATTGGCGTTATTATGAATTGTTCAAGTGATAGGTGTGAAGGGCCGTTAATTTTCAGCCCTTACTTTATTTTATGAAGGCTAATTGTATTAGTACTTTAGCGTGATGATAACCAGTCAGAGATGAGTTGGTAGTAATTGGTTTCGAAGTCATCGAACCCGCTTAATTCACCACCAGAACGCCCACTCACGTAATTGAACCGGTTTGAAAAAATAGCCATCACGTCCGAGAAAGCACCACAAGAACCGGTTGTTAACCCATAGTTTGATGGTACTTGACCTTTGCACGACCCTTCGGGGTCAAAGTTTGTGGTGCCATCGGCATGCCAGCGATCGGATTGTACGAACTCGAAAAACGCCTCTTCAGTAAGCCCCTTATTACGCAAATAGGCAACCATTGTGGAGTAGAGGCTATAGGCTTCGTATCCACCTGTAGGCGCACCGCCTAAGGTAACAATATTTTGATCGCCGACATACTTTTTATGTTGAGATTGCCATGCGGATTTTGATAAGGGTTTTGTTCCTGTTACATTTTCTGCAAACCCCTCGACCCACCAGTTTGGCGTTAAATTGTATGCGAATTCATTGTTATTAAATTGGCTATCGATAAGATGGGCTAGTTCGTGTTTTAGTAGTGTGAACTCGTAGACACCACCGTGGGTATTTGATTGACTAACGACCATCTCGTTCCCATGCCCAGCACCGTTGGAGCTTTTGCCTGAGAGAATGCATACGCCGAGACGTTGTTCGCCGTTACTGTCAGTGTGCGCATGTGAAATTAAATCACGAGGTAGCACATTTAATTCTTCGGCAATCATTTCAAGGCTGACTTCAACAATGCCAGCGATGCGTTGAATATCAGATAGAGGAATGCGTTTGTTATCAATGCCCAATTCAAAATGCGCTGAATTATACGCTGCGCTATCAGAGCCGATGTTGTGTTCTGGCCCACATGCCGTACCCATATGCCTTGATCTCGTCACATAGTAACCATTATCGACGGTTTTTCTAACGACACTGGGAATCGCGTTTATTCGTGATTGAATACTCGAATAAGATGTCCCTGGGGTGACTCCCCACCCTTGATCAAAGCGATGACCACCACTACCACCTGACGAGTCTTCATTTGCATTGCAGCCAGACAGCATTGCCATTGTCAAAATGGCAAACAGACTTTTGTTGTTCATTTATTTCCCTAAACTTAATGAGTTTTAGCATCATGCTTTACAGTAACGCGCCACACTACCCATTTTGGCCACTATAAACAAGGGCTTATGTTTGTGATGTGCCAATGTTACTTAGGGTTTTTACTTGGGGTTATGGGGAAAGTGATTGATCATGCGTGAGGGTGATGTCGTACCGATTTCAGAATGACGTTAAATTAGTCTACACTGACGGCCGTTTAAGTGCCCTTTCGCTTGAGGGCGAGTTATCAAAAAGGTTGAGTTTATGACCCTAACACTTGTTGCGCCGTGGAACGCTGTTACTCCGTTAATGCTTGAGGGGGCGTGTTTGGCGGCAAACTGCAACCCTAGACCATGTCCCCCAGAAACATGGCTGGCTCCTTTATGGGAGAACCTTCCACCCAAAGCGGTGGTGGATGAAATCAGTGAGCACTTTCAGCGTCAATTTGGCTTAATTCAACGTGGTGAATATGTATGGTGTGTTGATGACAAGCAGGGATTGCTGGAGTTGGCGCATGGTTTTCTTGCGGTATGGTCGGTAATTGAACCGACATGGCAAGCGGTCGCCGTGCCGGATGCGATATTGTCAGTATTGTCGAATGTTCATCTTGGTATGTATTTAGCCGTAGATGAGGTGGAGACGCTCGCCCAGATGAGTCATGCCGGAGTCGATGAACTGCCCAATGTCGATGTCATGTTGGCTTCGTTACCCATGTTACTACCAGAATTAGTGTTGGCGGCGGATGAGTTGCATCAAGGCAGTAAAGCCGTTGCTATTAACCCTTACAAAGACGTTGGACGTAACGATGCATGTCCATGTGGCAGCGGTCGTAAGTTTAAGCAGTGCTGTGGTGATGCATGACCCAGATTCGAGTGGTCGCTGGGGCGATTGTAAAGGCGGATAAAGTACTTTTAGCCCAACGCTTAGAGGATGCGAGCCAAGGTGGGCTGTGGGAGTTGCCGGGTGGCAAAGTCGAAATGGGCGAAGTGGATGCCGTCGCGCTGGAGCGAGAGCTGAGTGAAGAGTTAGCCATTCAGGTTGAAGTCGAGCAGTTTATTGCTGAATCGGTAACCCATTACCCAAACAAAACCGTGCGCCTGTTGGCCTATAGGGTCACTTGGGTCGGGGGTGACATCTGTTTACACAGCCATCAAAAAATGGTTTGGGTTAGTGTGGAAGACGCGTTGCAATATGAACTCTGTCCGGCAGATATTCCTCTGTTAAACGCGATGTTGCCGTAACAATGCATGGATGGCATACAAAAAGGCACTTAAGGTGCCTTTTTGCGTTTTAATACGGTGGTTATGCTTTGTCGATCATGCTTCGTTGGCAAAGGCAGAGCTGTATGTGATTACTTCTTTCTACCAAAGAGTTGGCTTATCACGACGACAAAGAAAGCCAGGAGGTTTAGAGCAAAGATGACAACCAGCCATTGTGGCATAGATAGGCTTAGAAACTGCCAGACAATTTTGCTGCAGTTGCCCGAGAGATCAGGAGAAAAGAAACCCGGAATCCATTCGTTGAGTGGTGCCCAAGCCGGGAAAGAGACGAAAATATCGCATTGGGCAGCAAAGATATTATTAGGATCTGCAAACTGATAACCGACATGCTCGTTGGCCAGTTGCCAGCCGCGAAATGCACTGTAGCCCCAAGTTGCAAGGCCCAAACCTCTAATCAGTGGATTTTTTGGTGCTGATAAGCCGATGGCTGCCCCTATCCCCATTCCCATCATGGCAACACGTTCATAAATACACATCACACAGGGTGGGAGCAACATGACATACTGAAAGAAAAAGGCACTGCCTTCCAACGCGATGACAATCAATAAAAGTATAAGCCATGGCTGGCGTGTCAGACTCCAGCGATAGAGCATGTTTAGCATGTTGACGTTCCTAGCATTAAATGAATAGTCGGGTAATAACATCATGAAAAATCATGAATATTGTTTTACATCAGACCCATTATGATTGCAAAGGTTCCTCTGCTGGATAGAGAAGCAAACTCGAAGAAATAAATCGGTATCGCATGTTTTTAGAGCGAATACTCGATACTATATTGATTAAAATGGAAAGTAATATCTGTTTCATAACGTAAATAGCAATAACAAGGGAAGTGGGTAGTTAGTGCTGTTGTTAGTTTTGTTTAATCAAGTTTTATTTTTTTATGTTTGAATCTTTGTCTCGAATAATGCTTTATTTTTTAATTGCTTATGATTTCATGCTTGCATGGTGTGTTATTAACGCCGTAGTTCGCTTGCGGTTGATTGTTGTTCTGCTTAGCAACACAATAAGGAAGGATTCAGCTTACAGATTGTAACGTTGCCTTACCTGTGGTTACATGTTGATACGTTATTTGTTTGAGAAAAATCATCATATTCTAGCGTACAAGTGTTCGCTTTGGTGATATTGCTCTAGTTTTTTCAATATGATTACCGTTCATTGCAATCTGGGCATCATAATTTCGATATAGTTGGGTGCAGTGGTATGATGACTACCCAAGCAAGGAATGCTGCACGGTTGCGGGTTTCTGCATTTATAAAACAAGAAACATTGGATAACGATTGTTATGGTAATTAAGGCTGATAGCCCGGCATCATTTGCTGAGAAATACATCATCGAGAGTATCTGGAATAACCATTTTCCGCAGGGATCCATACTGCCAGCGGAGCGTGAGTTATCAGAGCTAATTGGCGTAACCCGTACGACACTGCGTGAAGTGTTACAGCGTTTGGCTCGTGACGGTTGGTTAACCATCCAGCACGGCAAACCAACCCGGGTCAACGATTATATGCAAACTTCTGGTTTGAGTATTCTTGATACCTTAGTGACACTGGATGGTCAGGATATACAAGGTGTGGTCGAAGGACTACTGGCTGCGCGAACGGACATTAGTAGTGTCTATATGCGCTATGCAATCAAAGGCAATCAGCACGGTTCAGAAGATGTGATTCGTACTGTTATTGCTAATTGCGAACGCTTATTGCAGGCCGATAGTTTTGAGGCTTATCTTGAAAGCTGTGAACCAGCAGAAAAGCTCGCTCTGACGCAGGAAGTGAAGAAAATTGTCGATAAATATGGCAAAAACGATCCTGCATTGTGCGAAGCGATTTGCCGAGGACGAGCGTTTAATTTTTACGACTATCGTCTGTTCCAAGGATTGGCAGCGCAATCGAACAACATGGTTTATGTGCTAACCATTAACGGGCTACGTAAAATATATACCCGAATTGGCGGTTATTATTTTATGGAGCAAGAAGCATGTGGACTGGCATTATCCTTCTACCGCTCGATGCTTGAGGTGTGCTCTGAGCAGCGTCCTGAGTCAGTGCCTGAGGTACTGAAAGCCTACGGGCGAGAGAGTGGAGCAATTTGGTTTAAACACCGTGAGAGCATTGCCCATCTAATGGCAGAAGAAGAAAAATAGCGTAAATAAAGGGGCTTATTTAGATAAGCCCCTTTTCGTTGTTACTTCTTGCAATACAACGTTATTGGTTGGGTTTAGATCTCAGAGTTATATTGATTCCGCTTTGGGCATGTGCCTAAAATTTGCACTCGTCCGTCGGGGAGCTCTTCCTCCAAGGTAATATCAAAGCCCCATAGGCGATAAAGGTGCTTTAACACCTCACAGTAAGAGTCAGCCAGCGGTATTCGATTATGAGGAACATAGCGTAAAGTCAGGGATCGATCGCCATTTAGCGCCACATTCCAAATCTGAATATTGGGTTCTAGATTACTGAGGTTATATTGAGCGGAGAGTCTTTCTCGTAGTTGCTGATATCCCTCTTCGTTATGGATGACGTCAACTTCAACATAATTATGCTTATCATCATCATTGACACAGAAAAGTTTAAAGTCGCGCATTACCTTTGGCGACAGGTATTGACTGATAAAGCTCTCGTCTTTGAAGTTATGCATCGCAAAGTGCAGCGTATCAAGCCAATCTGATCCAGCAATATCTGGGAACCAATGTTTATCTTCTTCTGTCGGGTTTTCGCAGATACGCCGAATATCGGTAAACATTGCAAAACCAAGCGCGTAGGGGTTAATACCGCTGTAATAAGGGCTGTTGTATGGTGGCTGTGCGACAACATTGGTATGGCTGTGCAAAAACTCCAGAATAAAGCGATCAGTCACCAATCCTTCGTCATATAAGTGATTAAGAATAGTGTAGTGCCAAAACGTCGCCCAACCTTCATTCATTACTTGGGTCTGTTTTTGGGGATAAAAATACTGACTGACTTTTCTAACAATGCGCACGATCTCTCGCTGCCAAGGCTCTAAGAGAGGGGCGTGTTTCTCGATGAAGTAGAGTAAATTTTCTTGTGGTTCAGCGGGGAATCTTACTTCGGCTTCGGTGGTTTCTTCTTTCTGAACGGGGATGGTACGCCACAGGGCGTTAACTTGGGTTTGTAGGTAGTCTTCGCGTGCTTGTTGCCGCGCTTTTTCTTCGGTCATGGAGATACGCTCTGGACGTTGATAGCGGTCCACACCGTAGTTCATCAATGCATGGCAAGAGTCGAGTAACTTTTCTACCTCTTCTACACCGTATTTTTCTTCGCACTCCGAGATATACTTTCGAGCAAATAACAGATAGTCAATAATTGAACCCGCATCAGTCCATGCTTTAAACAGGTAGTTTCCTTTAAAGAAGGAATTATGCCCATAGCAAGCATGCGCCATGACGAGAGCTTGCATCGTAATGGTGTTCTCTTCCATGAGGTAGGCGATACAAGGGTCGGAATTGATCACTATTTCATAAGCCAAGCCCATTTGTCCGTGCTTATAACCTTGTTCGGTTTCTATAAAACGCTTACCAAACGACCAGTGATGGTAGTTTATCGGCATGCCGATGGAGGAGTAGGCATCCATCATTTGCTCGGCAGTAATAATCTCTATCTGGTTAGGATAAGCGTCGAGGCGGTAATGGGCGGCAACACGTTTTATTTCCTCATGGTATTGATCCAATAGAGAAAATGTCCAATCCGGCCCGTCACTTAATGGCGTTTGCTGCTTGTGTTTCGCTGTCATCGTGACTCCCCTAATTTAGTCGATGCTAATCAACCTGTTTTTTAAACAACTCTCTGAATACCGGGAATATATCCTCTGCAGAGCGAATGTTTTGCATCGCAAAGTTATTATTACTTGCTTGTAATGCCTCATACTCTCGCCACAAGGTCTGGTGCGCCCGGCGGGTAATTTCGATGTAAGAGTAGTAACGTGTTACTGGAAGAATTTGTTTTTCCAGTAGTGCACGACATCCCGGCGAGTCATCTGCCCAGTTGTCTCCATCCGATGCTTGGGCGGCATAAATGTTCCATTCCGCAGGCGAGTAGCGTTTCTTAACGATCTCATCCATTAAACGCAGTGCACTGGAAACGATGGTTCCTCCTGTTTCTTGCGAATAGAAGAACTCATGCTCATCGACCTCTTTCGCTTGTGTATGGTGGCGAATAAACACCACTTCCACATTCTTGTATGTACGAGTGAGGAAAAGGTAGAGCAAAATATAAAAGCGTTTTGCAATATCTTTTGTCGCTTGATCCATCGAGCCAGAGACATCCATTAAACAAAACATCACGGCTTGGCTACTCGGTATCGCTTTGCGTTCGTAATTCTTGTAGCGCAAATCGAAGGTATCAAGGAACGGTGTTGCGGCAACTTTATCTTTTAACTCTGCTATCTGTTGGCGTAGTGCTTCTTCTTCAAAAGGCTGTGCCGGTTCTGAATGTTCGAGTAAGTTAAGTTGCTCTTCAAGCTCTCGTATTGTACGTCTTTTCCCCGCAGTCATTGCGGTACGACGCGCCAATGAGTTTTGCAGCGAACGCACAATTGCGATATTGGCTGGCACACCACTTGCCTTAAAGCCAGAGCGGAATGTTTTCCACTCAACCAGTTTATTACGCTGATTTTGCTGCAGGTTGGGTAATTCTAAATCTTCAAAGAGGAGGTCGAGATATTCATCTTTAGATATCTGAAAGATAAACTCGTCTTTTCCCTCTCCATCTGGACTGGCTTGCCCTTCTCCCCCGCCGCTACCGCCGCCCCCACCTTGGGGGCGTTCGATGCGGTCACCTGGGACAAACTGGTCGTTACCCGGGTGAACCATGTCGCGTTTACCGCCTTTCCCTTGGTGAAACTGAGGTTCAGTAATATCACGCGACGGGATAGAGATACTTTCACCGCTATCAACGTCGGTGATGGAGCGGCTGTTAACCGCATCCGAGATGGACTCCTTGATCTGTTGCTTATGACGGCGCAGAAAACGTTGGCGGTTCACCGTGCTCTTTTTTTTACCGTTAAGCCTCCGGTCAATAAAGTGTCCCATAAGCCTCTCCATCAGTGCTCAATTAAGAGGACTTACGAACACGTAAGTACCATTCAGAGAGCAAACGAACTTGTTTGCGTGTGTAGCCTTTTTCCATCATACGAGCGACGAAATCGTCGTGTTTTTTCTGCTCCTCAGTTGAGGTTTTCGCGTTAAAAGAGATAACGGGTAACAACTCTTCGGTATTCGAGAACATTTTCTTCTCGATGACGGTGCGCAGTTTTTCATAGCTGGTCCAGTTTGGATTTCTCCCCGAGTTGTTCGCACGGGCACGCAGCACAAAGTTAACGATTTCATTACGGAAATCTTTAGGGTTACTAATCCCTGCTGGTTTTTCTATTTTCTCTAGCTCGTTGTTAAGTGCAGAGCGGTCGAAAAGTTGTCCGGTTTCAGGATCGCGGTACTCTTGATCCTGAATCCAAAAATCAGCATACGTGACATAACGATCAAAGATATTCTGTCCGTATTCAGAATAGGATTCTAGATAGGCGGTTTGAATCTCTTTTCCTATAAATTCCACATACTTAGGAATCAAGAAGCCTTTTAGATGTTCCAAATATTTTTCAGCGATGTCGGCAGGGAACTGTTCGCGCTCAATTTGCTGTTCAAGCACGTAAAATAGATGGACGGGGTTTGCCGCGACTTCTGAATGATCAAAGTTAAACACACGGGAGAGGATCTTAAAGGCAAAGCGAGTCGATAACCCGTTCATTCCTTCATCAACACCGGCATAATCACGGTATTCTTGATACGATTTTGCTTTTGGATCTGTGTCTTTTAACGTTTCGCCATCGTAAACGCGCATTTTTGAGTAAATGCTAGAGTTTTCAGGCTCTTTTAAGCGTGATAATACGGTGAAGCGTGCCAGAATTTCTAGGGTACTCGGTGAGCATGGTGCTTGGTCTAGCTCACTGTTTTGCAGCAATTTATCGTATATTTTGATCTCTTCTGATACACGAAGACAATAAGGCACTTTAACAATGTAAACCCGATCTAAAAAGGCTTCGTTGTTTTTGTTGTTACGGAAGGTTTGCCATTCAGATTCATTGGAGTGCGCCAATATCATGCCATCGAATGGTAAGGCAGAGAGGCCTTCGGTCCCGTTGTAGTTCCCTTCTTGCGTCGCTGTTAACAGAGGATGCAGTACTTTGATGGGGGCTTTGAACATTTCGACAAATTCCATTAGTCCTTGGTTTGCCTTACATAGCGCTCCGGAGTAACTGTACGCATCTGGATCATCTTGAGAAAAATGTTCTAATTGACGGATGTCTACTTTGCCGACTAATGATGAGATATCTTGATTGTTTTCATCACCTGGCTCTGTTTTGGCCACCCCAACTTGATCAAGGATAGATGGACGAACTTTCACCACTTTAAACTTGGTAATATCGCCACCGAAGTCATGTAAACGTTTTGCAGCCCACGGCGACATAATTGAACGTAAATAGCGTTGTGGAATGCCGTACTCTTTTTCGAGCAGGCCGCCGTCTTCACTGACATCAAAGAGACAGAAAGGGTGATCGTTAACAGGACTGCGCTCGCCGTTGGCAGTCAGAATATAGATAGGGACACGCTGCATTAAGCTTTTTAGTTTCTCAGCGAGTGAAGATTTCCCGCCACCTACCGGTCCGAGTAAATACAAAATTTGTTTTCGTTCTTCCAACCCTTGTGCGGCGTGCTTAAGGTAAGAAACGATTTGCTCTATTGCATCCTCCATACCGTAAAAATCTTTAAACGTTGCATAACGTGAAATGACTCGGTTAGAAAAAAGGCGGCTAAGGTGAGGGTCTTGAGCGGTATCGATCATTTCTGGTTCGCCTATTGCCATTAATAGACGTTCAGCCGCGTTCGCATAAGCACTGCGATCATTGCGGCAAATTTCGAGAAATTCTTGAAGCGATAGCTCTTCATCTTTCGATTCTTCATAACGCTGACGATAGTGGTCGAAAATACTCATGGTGAAGCCCCTTAAAAAAACGTTACCTGATCTACTGGAAAGGATGGCGCACGGTTTCTTTCACATCCTCTTTAAGCCTAGCTGCTGTCGACTGATTTTTCTGCTTCATGTCGGCTGACTTGTTTGGAAAGTTGAAAAATATCAACTGGATTGTACAGAGAGTAAAAATGGAAACAGTAAGTAAACTATTTGCCTAAAAGCGCAGGTGCGCAAGTAAATCGATTAAAAAAATTTAGTTGCTAATTTCTTGTTTAGAAATGGAAAAGAGGGCAAACGAGCCTGAAAGCCTTATATATGCAGTATATTGCTATGCTGTTTTGCGCTGAGATTCTAGTTTCTGATACAACAATACGCAGTTTTTTTTTGCGCTGAAACAACTCCTGTGTCATACGCTTATCGGTAGTGTGTAGAGGAGAAAAGTATGAGCATCTCGTTTGTTGATACGGTATCAATTCCAGTCACCGATCAGAACAAGGCGTTAGCGTTCTATCGTGACGCGCTTGGTTTTATTGTTCTTCGGGATATCGTTCAGCAGTCTAGCCGCTGGGTTCAGCTGGTTCCTGAGGGAGGTCAGACAACGATTTCACTGGTGAAACCATTTGCAACAATGCAACCTGGATGTGTTCAGGGGCTGATGGTAAAAACAGACAATGTTGATCACACGCGTCACTTATTAGAGCGGCGTGGCGTTAGCGTATCACAAGTGATTATGACGAAAGGGGGGCGTTATGCGACATTTTCTGACCCCGATGGAAATGGTTGGGTATTGTTGGAAGTGCAGCAAGTTATGCGCGCATAGCAAAGTATCGTTGAGCCGACATTAGGTAATGTCGGCTGTAAGAAGATTAACCGATGCTAATTTTTGTTGTGAGCGTGTGTGATTCGCTTGGTGCTAAAGTAACGTCGTTGCCGTGAATGGTGGATTCAACGCAAAGCATGGTTTCATAACTGTTATCGGCCATGTCAGCCATGCTGGTTGAGAGCGCCATCCAAGGGTTCCAAATTACGGCGCTGCGATCGCCGCCATTTTTTACCATCAGTTGGCGTTGTGTATCGTTGATGACGATCGTCGGCTCTGGTTGGGTGTAGATGCGGTCTGTCTCTGCTTCAAACGTCAGAGCCAGCTCGCCTTTACAGACTTTACCTTCTTGTAAGCTATCAAGGTAAACCTCGCCCATGCCCGTCACCGTTGTTGTGTTGATATGTTCAACATCGAAGTAGGTGTGTAACGCACCGCCATATTGCCATGGGTGAGCGTCAGTATTGGTGGTAGTGAGACTAACGGTTAGAGTATTACCAATTTCAAAGCGAAGAACGTTGTGGAATTTGTGAGGCCAAATCGCAAGGGTCTCTTCATTATCTTCTAAAGATAGGGAAACAATAACACCTGTGTCATTTTCTCTGTGCTCTTGTAGAGACCATAGACTGGTACGTGCAAAGCCATGTGCTGGCGCAGTCGCTTTACCGAACCATGGCCAGCAGACAGGGATACCACCACGAATCGCTTTATCAGGCGCAAATTCGGCTTTTTCGCTTAACCAGAGAAGACCTTTTTCACCGTGTGGTTTAAAGCCAATAATATGCCCACCGTGCAGGGATATCGCGGCTTCTGCAAGAGGGTGCGTGATGTGAAGGACAGGAATACCTTGGTAATCGCAGACGGTAATATATTCAGAAATCGCATTAATCGGTTTTAAGTGTAGGTTGTGCATAGAGACTCCGAAGATCAGATTGAATACCATTGCTAAATGCAGGGCGTGGCAGATACTGTAACGTTGCGTAATAATTAAAAAAAAGGTACAAAAAAAGCGGCTATAAAGCCGCTTTAATCAAAATTCAGACCAGAAATTACTTAGAGATGTGAGCAACTAGGTCTAGAACTTTGTTTGAGTAACCGATTTCGTTGTCGTACCAAGATACAACTTTAACGAATTTGTCAGTTAGAGCAACACCTGCTTTCGCATCGAATACTGAAGTTTGAACTTCACCGATGAAGTCTTGAGAAACAACTTGATCTTCAGTGTAGCCAAGAACGCCAGCCATTTCGCCTTCTGATGCAGCTTTCATAGCAGCACAGATTTCGTCGTAAGAAGCAGCTTCTTTTAGGTTAACAGTTAGGTCAACAACAGAAACGTTAGCAGTTGGTACGCGGAAAGCCATACCAGTTAGTTTGCCGTTTAGTTCTGGAAGAACAACGCCTACCGCTTTAGCAGCACCAGTTGAAGATGGGATGATGTTCTGAGAAGCACCACGACCACCACGCCAGTCTTTAGCAGAAGGACCGTCAACAGTCTTCTGAGTAGCAGTAGTAGCGTGAACAGTAGTCATTAGACCAGATTCGATGCCCCACTTGTCGTTAAGTACTTTAGCGATTGGTGCTAGGCAGTTAGTAGTACAAGAAGCGTTAGAAACGATGTCTTGACCAGCGTATGAGTCTTGGTTAACACCCATAACGAACATTGGAGTTGCGTCTTTAGATGGACCAGTTAGAACAACTTTCTTCGCACCAGCAGTGATGTGCTGACGAGCAGTTTCGTCAGTTAGGAAAATACCAGTTGCTTCAGCTACAACGTCAACACCCACTTCGTCCCACTTAAGGTCTGCAGGGTTACGCTCAGCAGTAACACGTACAGTGTTACCGTTAACGATTAGGTTACCGTCTTTAACTTCAACAGTACCGTTGAAGCGACCGTGAGTTGAATCATACTTAAGCATGTATGCCATGTACTCAACGTCGATCAGGTCGTTGATTGCTACAACGTCGATGTCGTTACGCTCAACAGATGCACGGAAAACGAAACGGCCGATACGGCCAAAACCGTTAATACCTACTTTGATAGTCATTATAGTTGCTCCACAACTTAATAGTTCTTGATGAAAGAAATTGGTAGTAAAATTACAGAATCCGACGTGACCGTGCAAGCAAAATCGGAACTTTTATTGCTTGAGGTCAAAATTTTTGACGGAATTTGTTTACATATTGACTACATGCTTGATATTTAATCTCTTATTAATAAGAGCCGCATCACATCTTGAATAGGTCAAGTCATCAAGCATTCTTCGCGTGAATGCTTCAAATGTAACGGCAATATAGCAGAATTACATTTGATGGAAATAATGTGCCACACTGTTGTTATATTGCAACCTTTTCTTGCCGTTTACTGTCAAGCTGTGAAAGGCAAGCCCGTAACGTCTTGTTAGCATGGTACTGACAATAGAAAGGAGCAAAGATGGATAAGCCTGACTCCGAATGGCGCCAGCAGCTCACCGATGAGGAGTTTCGCGTTTGCCGCCAACGAGAGACCGAAACCCCTTTTAGTGGCACCCTATTGCATAATCGACAGACTGGGGTATACCACTGTACGTGTTGTCGTTCGGCACTGTTTCTGTCTGACAATAAGTATGACTCTGGGTGCGGTTGGCCCAGCTTTGATGCGCCACTGAATGCGTCGGCAATTCGATATGTTGAAGACAATAGTCACGGTATGCAACGGGTAGAGATACGTTGCCGCTACTGTGATAGCCATCTGGGGCATGTTTTTCCTGATGGCCCTGCCAAGACTACAGGGCAGCGCTATTGTGTCAACTCAGTTTCTCTGTGCTTTCACCCTGCTGAAGACGAAGAGTAAATATAGTGACCAGCTTTATAGCGCCCTCGATTGATGTCTTTGGCAATCACTGATGCTAATTCATTGTAATAGCGGTATTCGGAGGCTGTTAGCGGATAAAGACGCCTTAATCGAGCGTCATCACTGACTGGCAGGTTAAAGTGCGTAGCGACTTTTGACCAAGTATATGCTTCGGCATGGTGCCCAGATTGATGATAAATGGTTGCTATTGTCGATATCAGCCGTGGTTCGAGGTTGTCGCTCGACTCCACAAGAGATAGTCCATAGTGAAGTAATTCAAGGGTTTTGTCTTTATCCTCTGAGGTATAAAAACTCGCTAAGGCAAATTGGAGATAGGGCGTATTGAGTTCAGTGCTGCCTTCCAGTTCGAGAAAACGGTATTTTGCCTTTTCATCACCAAGGCGCCAGAGATAATAGATGACTTCCGGATTTGTTGATGTGCTAAGCGTCTGCTGTAGTTCGCGTGCTATCTCCTGCGTAGCAAGGAGGGAATCGACTCGGTTGGTTTTGCGCTCTTTCTGTTCGATGTGTTCAATGCCGCTAACGCGCTCAATACAACGTAAATAGTCATGAGTGAACTGTAGTTCGGTATATAAATTTAGTTCATTCTTATGTTGTTTTGACTCGAAACGCTGCCAAATTAAGTCGGTACGCTGGTTGCGGCATTGACCGTCACCATTATTAAGGCTGACACATAGCTCGGGGTGCGCATCACATAATGCGTCAGTGGTGCGAAATTGTTGTTCACACCCTGTCAGTAAAAAGATAAAAGTGGCGAGTAAGTATCTCATTGATAAACCATTCGTTTGTGTCTGTCTATGATGTAAGTAAACGACGTAAACAGCAAGCGACAGTAATGAATTGATAGGTTTATGTTTTGAAGTTGGGATTGACCTTGTATTTTGAATGAATATATCGTGTGCAAAGGTAAAACAAGGATGAGAGCGATGAAGGTAGAGACATTGTTGTCGGCTATAACGCCAGAGATTTATGAGCGGCTGTGTTTTGCTGTGGAAACCGGACGTTGGCCAGATGGAAAGCCATTAACACCCGCTCAAAAGGAGCAAACGTTGCAAGCGGTTATGCTGTATCAGTCCAAACATAATCGCGCCGCTGAACATATGACGGTGGCCGCAGGTGGTGATATCTGTATAAAGAGTAAAAGTGAACTGAAAAGGCAGTTTAGCCACAAAAGCGAAGATGAAATTTTCCGAGTTCAACCAGCATCACCTGAAAACAACTAAGGTACGACTGAGGTTCAATTTATTTCTACACGGCGATTTAGCCCTAAAAGCTAGGGCTAAACACTCATATATTGTTAGCTTATAAGCTCATTTCACCACGCAAATTTTGCTGCATTTGTGAACGAATTTGTTCTATCGGCAGATCTTTGCTTAATAGATAGTGTAATTTAGCTAGCGCGGCTTCTGGCGTCATATCAAAACCACTTAACACGCCAGCATCAGCTAACGCATTGCCAGTCGCGTATCCACCCATATTCACTTTGCCAGAAAAACACTGAGTGAGATTCAAAACAATAACTCCACGCTCATGTGCATCACGAAGGTGACCAAGCAGCTCAGGATTTTGTGGCGCATTTCCTACACCAAAAGTTAATAAAATCATTGCATTAACTGGTTGTCGGAGTGTATTGCGAATAACCTCTGGTGAAATTCCCGGATACATGGTGATAACGCCAACCGGCTGAGGAGTCATATGATGAACGTTAAACTCCCCCTGAGGCGGTTTACTCAGCTCAATGTCGTTACTAACACGAATATTGATACCCGCTTCGAGCAGCGGCGGTAGATTTGGTGAAGCAAAGGCATCAAAGCCATCTGCGTGCGCTTTTGTGCTGCGGTTTCCACGTAGCAATTTGTTGTTAAAAAACAGCGTCACTTCATTGATTGGATAGTTAGCGGCAACATGTAAAGCATTAAGTAGATTGCTTTGGCCATCGGAACGCAGCTCGGCAATCGGGATTTGTGACCCCGTTACGATGACAGGTTTACCTAAGTTTTCGAGCATGAACGAAAGGGCCGATGCGGTGTAAGCCATCGTGTCTGTGCCGTGCAAAATAACGAATGCATCGTACTTGTCATAGTTTGCTTTGATGTCATCAGCAATACGTTGCCAATCTGCTGGCGACATATCTGATGAATCGATCAGAGGGTCATATTCATGTATCGTGAATTTAGGCATCTCTGGGCGATGAAACTCAGGAAGACGATTCAGTTGATCATGCATAAATCCAGCAACGGGCACGTACCCTTGCGCTGATTTTTGCATACCAATGGTGCCGCCAGTGTAGGCGATATAGATATGTTTTCTTTCCATCATATTGACACAGACTAAGAACAGGTGGGCACATTATACGTGTGGTATAAAGAATACCAAGCTACTATTGGTAAATATTTTCAGGGAAAAAGCCTGCATTTGCAGGCTTTTTCTATATTTGTGACCACTTTAGCGGATTTCGGCACAATTTAGGCAATAGACAAATTGGCCTTTTGGATCATTAAGGGTATCTAGCAGGCTTGTTGCTTGCTGGAGTTCGTGCAATGAGCTTTGCAATGCCGGGGGCAGCAGTGTAGACAGTTGCTTAGCAATAGGGGCACTAACCGAGTTAGATAGCTCATATAAAAATGCTTCCATTGGCGAAAGTTGCCGTTCGATCCAATTGAGGCGATAGGTTTCAAGCTCTGCCAGTTGAGCCGCTTTTGCAATGGCATCATCAAAGTCGCCCACCGCATCGATCAATCCGTGCTGCAGGGCATCTTCACCAGTCCAAACACGCCCTTGAGCGACGGCATCTGCCTCTTCTAAGCTCATGTTACGGTAACGGGCGACTAAATTAATAAAGCGTTGGTAACCATTTTCAATTCCAATCTGAAAGAGTTCAGCTACCTTAGGTGAAAGGGGACGAGTAATGCCAACCCCAGCAAGGTCCGTTGTACCAACGCCATCGGTGTATACGCCCCAGTTCGCTAGGCTATCTTCAAACGTTGTTAATAAACCAAAAATACCGATAGAGCCTGTTAGGGTTGTTGGACTGGCAATAATCGCATCGGCGCTACTGGCTATCCAATAGCCGCCAGAGGCTGCGGTGGATGACATGGAGACGACCACGGGTTTTCCAGCAGCTTTTAGTGCATCGACTTCATTGCGAATGACTTCTGAAGCAAATGCACTACCGCCCGGGCTATTTACCCGCAGAACAACAGCTTTAATTGAAGTATTCAGCCGTGCTTGCCTTAGCAGTGCGGCAGTGGTATCACCGCCAATGGTGTCTTGGCGTTGTGGCCCGTCAATGATTGCACCACTTGCCACCACGACAGCAATTTGCTCACTGCTTTGGACAAGAGGGGCTTGTGGTTGGTATTGGTAGTAGCTGATACCTTGGTAATGACCTTTATCATCACGACCAAAAATGTCGCCCAGTTTTTGATTGGCCTCTTGTCGTGTTAGTAATCCATCAACCAACCCTTGTTGGCTACTGTAGCGAGCGAAATTACCATCAACATCGCGCAGTTGTGCGATTAGGGTGTCAATATCTGGGGTAAGCTGTTGTTTATCTACCTGGCGGTTAGTCGCCACATCACTAATAAATGCTCCCCATAATTGATCGAGCCAGACTTGATTGGCTTCGCGTGCTTCTTTGGACATGCTATCGCGAGTGTACGGTTCAACAAACGACTTATACGTACCCACCCGGAAGACGTGTGTATTGATGTCCAGTTTTTCAAAAAGGGATTTGTAATAGAGTCGGTAGCTGCCATAGCCTTGCAGCAGCACCGCACCGTCGGGTGACATTAACAAGCTGTCAGCATATGATGCCAAATAGTATTGGCTTTGTGTAAACACTTCTCCGTAAGCATAAATCGGTTTGCCAGAGGCTTTAAACTCATTGAGTGCTTTGCCGATATAGCGTAATTGCGTCAGGCTAGTGTCAGCCATTTGGCCTAACTGTAAGACCACCCCACTAATACTGTCATCATGACGGGCATAACGGATGGCATCAACGATGTCAAACAAGACATTTTCTTTAGGGGCTGGATTACCAAATGCGGTTTGTGTAAACGAATCAAAATTGCTGCTGTATGAGCGTTGCTCGACAATTTTGCCGTTAAGATCTAAGACTAGTGCCTTTGGTTGCTCGGTATCTGTTTCGGTTGTTTGCTGTTGAGTGATAGCAAATATAAAGACACCAATAAACAAGAAAAAGACCAGATTGATAAGTAGCTGGCGGGTGAAATTTATGCCTTTCCATATCCAGCGACAAAGTGTCGCCACCCCTTTAAAGAGTGATTTCATGCTGTTAAGTAGCCTGTAAAGTAATTTTCCTTATCCTATCGCACTTGAAACGGAAATACAGCGTAAAAATGCTGCGTGGTTAACAAAATGTTGTTGTATGGTTGCGCAATATCCCAAGTCGACCTAATCTGGTCAGACCATCGCAAAATGGAGTAAAGGCCTTATGGAACGCTTCCCACATTTATTGGCACCGCTGGATTTAGGTTTTACTCAATTAAAAAATCGGGTGTTGATGGGCTCAATGCATACGGGACTCGAGGATGTCCGTGGTGGTTTTCCTAAGCTGGCTGCGTTTTATGCTGAACGGGCGAAAGCGGATGTGGCGTTAATTGTGACCGGTGGCTTTTCACCTAACTTCAAAGGACGTTTACATCCGTTAGGGGCTCAATTTAGCCATACTCGCCACGTTAGGCAGCATCGGATATTGACGGAGGCGGTGCATCAGCATGGTGGCAAAATTGCGCTGCAATTACTGCATGCTGGTCGCTATGCGATGCACCCTTTTGCGGTGAGTGCGTCAGGCATGAAAGCGCCGATATCGCGTTTTGCCCCGCATCAGCTGAGTGATAGGGGGATACGTAAAACGGTGGCGGACTTTGCTCATAGCGCCGAATTAGCGCGTGAAGCGGGCTACGATGGCGTTGAAATAATGGGGTCGGAAGGATACCTGATTAATCAATTTCTCTGTCAGCGTACCAACCAGCGTTATGATGATTGGGGCGGAAGTAGCCAAAATAGAATGCGATTTGCATTAGAGGTGGTTAAGGCGGTAAGGGCTCGGGTTGGACGGGATTTCATTGTTATATTTCGTCTCTCTATGCTGGATTTGGTTGAACAAGGCAGCCAGCTTGAAGACGTTATTTCATTGGCTCAGCGTTTAGAGAAAAGTGGGGTGACGCTGTTAAATACTGGCATTGGTTGGCATGAAGCCCAAATACCTACTATCGCAACACAGGTGCCACGTGGCGCATTTTCATGGGTGACGGAACGATTGCGACAGCATGTTTCAATCCCTGTGATAGCGTGTAATCGGATAAATACGCCCGACGTAGCAGAGTCTATTCTTGCGGCTGAACAAGCGGACATGGTATCGATGGCTCGGCCATTTTTAGCGGATCCCGATTTCGTCGCCAAAGCCAAGGCAGGTAAGCCGGAGACCATTAATACCTGTATTGGTTGTAATCAGGCGTGCCTCGATCATGTTTTTGTGATGCAGCGTGCAACGTGTTTAGTCAATCCACAAGCGTGTTATGAGACAGAACTCATTCTTCAGCCTGCTGTGCAGCCTCGCTCAATTGCGGTAGTGGGTGCTGGGCCGGCAGGCCTATCGGCAGCAAAGGCTGCAGCACAGCGGGGACATCGGGTAACCTTGTTTGAGAAAGAAGCTGCACTTGGTGGGCAATTTCGCTTGGCGATGTCGATTCCGGGCAAAGAGGAATTTAAGGAGACCATTCGTTACTTTGATGTGCAGTTGGACTTACTGGGTGTGAAACGGGTGATGCGCCATTGTGCGACGGTTGATGATCTCAGCCTGTTTGATGATGTCATTGTCGCGACCGGGGTAAAACCCCGAATTCCGGATATTAGTGGTATCACTCACCCTAAGGTGATCGATTATCAAACCTTAATTCGTGATAAACCTCAGTTAGGCAACCGAGTGGCTGTGATTGGTGCGGGTGGGGTAGGTGTTGATGTGGCCTCGATGTTAAGTGAGCCGGCGCCATTATCTCTGGAAGGCTGGCTGTTAAGCTGGGGTATTGATCATGGATTAACTCACGGTGGAGGATTATGCCCGCCAGAGCAATACAGCCCCAAAAGACAAGTTTGGCTTTTACAACGAAAACCCGGAAAGATGGGGCGTGGTCCAGGCAAGACAACCGGCTGGATTCATAAGAAAACGCTGGAAAAAAGAGGCGTTAAGATGCTGTCTGATGTGGTGTATAAACACATTGATGACGAAGGGTTGCACATCCTGATTCAAGGGCAACCGCAGTGTTTGCCTGTCGATCATGTGGTGTTATGTAGTGGACAACAATCTGTAGATGAATTATCGACACCGTTGGCACATAAAGGGGTAGCGGTACATGTTATTGGAGGTGCGGAGCTAGCCGGTGAGCTAGATGCGAAAAGGGCAATTCGTCGTGGCGTTGAGCTGGCAGCACAGTTGTAATTGTTGTGCTAAGTTAATAGGCTTGAACCAACAAGGAGAGATAACATGGAAGCAGTGCAGTTATTACTTGAGCGACGTTCACTTCCGAAATTGGTCAACCCAGCTCCGCAAGGACAAGCATTGGAGGTGATTCTCAATGCTGGATTACGTGCCCCTGATCATGCAGGGTTAACGCCGTGGCGGTTTATCGTTGCACACGATGCGGGGCTACACCGTTTAGCGGACATTTTCGTTGCTGCGGCACAAGCCGATGGTGCGCCAGAGTCAACCCTAAAAAAAGCGGCACGGGCGCCTTTTCGCGCGCCGATGGTGATCACTGTTGTTGCTGCTGTTACAGCGCATGACAAGGTCCCTGCGATAGAGCAAATTATCTCTGCTGGCTGTGCGACACACGCCATGCAGATGGCGGCTGTGGCGAAGGGATTTGGTGGGTTTTGGCGAACTGGCTCATGGGCCTATCACGCCAGTGTGCGCGATGCACTTGGGGTTACTGGCGAAGAAGCCATTGTTGGCTTTTTGTATCTTGGTACACCAAATTGTCAATCGGCTAAATTGCCTGAGCGAGATGTAGACCGCTACGTGAGTTATTTGTAGTCAGTCGGCGCAAGGTATCCATTGAGTCAAAAGATAAACAGGTAAAAGGAAGAGAATGTCAGCCGACTTGCCTAGTTAACTGTTTTTTTATACAGTATCATCAGTGTGCCACATTGATGAATGACTATGTCCCGTCTTTATATCGCTGAAAAACCGAGTTTGGGGAGGGCGATTGCTGCTGTCTTACCTAAGCCTCATAGTAATCAACAAGGCTACATCACTGTAGGAAATGGTGATGTGGTGACTTGGTGTATTGGTCATCTGTTAGAACAGGTTGAGCCGGATGCCTATGACGAAAAATACAAGAAATGGAACTTAGCTGATTTGCCGATTGTCCCGCCACAGTGGCAATTAAAACCTCGCTCTTCTGCTGCAAAGCAACTGGCTGTTATCCGTAAATTGCTAAAGGGTGCAGATGAGTTAGTGCATGCGGGAGACCCGGATCGTGAAGGACAGTTATTAGTCGATGAAGTGTTGGACTATTTAAAAGCACCTGCCGCAAAGAAAAAGAAAGCTAAGCGTTTACTGATCTCTGATTTGAATCCACCCGCCGTAAAGCGCGCACTGCAAACCATGCGCGATAATAGCGAATTTGTTCCACTATCTGTTTCTGCCTTGGCTCGCTCTCGTGCTGATTGGCTATATGGCATGAATATGTCTCGTGCTTATACGTTATTGGGAAAGAAAGCGGGTTATAACGGTGTATTGTCAGTGGGACGGGTGCAAACGCCGGTGCTGGGGTTAGTGGTTCGGCGTGATGATGAGATTGCTAATTTTAATGCAAAGCCTTACTACGAACTCGACGCACTTATTCCGTATCAAGGGCAGGACATTAGAGCGCGCTGGCAACCAAGTGAAGCGTGTGGCCGGTATTTAGATGAATCTGGACGGTTATTGTCGCGGCCTTTGGCTGAGAACGTGCAGCAGCGAATTTATGATAAGCCGGCAACGGTGGTGGAGTCTACGCGCAAGACAACCAAGCAAAATCCCCCTTTGCCGTATTCGCTATCTGCGCTCCAAATTGATGCCGCCAAACGCTTTCAGCTGTCGGCAGCTGATGTATTAGCGGTATGCCAGAGCTTATATGAAAAGCATAAGTTGATAACCTACCCTCGTAGTGACTGTCGCCACCTTCCACTCGACCACTATGCACAGCGTGATAGTGTGCTAAGTGCGATTGCAAGTAATGACCCCTCATTGGAAACCGCAGTTGAACAGGCAGACAAGCAACGACGCTCTGCTGCTTGGAATGACAAGAAGGTTGATGCCCATCATGCGATTATTCCAACCCCTAAAGGGGGGAAAGGCAGTGCGCTATCAGGGCGAGAAGCACAAGTTTATCAGCTGATTGCCAGACAATATCTCATGCAGTTCTATCCTGCCGCTGTGTATGATAATGCGCGTTTGCTGTTTGATATCGAAGGTGGAAAATTTTTAGCGAAGGGGCGCTACTTGGCGCAAGCGGGTTGGAAGGCGCTGGTGGGAAAAACGGAGCAAGATGATGAAGCGCTGCAAGCGACAGTGCCAGCCCTTGAGCTCGATTCAGTGTGGACATGTCGAGAAGGCGCGATAACGGATAAGATGACCGAGCCACCAAAGTATTTTACTGAGGCAACGTTATTGCAAGCAATGACAGGAATTGCTCGTTTTGTTGGCGACGAGTCTTTACGGCAGGTGTTGCGAGAAACGGATGGCTTAGGTACGGAAGCAACGCGAGCCGGGATTATTGATATTTTATTTAAGCGCCAGCTGTTGTTACGACAAGGTAAAACTGTACGGGCTTCAGAAGCAGGGAAAGGCTTAATCTATGCCTTACCACCAATGGCTGTCTTACCAGATATGACGGCACACTGGGAACATCAGTTGCAAGATATTGCTGAAAAGCGGGCCGCATACGCGCCATTTATGGCTCAGCTGGCTGACAGCGTTAGTGAATTTATGTCTAAAGCACAACAAGAGCCTGTGCCACAGAGTTTATTTTCTTTGCCTGAGGTGAAGCGACCGGCGTATAAAAAGCGCCGTAGCGGCACAGCGAGTTCCAAAGGGGGCAATGTGAAAACTAAATCAGCAGGACGTCGCAAGCGCAATTCCGCCCCGAAGACTTAGCTTGATATAGGGCTTTATCGGCCTGTTCATAGAGGGTATGTGGCTGTTGCCCAAGTTGCGGCGTAATGGTCGCACTGCCAACACTAATGGTGACCACTTTGCCTTTATTAGGATGAGGAAGCGATAACGCTTCTATAGCGGCTACAAGTCGATTAGCGGTGTACTGGGCAGCCTGTTGATCAAATCCTGGCAAAAGATACGCAAATTCTTCCCCGCCAAGACGAGAAAAGAGGGCGCCTGCCCGTCGTTCGCACGCATTAAGTGTGGTCGCAATTTTATGTAGGCAGCTGTCTCCCTGCTGGTGGCCGAATTTATCGTTGTACTGTTTAAAATGGTCAATATCGATAATAAGCAGCGAAAGAGGCAGTTGATGGCGTTCGGCACGGCGCCATTCGTTGTCCAATGCAGTATCAAAGACACGCCGATTCGCGATCCCAGTTAAAGGGTCTTCTTGAGATAATTTTTCCAACAGTCGATTGGCCTCCTCAAGTTGATATGTTCGCTTTTGTACCCGTTGCTCCAGTTGCTGGTTGAGGGTGATCAGCGCATCTTCAGCTTGACGGCGGATGATATGCTGCGACAGTGTCGCTCCAAATTGTTTCAATATATGCTTATGGTATGAGCGCAGCGGTGCGCCAGAAACAAGGTTATCGACCGCAATCCACCCCAATAGTGTCTTATCATCCCATAGTGCGACGTAGCCATTCCATCCCCGGCCTACCACGGTCATGTCTTGATAGAGTTCGGTGTCTTCCTGAAAAAGGAGGAACTGTTTATCTTTTAGCGTTTGTTGCGCTAAAGGGTGGCTGGAGAGAGGGGATGAAAAGTAGCTTTCATCAATGGTTTCACCATAAATATCTGTCCCATAACTGCCTTTGACAACACCACCACGATGGTCGTAAAGCAATACCCCCATACGGTCAATGCCAAGCATTTTTTTACCGTGCTCTACCGATGTATAAAGTAACTCATTCATCGTTCGAGTTTGTGAGAAGGTGGATGAAAGTGCATGCAAAGCTTGCATGCGATCGAGTAAGGCTTTTTGCTCTCTTTGGCTGTTAAAGAGTTGACTCTCTTTATCACGCAATGAACTGTAATCACTTTGTGCCGTTTCATTGAGTATGCGACCTTCTATTTCTGCGGCCAATAGAGAGGTTAAAACAGTGAGGTCATCATGACTAAAGTGGACTTGCGCGGCTACATCGATCACGAGACAACCAAGCGGACGTGATTTTCTTTGTAATGGTAACCAAACGCGCTGTAGTGAACCCTGCCACTCAATATTTGGAACGTTATCTCGTATTGACTGACTGATTTGATAAAACGGGTGTGGCATTCGGTCATAAGTAGCAATGGGAGGGGAGTGATAGCAATACTCGCCTTTCGATGCCGTCATCAATACTTTCCATTGTGATTGGTAGGAGATGATAAGGGTCAATTGTTGCACATCAAAATCGCTAACAAGTTGAGACCACAACGCATCACAAAGGCTTTTTAACCCTTGGTTTTGATTTAGCTTGTGACAAAGTGCGCTAAAAAAGCCTGTGATAAGTGACATTAATGCCACCCCCCTCCCGTTATGCAATGAGTATCATTATCATGGTAACAATTTTGAACTCATTCAAGGTGAAAATAGTTTTTTTCTTCGGCACTTCATATTGTTATATGCAATTCAATTTTTGTTACAAAGAGAAGGTTACGGGGGTCGACTTTAATCAGGTAGCGCGTCGGAAATCTTTGGGTTGTTCGCGTCATTGGTTGGTGTCGACTATGTTAAAAAGAGGGTAATGCATATGCAATCAGGGGGATAGATGAAGGGAGGTATTGTTAGTGTGGTTTTGTTACTGTTCATCGTTGGGTGTTCAGGGCCAGATCGTATTGGTGTGTTGCGGCAATTCGGTTTTGAGCAAGAGTACCTCGATGGTTATCAAGATGGCTGTTATTCTAGAACGCAACAGGGAAAGGTGCACGGTGAATCATATCATCAGGATATCGAAAGAATGCACTATGATGAGAGCTATAATGATGGGTGGGAAGATGGTTTCCGCCAGTGTATCGCAAAGCGGTAGCACTGGCGGGATCAGTTTGCGCTAATCTCTTTCCGTACGATAGAAGCGCTTTAGTTCTTCCATTGCTTGAATGAGATTGGTCAGGTTGGCACTATCTGGGTTGCTCATAGGGCGATAGTGGTTATCGAAAACGGTAAACCTACCTTCATCGTCAATGACGGTGGTGGTCTCAGCGTTGATTAAGGCAATATCATGCTCGTCTCCTGCCATGATCCAATTGCGCTTAATTCTCGGTGCAAACAGATTGTGCCCACTACTGTATAGCGTAGGGTCGGTTTCTACGCCGAGTAGGTTACTCATCAGCGTTGGCGCAAAATCTAGGTGATGGGTATGACGTTGAACCACATCACCTTTTTGGCCTGGTCGATAAATGATCATCGGTACTTGCAATTGGTAACGGCTGTAGTTTGAACCGACCCCCCAACGGTTCGAGTTGGTGTCGTTAAACTCTAACCCTTGGTCTGCGGTGATAATCACAACAGTATTTGATAGGTGCGGCTGTAGTGTTTGCACTATCTGCGCGATGTTTTTATCTACTTCGCTGGCAACAAGTTGGTAGTGGCTTTTTAGTATAGCTTCTTGTTTATAGCTTGATGGCGCTTTTATATAACCATCACCACGTTGTGCTTCAAATTGCGAGAGCGCAGATAAGGTGATAACACTAAATTGTGGTGCAGTTTGCTCATTATCTTGTTGTGCCAGCCACCATTGTTGCCAATGCTCGATCGTACTATTGTCATTGGGACTTTGAACAATGGTATCGATATTAAGTGCGGCAAAGAGTTCTTGCTGGAAGAGGCTGCTTTTCGCATTTTCGTTACCAAAGAGGCTGATTTGATAGCCCTGATCCTGTAGCGTTTCGAGCATAATCGGCGCTGTCTCTGCATTGTAAGCGCTTTTTTGATAGCTTGCAGGCAGGCCATAGTAAAGACCAAATAAACTCTCTTGGCTGCGATTGCTGTTACTAAAGTGCTGCTGAAACGCCAGTGACTGCTGTGCAAAGGCAGACATCTCGGGCATAACAATTGGGTTGGCAGTATCCGCGCGTAAGTTGTCGACTAACAGTAAAACCACATTCTGAGCATCTTTGGGGGGCAAGATAGTTAATGGTTGCAATGGGTATTGCATCTCATTACTCGTGCTTATCTCTAATGCTTGTCGGCGACGAACATAATCACTGCGATCCAGTAAGCCATACTTTTCCATGAGACTTTTCGCGGTCATTGGATAGGCCAGTGGAAAGTTGTCTTTTTGGCGGGTGATATTGAGATCCAGCTGGGCATCACCCCACGCATAAATTAGGTGACTCGAAATGAAACAGAACGAAAAAACGATGCCGATAGGCAGCCCAAGGTGACGTCGGCTGAGTTTACGTAATTTTTTCCAAAGTAGCTCCGATAACACCATCTGCAAGAGAAAGATGATCGGCATACTAACAAACAGGTATTGCCAGTTGGCGTTGGCTTCGGTTCGTTCGCCACTGATCAATAGGTTCCATACCACAGGGCTTAAATGAAGATTAAGCGTTTTATAGGCATGGGTATCAAGCAATAGGGTTGTTAATCCCAATGTGGCAACCAAAACGGCAAACAGCCGCATTAGGCGCTGTGATGGAATAACGAACGTGGTTGGAAATAGGATCAGCAGGTAGACCAGAAAGGAGATAAATCCAAAATGGCCGACCCAGCTCAGCCCCATATAGGCATACCCCAGCACGCTATCCGGCATTTGTGAATGCAGGATATACCGGCTGCCTAATGCCATAGCGACAAAGATATTGAAAAAACAAAACCAATGCCCCCAGCTAATTAGCTGGGAGACTTTGTCACGATACTGGGCTGAATCATTTACCATAGCGTTGTCGTTTGAATCCTATTGATTAACGATTATTGCTTGTCTTTCACAGAGCTTTGTAACGCGTGGGCAAATTTTTCTGCGATCGCTTTACGTTGGCCGTTTGGCACATTGTTGTTGATGATATTAGTTGCAAGATCACCCACAATCATTAGTGATAAATCAGCTGGAGCTCGATGCTGTTCCAGTACATTTATCATGTCGTTAAGGATGGCTTCAACTTGTTTGTCGCTGTATTTTGACGTAACTGGCATAAGATTTTCGGTTTAAAGTTAACTAAAAGCTGCTTATCATAGCGCACACTCCCCCTTAACTGAAAACATTTCATTATGAGTATGACCCTTTCACATCTAATTTTGCATCAAATCGAAAAAAACGATCAGCAGGAGTTGACGCTGCACCTGCGTGATGATGCATTGGCAAACAACGTCGCGAGTGAAGCCTTAGTGGCTGAACTGCATCGGGTTTTCAACAGTAAAGCGGGTAAAGGCTTTGCATACTTTGCTGACGATAGTAACGTGAAGCAGTGGTTGGGAGAATATCGGCAGGATAAGATTGATTTTGTTAGCTTCTCTAACCACTTAGCGACTCACCTGAAAGCGGAAATAAGCCAGTATCCTTTTGCTGAAGCGGGAACACTGGTGATTGCATTTTATCAGTCATTGGCGACCGACTATTTGTTTATTGGTATGCTGAATTCAAAACAGAGTATGCAGGTTACTGACAGTTTAGACATCAATAATGTCGCTTATCTCGATGTCGCAAAAATGGACATTGCCGCGCGAATTGACCTGTCTTCTTATGAGACTGATCCTGAGTCCAATCGCTATTTGACGTTCATTAAAGGCCGCGTGGGACGCAAAGTCGGTGACTTTTTCCTCGATTTCTTAAAAGCAGAGTCGGGGATGGATACTAAGCAGCAGAACCAACTACTGATGCAAGCGGTCGAAGACTTCTGTACTGATGCACGATTAGACAAAGAAGAGAAGCAGCAAACGCGTCAACAGGTATATGAATACTGTAATAGCCGTTTGCAAAACGGTGAAGAGGTAGAGGTAAAAGAGTTATCTGGTGAGCTACCTGATAGCGATAGTGGGGCAGATTTCTATCAATTTGCTGCTGCACAAGGTTATGAGTTGGAAGAGTCCTTTCCAGCAGATAGAACAACAATGCGTAAACTGAAGAAATTTGTCGGCTCTGGTGGTGGCGTGTCGATCTCTTTTGATGATTTGTTGTTTGGCGAAAGGGTATTCTATGATGCAGATACTGATACCTTGACCCTGAAAGGCATCCCGCCAAATTTAAAAGATCAATTGTTACGTCGGTTGGCGAGCGAGTGATTTTAATTTAAGTGCATTTTTGTTGGCGATATGTCATGTATCGCCAATGAAATCGTTACTGTCGCTTGTTTTGGGCGGTGCTGTGTGATTAATTGGTTTATGATAAGTTATATATCTTGAAGTAACTTGTTTCATTGACATAAACAACAATTGCACTGCGGGGGATCTTATGGTGCTTACAAGGCATCGATTATCTGCCATACGCTTGATAAACGTTTTATTGGCTTGCACGCTTCTCGTCATTCCTGTCGCTTTATGGCAGTGGTACTCAGCATCTCGGCTTGAGAATCAATATAATCAATTAAATACTTTAAATATCTACCGTGCAGAGCTCATGCGATCAGTCATCTTAATGCCAGCTCAGGGCGAGAGAACGGTTGAGTCCATAATTAATCAATCATCGAGCTTTCGTCGTCATTTACTGACGCTACCTGATGACATTGGCCAAGACCATGAACTGGGCGTGTCGTTAAAGCTAGGCGGCAGCCAGTTTGTCGACCTTGTCGATATTGTGTTGGCTGGTGGCTATGCGGTAAGCGATCTTGCTAACGAGCTAAGTGCTGCTTATCAGCAATCTGAAACAGAAGAAGTACGTGCAGTTCTAGACCATCTATCAGGTTTCTTTTTCCGTGAAGTATTTGCTAGCACGGATAAGCGGATATCGGTTGATAACCAACGTTATCGTCAGTTCATTGCGACAATTGAGCAAAATATACAGAGGTTGTCTTTAACACAACGTGCTGAATTCAAATCTATTATTAAAATGCTATCTCCGATGGTTGCAAGGCATGGCCAATACGATAGTTCCGCGCAAAAAGTCATAGATCATCACTTTAATAATCAATTGCCAGCTGTATTAGATGAGGTGTTTATTGAACTGCGCAAAAGCAATCAGACAGTCATGGCAACCTGGCTAGTTGGCTTATCGTTAGCGCTGTCTGGTTTTATCTACCTTTTCATTTCTTCTAATTCTTTACGCAATGTTAAGCGTGACGTAAGTCAAGTTGATGACGCCGAGGTGGTGCTTAATCAAGACGAACAAACCAGCAGTGTTGTTACTCAGCCTGCAGAGCCTAGCGCGGAATCAGACACGGGTGAGTCAGCGTCAGTTATGTTTAATTACTCCGATGCTGCGCCAAGCAGCCGAAAAGCGTCACCGGACAGTGTCGATTTATCGTTAGCGAACTCAGCCTCAGTCGTACAGGAAGGTATGGTATCGGGAAAGGCTGACATAACCCATCGTCAGACAGAGGTTGACAACCGTGAGCTCTATCAAATCTTGCCTGAAGAAGGCCACTCCTTTGATATTAATATCATGCTGGATGCGCTCGATGATGATACCGATGCGGTGAATATGCTTTTGCAACTATTCATCAGTGAGCATGGCGAAGATGCTCAGCGATTGAGCCAATTAAGCAGCGAGGGTCAAGAAGAACAGTTACGCCTTTTAGTGCATACCATCAAGGGCGTTACAGGTAGCCTTGGGGCAAACAGCGTGGCAGAAATGGCAGCGGAGGTGGAACGCCAGTTAAAGGCTGATATGCCAATACAACAGCCAATACAGGAGCTGGCGAATCGGCTTAATCGATTACTAGAAGAAGTTCGTTTGCACTTAGAAGTAGGAGTGAGCGGAAAATGAAGCAAACGGTTTACTCCTTGCGTGTCAAAGGGTGTATTTTTTTGCTGCTGTTATTTTTAGTGTTGTGTTGCGTGGTGTTCTACGTGGTTGAAACACGAGGTGCACAGATCGTTGCATCGAAGGTTAAAGAACATTTAGTTGCAGAAACGACCGCAGCCATGCACTCGGTATCATCAATAGCGATTGATATCGAAAGTTTAACCATGGTGCTTGCAACGGCAGCAGAGACACAAAATTATGCTGAGCTAACTGCTTTGATGCAATCGTTGTTTACTAATCCTAATAGTGCGGATGTGATAGCGGGCGGCGGCGTGTGGCCAGAACCCTATCAGGGGGAAAATCAACGTTACCTAGACAGCTTATTTTTCAGTAAGGATCATCAACAGCAGTTCATTCAAGTTGAAGCCTATAACCAAAATCCAGCTCGAGCTTACTTTAATGAAGAGTGGTATGTGCCAGCATATTGGCTAAAAGAAGGCCAATCTTATTGGTCTCAGTCGTACACCGACCCTTACACGCATGAGTCAATGGTGACCTGCTCTATGCCCTACTTTCATGATGGAAAAATGGCAGGGGTGGTGACGATTGATGTTCGTCTTAGTGGTTTAGCACCTTACTTAAAGCAAAAAGGTGATGAACTCGGTGGCTATTTGGCCATGTTTGATCGTTCAGGGCGGTTTATTTTTTACCCTCAAGAGCAGATGGTAATAGCATACACGTCAAATGGACGTGAGCCGATCACTGCAGAGCAGTTGGCTGAGCGTGATTATCGTTATGTTGAACAAGCATTAAATATGAGTTTTATTGCTCAAGAGAAACGCTTGAGCGTACAGCAGAAAACGGATGTTGTGGCGTTAGCCATTGCGATATTGAAACGCGCCAATGCAATAGATTTTAATTACGCCTTGCTGGTTGCAGACGCGCTGCATCAGTCAGGTCAAGACCGTTATCGTGTTGCGAATAGTCTCTTTCACGGTAAATTATTGGATGATCCACTGTTAGAGCAAGAGGTATTTGTTAATGCTGTAACAATGCCCGGAACCGGGTGGATGTTATTAAGTAGTGTGCCCGGTAGTGTTTTGACGTCACAAGTGACGAATTTAGAAATAAGCCTACTGAGTGCCTTAGTGGTTAGCCTGTTTGTTGCGCTGCTTGTCGCCTATTTCTTCTATTCATACTACATCTTGCGGCCGCTAAACCTTGCTGGGCAAAGTTTGCGGCAAGAAAAGGGGGTAGGTGAGTCGTCTCCATTACCCGTGCTATATCATGATGAGTTAGGGGTGTTGATTGAACGCTTCAATCGACATAGTGAAACGCTCCACGCTATGCGTCAGCAGGCTCTTGCCACTGCTGAAGCTAAGCAGCAGTTTTTATCTGTGATGAGTCACGAAATTAGAACGCCGATGAATGGCATTATCGGCGCGGCAGATTTGATTCGTGATAGTCACTCATTGCAGGAGACTAAGCAGTATATTGACATTATTGGTCAGTCAGCGCAGAGCTTAATGCGTTTGATTAATGACATATTAGACTACAGTCGTTTGAGTGCTCAGAAGCTGGAGCTAGAGGCAACGTCTTTTAATCTTGTTGAGTTAGGAGAATTTGTTTATCAACTCTTAACGCCGTTAGCCCGTGATAAGTCGGAGTCACTGAATTTCCGTTATTGGGTTGATGGTAACCTTCCAGAGGTAGTGATTGGTGATCCTACGCGGCTTCAACAAATACTGATTAATCTCGTTGGAAATGCATTGAAGTTTACTAGCCATGGTCACGTCTTTTTGACCGTGAGCCTACACAGCCACACAACATCGCTGGCGACGATTAAGCTAACCGTCTCTGATACCGGTATTGGTATTGATGCTGATAAATTGCAGGCGATTTTTAATGAATACGAACAGGCGGATCATTCGGTAAATAGACAGTACGGTGGCAGTGGGTTAGGGCTAGCAATCACTCAGTCTTTAATTGATTTAATGGGCGGCGCTCTCGAGGTTGTCAGTGAGCCAGGTGAGGGAAGTACATTCACCGTGATTTTACCCTTTGCACTACCATCACCAGAAGCCTCTGCATCGGTGGTTATCGATATGGATTACCAGCATCATGTATTGGTGGTCGATGATAATAGGGTGAACCGTACCATTGCAATGGCGAAGCTTCGGCGCTTAGGGTTCACTGTTGAGTCAGCAATGGATGGTATGCAGGCGCTGTCTTTGTGTGCCACCAACGCCTTTGATCTGATTTTTATGGATGTTAACCTGCCAGAAATGAGCGGACTAATGGTGACTCATCAACTTCGCTCTGAAGAGGGAATAAATCAACATACTCCGATCATAGCGATGACGGGGGAAACAAGCCAAGCTGAGATTGCGCGTTGTTTTGCTGCAGGAATGCAGGCCCACCTGCCAAAACCAATTGATGATGAACGCTTTAAACGCTTATTGGCCGATACTTTCCAATTGTCGGTTGAGAAGTTAGATGGCTCAACTGAATGAGTTTGATCGAGATCAATGGAATTCAATGTTAAAGGCGCATAATGCGCGGTTATGAAAACTATTATGCATTTTATTAACCCGCAGTACCAAGAACCACTCGTGGTAAAAAAAATGGTACAGCAATACTGTCAACGCATACATCGTGGTGCAGTATTGTGTGATGATTGCCAAGTACTCATTGGCTATATTGGTAAGAAGATTGGTGCTTGTCGTTCAGGCGAAAAGAAGTCGTGCTGCTTACAGTGCAAAAAAACGTGTCTGTCTGACGCTCAGCGTTTGAAACTGAAACATATAATGACGTGGTCGGTTGAGCGCGTAGGATGGCGTGAGCCGAGTATGATGTTGAAGTATCATTGGCTAACGTCACGTCAACGCAGTGGCAACCGTGCCACGGTTAATTCGGGTTAATCAGGGCGAAACACATGACGTAAAAAAGCCTCCCATGGTGAATGGGAGGCTTTTTAGTTTGTATCGATGAGGGGCTTACTTAGCGGCAATCTTCTCAAGTACACGCATAAGTAGGCGAATACGAGGTTCGATGGTCTCTAGAATCATATACTCGTCAGGGCCGTGCATTAGTGCGCCTGCAGGGCCAAGGCCGTCTAATGTCGGTACGCCTAGAACCGCGGTTAAGTTAGCGTCTGAACCGCCGCCAACAGCTTGCCAAGTAATGTCTAGGTCGACATCTTTACCTGCTTGTTCAACAAGTGCCATAAGCTCTTCAGTTTTCTCTGAAGGAACCATTGAAGGTTTGTGCGCTTCGCGTACCACTTCAGTGCTAACACCGTCGATAAACGGAACCATGTTAGTCAATTTTTGGTGGACATCAGCATACTCGTCATTGTCCCAGAAGCGGACGTCAATAACCAGCTCAGCATGTTCAGGCACAATGTTTGCGCCAGCACCGCCTTTAACAACACCAGCATTCAGTGTTGTGCCTGATTCGAAGTTAGTCATTTCGTTAACAGCGAGAATCCAGTGCGCCATTTCAGAGATAGAGCTACGACCATTTTCTGGATCATTACCAGCATGTGCAGCTTTACCGTTGAATGTCATCTTGTAGCGAGCCATACCTTTACGGGCTTTAACAAGAGAGCCATCAGCACGAGCAGCCTCAGCGACTAGAACGTGTTTAGCGGTCTTCGCTACATCAATAAGCCAATCTTGCGAGTGTAATGAGCCAATCTCTTCATCTGGGTTCATGCAGATACAGATTGACAGTTGATCTAGAACGCTTTTGTCAAGATTACGCAGCGCGTAAACGATATTTAACAAGCCAGACTTCATGTCAGCAACGCCTGGACCGTAGGCTTTTTCTGCGTCTACAGTCATTGGACGTGCGGCCACGGTACCAACAGGGAAAACCGTATCCATGTGACCAACCATAAGAACATCAATGTCAGCTGTCTCTGGTTTGTTACGGATTTCTAGACCTGGACCTGCAATGCCGCAGTCAATCGTTTTGATTTCCCAGCCACCCATAGCTTCATATTTTTCAGCCATGCGACTAGCGATCACTTCCAAACCTTCTTTGGTCAGAGTGCCACAATCCACATCGATAAGTGGGCGTAGTTCTTCTAAGTAATCTTGTAGAGAGAAGTTCATCGTTGATCCTCTTTTGAAAATACAGGCTTGCATTAAAAAAGGGCGGCAGAAATGCCGCCCTATCGTTAAGGGGTTGTGCTACACCAAGATGTTCATAAAGAACATTGCAATGAATGCGTTAAACACAGAGATGATAATCATTGGTGCATAGTGACGGCCTTCAGTACCGATAACACCAAGAATACGACCAAGATACTGTACTTGCGAACCCATCAAGTAGATAGCTGGTGCAAGAATAGCAATATGGCTACCGTTTAGGATACCGCTGTCAAATAGAGTGATAACAACACCCACAGCGCCACCCATAGACATCCACGCACCAATCAGTACCGCAGCAGCTTCGCCGGGAAGTCCAACAAGACCCATAATCGGAGCGAACAGTACGCCCATCGCATCAAGAGCGCCAGTAAGGCCAAGAATCTTGATGATGATGAATGCCATCATTACATTTGGAATGGTGCTAGAGGTCGAGATGTTCCAGCCTTTACGCGCACCTTCAACGAAGATGTCAGTGACCATTTTAGATTGTGCCATTATGCCGCTTCCTCTTGAGTTTGAGTCGATTTTTTATCAGCGAACTGTAGCCAAACACGGAAGATGTTCGCACCAACGATTTTCATAATAAACATCATAGCAACAGCTAGACCAATAGATGATGTTACTGCAGGTGTGCCGTCAGCATATGCCAAGGTAAATAGCACTGCGCCTGAAGAGAAAAAGTTAACGATGGTCGCACCAGCAGAGAACTGGAACATTGCGAAGATGTCTGTTTCACGTTGAGTCAGTTTGCCTTCTTCTTGCAACTGACGAGTCATTGAAGCGCCTGCGTCAGTATTCTGTAAAGAGGCAATCAGTGCCAAACCTGTGTCACCAGGAATGCCCATCAGAGGACGAAGTAGTGGAGTCAGTAGTTTGCGAGCAGCTTCTAGGGCGCCGAAGTGTTCTAAGACGTTAATCATACCCAGTGCAAACATAACTGTCGGGACAAGTGTTAGAGCGAACAAGAAACCGTCGCGAGCACCATTACCGCCAGTACCGCGCATGGTGGTGCGTGATACTTCAATTGCGCCATCTACGCCAGCGGTAGCGCTATTTGCCATCGTACCGAAAGCACCGTTGAGGGTGTTGAAATCAAAAATACCATACCATTCATTAGTTTGAAGGGCGCCTGAGAAGAAGACAAAAGCGAAAGCCAGGGCAATGTAAGCACCAATAGTGACTTTCTTGCTTTCTGCAGCATTACTCATAGTAAAACCTCTGGTTTAAATTGGGGGTGTTCACGCAATATAATTTGCGTGAATGCTATTGTCGTCATTTTCACGCTGAATAAATTGATCGGGGTCAAAATGTGCTACTGAAATTTTGTTTCTTGGTGTTATCATCTATCTGTGGGTTGTTATGGTGGTGTTTATGTTTGTATGGAGAGTTTGTTGTGGTGATGTATAATTCCTTTTCAATTAGATGGTTACGCGAATGCGTAAATATTGATAGTTGTGCTGAATGTGTAAATTATGTGCCTTTTTGGTTGATTTAGATTCACATGCCTGTTTGTTTAAATGAAGTCTAGTCAGCTTTTGTTCAGCTCGCAGTGTCACTGGAAATGTTACAGCGGTCACACTTTTGTATTTTACAAGATAAGACAGCATGGAATACGAGAACGCTGTAACAGAAGATGCTTGTCGAGTGTTGGAAATCTGAACGGCTTTTTCTTGTTTTTGTAAACTTAAAAAGCGATGATGTGGTTTAGCTGAAATTTAACAGGGAGATGTGTAGCTATGATGAAAGTTGGCTTGGTTGGCTGGCGTGGGATGGTTGGTTCAGTATTAATGCAACGTATGGTTGAAGAGGGCGATTTTAACCTGATTGAGCCAGTATTCTACTCCACATCGCAAGTGGGGATCCCCGCACCAAATTATGGTAAAGATGCAGGGCTGCTCCAAGATGCATACGATATTGAAAGCTTGAAGCAGCTAGATGCGATTATTACTTGTCAGGGGGGAGGGTATACAGAGAAAGTCTATACTGCCTTACGCCAGACTGGTTGGAAAGGTTATTGGATTGATGCAGCGTCCACTCTGCGTTTAAAACCTGATAGCATTATTACCTTAGATCCAGTTAACTTTGATCAAATTCAGCAAGGTATACATACTGGCACCAACACCTTTGTTGGAGGCAACTGTACTGTTAGCTTGATGTTGATGGCCGTGGGTGGCTTATATAAAGCCGGTCTTGTTGAATGGATGACAGCACAGACTTACCAGGCGGCTTCTGGCGCAGGCGCGAAGAACATGCGTGAGCTTATCAGCCAGATGGGTGTGATTAACGACGCTGTGACCTCTGAGCTGGCAAACCCTGCCACATCGATTCTTGATATTGACCGCAAAGTTGCAGAAACCATTAGAGCAACAGATTTCCCTGCGAGTGAATTTGGCGTTCCGTTGGCTGGCTCTCTGATCCCGTGGATCGATGTTAAGCGCGATAACGGGCAGAGCAAAGAAGAGTGGAAAGGTGGGGTTGAAACTAATAAGATCCTCGGCCTGGAAGGCAATCCAATTCCTGTTGATGGTACGTGTGTGCGCATCGGTGCAATGCGTTGTCACTCACAGGCACTAACATTGAAACTTAAAAAAGCGGTGCCGCTCGACGAAATCGAAGAGATGATTGCACAACACAATGATTGGGTGAAAGTCATCCCGAATGAGCGTGATATTACAATGCGAGAGTTGACGCCAGCGAAGGTGACCGGCACGTTATCGGTTCCTGTTGGTCGTTTGCGCAAGCTGGCGATGGGGGATGATTATTTGAATGCATTCACTGTCGGTGATCAGCTACTTTGGGGAGCGGCAGAGCCATTACGCCGTACGCTACGTATTATTTTGGCTGAAAAATCGGCTTAGCGTGTTTGTGACCAATTGCTGACCCACTAGTTACTCGAACAATGTAGTTCAGGGCAGCAATACAATTGGTCGTCATACAATGCCGAAAAAGGATGGTTACTTTAACCATCCTTTTTATTTGTGTCCTGCTGTCCAGTAACCCTCTCTGCTGTCTATTTTCTCTATCTGCGCCATCAAAGGCACCGACTATTTCATTAAACGCTCACCTAGACTTGACGGCACTGTGAATTTTTTGCGTGCTGAATGCTTCATATGTATACATTTTTGATTGAAAACAATACTTACTAGATTCATTTTGTGTTTTAATGCTTGTAATAAGAATGATTCGCATTAAGGCTATGGGATGAGACTGACTGAACTGAAAGATAATCAGGTGGCACATGTGGTGAATATGAGTCGTTTACCAGCGACAACACGCAAGAGATTAACAGTCATGGGCATGTTGCCGGGGACAGAAGTGATGGTTGTCCGTCGCGCCCCATTGGGTGACCCATTACAAGTTAGGGTTCGAGGTGTTGATTTGGCGATTCGTAAAGCATTGGCACAAGATGTCGAGGTGCAGGCATGACTTATCAAGTAATGACGGTTGGTAACCCTAATTGCGGAAAGACGACGTTATTTAACAGTTTAACAGGTGCTAAACAGCATGTTGGTAACTGGGCTGGTGTCACTGTCGAAAAGAAGGTTGGGCAATATGAGTGTAAAGGTGACACGTTTTTCCTTACCGATCTCCCCGGCATTTATCATCTTGATAGCAGCGATGCGAACAGCTTGGATGAAATGATTGCCTCCCGAGCGGTTATTGATGCAAATGCAGATATGATCATCAATGTAGTGGATGTCACGACCTTAGAGCGAAGCCTATATACCACAATTCAGCTGCGCGAATTAGGTTGTCCAATGATCGTCGTGCTGAATAAAATGGATAGCCTAAAGCGTGAACGTGCAGAGATTGACGAAAAACGTCTAGCTAAATCACTCGGCTGCCCAGTGCTCACGGTAACAGCCACCGATCTTGACGCAGTTGAGCAGTTTAAACTGGAACTACACAGGTTATTGCTCAAAGGCACTCATGTTGAACCGCTGCAGTTAAATTATCGCCAAGAAATTGAAGCGGCCATGGCTGAGATACAACAGTTGGTCGATTGGCCGGCCACCGCTGCACGCGCGTTCTCTATTCGAGCGATTGAAAATGACCAATTGGTTCTGAATGCGCTGCGTGTGGAGCAAAATGTTGCTATCACCCAGATAAAATCTCAGCATTTATCAGCGATTGATATTGATATTGAAATCGCAGATACCCGTTACAGTTACTTGCACGAACTTGTGCTGCAAGTGAGAAAAGAGAGTGGAAAATTGAGCCGCCGCAATACGGCGCGGCTTGATCAGTTGATGCTGCACCGTATTCTCGGTATCCCCATCTTTTTGTTGATGATGTACCTGATGTTTATGTTTGCAATTAACATCGGCAGTGCATTTATTGATTTCTTTGATATTGCTGTTGGCGCTATTCTTGTCGATGGTATTCATCATCTCCTTGATGGACGTTTGCCTGATTGGGTTGTTACTGTTCTCGCTGATGGCTTTGGGGCCGGTATTCAAACTGTCGCAACATTTATTCCCGTTATTGGCTGCTTGTATTTGGCATTATCAGTAATGGAGAGTTCAGGATACATCGCACGTGCGGCGTTTGTGCTTGATAAGTTAATGCAAAAGGTAGGATTACCCGGCAAAGCCTTTGTTCCTATGGTACTTGGTTTTGGTTGTACGGTGCCTGCGGTGATGGCAACGCGAACACTAGAGCAAGAGCGAGAACGTAAAATGGCGGCGGCGATGTCTCCCTTTATGTCTTGCGGTGCACGTCTACCGGTTTATGCATTGTTTGCTGCGGCCTTTTTCCCGCAAAGTGGTCAGAACTTAGTGTTTGCCCTCTACCTTGTTGGTATTGTTGCCGCCATTTTCACCGGACTTATCTTACGCCATACGCTTTATCCAGGGAGTAGCGATAGCTTTGTTATGGAGTTGCCTGACTACGAGATCCCAACCTTACGTAATGTTGGTTTGAAAACATGGCAGAAGTTAAAGCGCTTTGTTCTTGGTGCAGGTAAAACCATTGTTCTAGTTGTTGCAGCGCTTAGCTTTTTCAACTCGTTGGGTGTTGATGGTAGCTTCGGCAATGAAGACAGTGATAATTCGGTGCTTTCTCATGTCGCCCAAACGGTTACTCCAGCACTTAGCCCTTTAGGTGTTGAAGCCGACAATTGGCCAGCGACGGTGGGTATTATTACCGGTATTTTTGCCAAGGAAGCCGTGGTCGGAACACTAAATAGTCTTTATACGGCCGCTGACGAAAGTGATGATGAGGCGTTCGATCTAACAGCAAGTTTAACAGAGGCAGTGACTAGCATTGTTGAGAACCTACAAGCCTTGAGCTTTTCAGATCCGTTAGGGCTCGATGTCGGAGACTTGTCAGATTTAGACCTAGTGGCAGACGAGCAAGAAGTCGACACCTCTGTCTTCAATCGTTTGGCGCAGTACTTTAGCTCGGCGGGTGCGATTGCTTACTTACTGTTTATCCTACTCTACACGCCTTGTGCCGCTGCGATGGGAACATATGTAAAAGAGTTTGGGCGGCCATTTGCCCTGTTTGTTGGTGGCTGGACACTGCTACTCGCCTATAGTGTGAGCACATGGTTTTATCAAATCGCGACGTTTACGCAACACCCTGGTCAGAGTACGTTTTGGATTGGCTTGTTTGCAGTGATCAATAGCTTGCTATACGCTTACTTGAAGCAGTATGGGCGACGACAGTTGGTTGCGATCGAAGTATGATCTTAAGAGAGCTGCGCCAATACCTTGAACAGAATGGGCGCTGCGAGCGTAGTCATCTCGCGCATCGTTTCGCTTTGAGTCACGACGGTGTCGATACCATGTTGGAGGTTTGGCTCCGCAAAGGGATGGTTCGTCGTGATATTGTTGGCAGTGAACTGTGTCAAACCGCGACTCAAGTTTGGTATCGTTGGGTTGAAAAGAATGAGATTGGTCTGACTCAGTTACGTTGAAGTTTTGCCTGGCTATCGGCAACCTGATGAAGGTTGAGAATAACACTCAGTGTTTGTATTAAATTTAGCGCCCTCACCCGAGAGGGCGCTTTTTTACTGTGTCGCTTGATTTAAGGTATAATCCTTCTCTTGAATTCATCAAAAGTGATAAATGCTCGATTTTCATTTTTGTGCGGTTGATTGCACTGTAGTTATGCTTCCTGATGATTTTATTAACCATGAATGTTATCTTGTAACATTCTGCTCCTCAAATGACTGTACGGATGACAACTCGGCGAATATATTACTGTAGTCTGCTTTTAGCTGTCTTCTTGATGGAAGCCAGTATTTCTGCTGCACACGCATTTGAGCATACAAGCCATCATCACCAAAGTGAATGTCATCAGCATTTACCACCGATGGCGATGAGCCCTCCACCGGTAGCCATACCGATTTACTCGGCGGCCGTTGTTTGGTCTTCACCGATCTTTTGCTCCCATGAGCCAAAACGTACGGCGTTTCAATTTTGTTTTGCCCGAGGACCACCTCATGATTAGCGCTTCGTAAATAATTTATGTTGTTTGTTTTTATTAGTTTTTAGGACGTTAATTATGAAAAAATTGGTTGGATTTACCTTGTTACCTTTGTTGTCAATGGCTGTTGTCGCATCAGAGTATCGTGAGCATGGTGCTCATGTGCACGGTGAAGTGACATTGAACCTTGCGGTCGATGCTGAGCATATCTTTATGGAGATAACAGCGCCAGGTTCGGATGTGGTTGGATTTGAACACGCCCCAAAGAATGCGGCACAACGCCAAGCACTGGCATCGGCACTTGAAACATTACAAGCTGGGGAACGGCTGTTTAATTTTGAAACAGAATGCAGCTTGATCTCTGCACAAGTATCAGAAACACTAACAGACCATGACCATGACCATGACCATGACCATGACCATGACCATGACCATGACCATGACCATGACCATAGCCATGATACTGCTTCTGGCCATGGTGAATTCAATATTCACTACATGTTTGAGTGCGAAAATGCTCACCAAATAAAACAGATAGAGTTTGATTGGTTTAATGTGTTTAACAACACGACAAGCGTCCAAGTACAAGCGATTTCGGCAACAGGGCAATCAGCGGCGACGTTGACAGCAGCAGAATCGCGTTTTTCTTTTTAATTAAAAAGAGGCTGGAGCAATCCAGCCTTAATACATTATGAATGTCATTACATTAAATAATTTAACTTTTCGTTGGGCCGATCAAGACCAAGATCTGCTCGATATTCCGCACTTTTCCCTTGCTCAAGGAGAAAAGGCTTTTCTAAAAGGCCCCAGTGGCAGTGGTAAGTCAAGTTTGTTGAGTTTGTTAACCGGCATTTCTGAGCCGCAATCGGGTGAAGTGATTTTGCTTGATACGGCGATTACTGAGTTAAAACCAGCAGCAAGGGATCATTTTCGTGCAGATAATGTGGGTTACATTTTTCAAATGTTTAACTTACTGCCTTATCTTTCCGTTATTGATAATGTCTTGCTGCCGTGTCGCTTTTCCAAAGCGCGTCGCAATAATATTACGGTCAGCTTAGAGCAAGAAGCGAAACGATTATTGAAGGCCTTACACCTTCCAGATGAGGCCCTACATCGCCCAGTCTCTAAGTTGAGCATTGGGCAGCAACAGCGCGTTGCAGCAGCACGAGCGTTGATCGGTCGCCCACCGTTACTGATTGCCGATGAACCCACGTCTGCACTCGATCATGATAATCGAGAAGCGTTCATTGAACTGTTAATGAAAGAGTGTGATAACGCCGAAACCAGTTTACTGTTTGTAAGCCACGATCCTACGTTGGAAACCCTGTTTGATCGCAGCGTGGATTTGATGCAGTTGAATCAAGCTAAAAAGGAGGCGTGCTAATGGCCATTATTCGCCTTGCTTGGCAAAGCCTGACCAATCGAAAAGTCACCGCTATTTTAACTTTATTGACCGTTGCGGTGTCGGTAACCTTGTTATTGAGTGTTGAGCGCGTTCGTACTCAAACCAAAGACAGTTTTGCTAATACTATTTCCGGCACGGATTTAATCGTAGGCTCGCGTTCGGGTCAGGTTAACCTGCTATTGTATTCCGTTTTTCGCATTGGCAACGCCACCAATAATATTAGCTGGCAAAGTTATGAAGAGCTGAGCCAACACCCAAGTGTTGATTGGATCATTCCTATCTCCTTGGGCGACAGCCATCGTGGTTTCCGCGTTTTGGGTACTAACGAAAGCTATTTCGAGCATTATAAATATGGAAATAGCCAACCATTAACGTTCAACGCTGGTCAGCCATTTGAGACTCTTTTTGATGTTGTTGTTGGCGCTGAAGTGGCAAGGCAGCTAAATTACCAAGTCGGTGATGAAGTGGTGATTGCCCATGGCTTAAGTGATATGGCGTTTAGTCGTCATGACAACGCACCATTTAACATTGTTGGTATACTGAACCCGACGGGAACGCCAGTCGATCGCAGTGTGCACGTTTCTCTTGAAGCGATTGAAGCCATTCATGTTGGTTGGGAGAGCGGTGCTAATATGGGTTATGCTCCAGGCACCACAGACTTGCTACAGCGTGATTATCATCCAGAGCAGATCACCGCCGCGTATATCGGTTTGAAATCGCGAATTCAAACGTTTGCATTGCAACGTCAAATTAATACGTATAGAAGTGAGCCGCTCAGTGCTATTATGCCGGGCATCGCCTTACATGAATTGTGGGGAATGATGGCCATCGCGGAACAAGCTTTAGTGGTTGTTTCTGGTTTTGTTGTCGTTGCTGGCTTGTTGGGTATGCTAAGTAGCTTGCTAACCAGTTTGAATGAGCGTCGCCGTGAAATGGCTATTTTGCGAGCGATGGGCGCACGTCCTGGGCACATCTTCTTTTTACTGGTGAGTGAAGCAACGGTACTGACGTTTGCTGGCATTATTGCTGGCTTAGGTTGCCTGTATTCCATGTTGTTTGTACTTCAACCGATAGTACAGCAACACTTTGGTATTCATTTGTCCTTAGTTTTGCCAACAACTTATGAATGGTATTTGTTAGGGATGGTGCAATGTGCAGGAATAGTGGTTGGGCTGTTTCCAGCGTTTAGAGCTTATCGCCATTCGTTGGTCGATGGCATGACAATTCGCGTTTGATTAGGAGTATTTATGAAACGCTTGTTATTAATTGTATTTTTCTTATTGCCGTTTTCGACAGTGGCTGATGATGTTTTAACACTGGAATGGTTAGATCTTATTCCAGAAAATGAACGTGCAACTTACGGAGAAAGAATGGCGAGTGGGGCCATTGCTACGCATGATGAAAGTAGTTCATTGGCCGCACAACAATCGCTGGTGGGTTCGGTGCGTGAAGAGCTAAACGGTAGTCACGTCAGAATTCCTGGTTTTGTTATTCCTTTAGAAGGTGATAACAAAATGGTGACTGAGTTTTTATTGGTGCCATTTTTTGGCGCTTGTATCCATGTTCCGCCACCGCCGCCAAACCAAATTGTCTACGTAAAGTTTGAGCAAGGTGTACCAATCCAGCAACTGTGGGATGTGGTTTACGTGAATGGTACGTTAACCACCACGGCGGTTGATCATGATCTTGCTCAGGCTGGATATCTAATTGAAGGCATTCAGATTGAAGAGTATAGCTACTAATAGCTGTTGTTCGTGAAATGCAATAAAAACGCCAGCAGTGATGCTGGCGTTTTTTATGTGTACGTGATCACTAAGCAGGGTTATGCAGCAAAGTTATTTGCAGCGAAGTCCCAATTAGCAAGCGCCCAGAATGCGTTCATGTAGTCAGGGCGTAAATTACGGTAGTCGATGTAATATGCATGCTCCCACAGATCAACAGTGATGAGCGCTGTTACGCCTTCATCAGTGAGCGGTGTTGCTGCATTTGAGGTGTTAATTATCGCCAAAGTGCCATCTGCCTTCTTAACTAACCATGTCCATGAAGAACCAAAGTTATTAATGGCAGAGTCTGTGAACTTCGCTTTGAACTCTTCAAAAGAACCAAAGGATGCAATGATGGCTTCTGCTAATGCACCCGTTGGCTCACCGCCACCATTTGGCGACAAACTGTGCCAGTAAAAGGTGTGGTTCCAAATTTGTGCTGCATTGTTAAAGATGCCACCAGACGATGCTTTCACAATCTCTTCTAGGCTCTTACCTTCGAATTCCGTTCCGGGAATGAGGCCGTTAAGCTTAACTACGTAGGTATTGTGATGCTTTCCATAGTGATATTCGAGGGTTTCTGCAGAGATATGTGGCTCAAGTGCTGACTTCTCATATGGCAGTGCTGGTAGTTCGAATCCCATGTTGTTGCTCTCCATGTTTTTTGGGGTTGTCCCCATAATATTTTCCTGACAAATGGCATATTCCATTTGTGCTTTTTAGCTGACCTGCCTAGTTTAGCAAGTTTTTACTTTATTTAAACCATTGGCTGTTAAAATTTTGCTAAAAAGACCATAATTTAATTAGGCGTTTTTTTTCTTCCCATGTGCAAGTAGAATAATGCTTTAGTTTAAAATAATGATGTCTTAGAGGAAGCTATGGAAACCATCGATAAAATTAAGCAGCAAATTGCTGAAAATGAAATCCTTCTTTATATGAAAGGTTCACCAAAGCTACCAAGTTGTGGTTTTTCATCGCAAGCAGCACAGGCTTTAATGGCGTGTGGGGAAAAGTTTGCTTACGTTGATATCTTGCAAAATCAGGATATTCGCGCTGAGTTGCCAGCGTATGCGCAGTGGCCGACGTTCCCACAACTTTGGATTCAAGGTGAGTTGATAGGTGGTTGTGACATCATTTTAGAGATGTTCCAAAAGGGAGAGCTTCAACCATTGATCAAAGAGGCGGCAGCACACCGTGATGCAAAAGCAGGTGAGTAGCGCTTGCTAGTGATAAAATAAGCCACAATATTGAAGCGACCCCCAATCGTTGGATAACCAACAATTGGGGGTCTTTTTTATCGCGAATATCAGCAATGACTAGAGGATCATTGCAGCAATCCAGCCAAATGCAATTAGAGGCAGGTTGTAGTGGATAAATGTTGGAACAACGGTTTCCCAGATATGCTCATGTTGACCATCAGCATTCAGACCAGATGTTGGACCAAGAGTTGAATCAGAGGCCGGGGAGCCTGCATCACCCAATGCTGCTGCTGTGCCGACTAACGCAATGGTGGCCATTGGCGAGAAGCCAAAGGCCAGAGCGAGGGGAACATAAATTGCGGCAATAACAGGAATGGTCGAGAAAGACGAACCAATCCCCATCGTCACCAGTAGGCCAACAATCAACATAAGGAAGGCTGCGAGCCCTTTGTTATCACCGATTGTGGTTGATAAGGTTTCCACCAAAGACTCCACACCGCCAGTTGCTTTCATTACCGTAGCAAAACCAGCCGCTGTGATCATAATGAAACCAATCATTGCCATCATATGTAAACCGCGGGTGAAGACATCTTGTGTATCGCCCCACTTGATAACCCCACCGAGAATAAAGACGATGAAGCCCATCAGCCCACCAATGATCATCGATCCCGAAACGAGCTGTCCGCCAAGGGCCAAAATGATCGCAACAACAGCCACGGCAACATGTTTTATGTTGATGGCTTTGTGCTCAGGTTCAATGGCCATGATCTTCTCTTCTGAATACTCGCGTGGTTTGCGGTAACTAAAAAAGATCGCAGCGAGTAGGCCGACAACCATACCAAGTGCAGGCAGTGCCATTGCCATCGGTACTTGAGATGCGGTAACAACCAAGCCGTTATCATTTAGGTTTTTTAGCAAGATATTGTTAAGGAAAATACCGCCAAAACCGACCGGTAGGATCATGTATGGGGTCACCAAACCAAACGTAAGAACACACGCAATCAAACGGCGATCTAGTTTAAGTTTGGCAAACACATGCAATAGAGGTGGAATAACAATAGGGATAAAAGCAATGTGCACAGGGATGGCATTTTGAGATGAGATGGTGATCAGAACCAAGGCAATGAGCAAGGCATATTTAATACCAGATGCTGCTGTCGCATTTTCTTTTCCGCTCACTTTTTTTATCACAAACTGTGCCAATACATCAGTAATACCTGAGCGAGAGATAGCAACGGCAAAGGTACCCAACATGGCGTAACTTAGTGCAGTTGTTGCTCCGCCGCCTAAGCCACTCTCAAATGCACTGATCGTTTCGGGTAGTGATAGCCCTCCCACGAGGCCGCCTAAAATGGCACTAAATGTTAGCGCGATAACGACATTGACTCGCAAAAGCGCGAGCAGCAACATGACGCACACCGATATTACAACAGGATTCACGGTACAAAACTCCTTTTTAATCTTTCTTAATAGATGCTGTGTTATTTTTATCGTACGTTTACAACCATAACATTACTGGTTGTTTCCTCTAACGTCGTTTGAACAGTGTGCGGATATTTTTAGCAATGTCGAGTAATAATTATCGTATTATGCACATATGCCGAATTTTTACCCAGAATGAAAAGAGGATGCAATGAATTCGTTTGCTAGCAGTAAGGTGAGAGGAGCCGGGGAGAGGGGTGACTTGGTCTTTTGTCCATATACTTGTTTATACTAAGCCCCACATTCAAGGGGCTTAACACGACGCCATACGATACCTTCCAAATTATTTGGGGTCGTTTTGTGATTCAGCATCATCTACAATTGGCCAGCCACCGAGCGCTTTCCATTTATTGACGATTTGACAAAATAGCGTCGCAGTACGTTCAGTGTCATAGAGTGCGGAGTGGGCTTCTGCATTGTCAAAATCCATTCCAGCGGTTCGGCATGCTTTTGCTAATACCGTTTGCCCAAACGCGAGCCCACTGAGTGCGGCAGTGTCAAATGTCGCGAAAGGATGGAAAGGGTTGCGTTTTAGACTTGACCGTTGACTGGCAGCAAAAACAAATTTGTGATCAAAGGTCGCATTATGTGCCACCATAATCGCACGCTGACAATCATGTTTTTTCTGCTCTTTACGGACCTGCTTGAATATCTCTTTGAGCGCTTTCTCTTCGCTAATAGCACCTCGCAGCGGGCTGAAAGGGTCACGAATGCCGATAAAATCTAACGCTTCTTGTTCAAGGTTTGCCCCTTCAAATGGGGTGACGTGGAAATGCATGGTGGTCGCTGGTTTAATTAAACCGTCGTCATCCATAGTTAAGGTAATCGCACAGATTTCCAGTAGAGCATCTGTTTTAGCGTTGAAACCAGCGGTTTCAACATCAATAACAACAGGCAGGTAGCCGCGAAAGCGATTTTTCAGTAAATTGTGAGCAGGGATATCCGTCATACCTTTCCAATCAACGTATATTAAAAGCGCGGTATTATGGCAGATTCACAGCCTAGACGCACGGATATCGCTAAAGAAAGCCCATCGGGGGCCGATATAAAGTCAACATAGTAATAAAGAGACATTATGAAGCGTCTAGTATTGGCAATAGCCATCTCCCACGCACTTATGGGACCAACAGCGTATGCGGCTAGACAGTATGTCGCAACGCCGACTCAGTCACAATGGCAGGTTGTTGTAGATACGCCATTAGAATGCCGTATGTCACACTCAATTCCTGGTTATGGTGACGCTCAGTTCAGTGCGCGTGCTAGCAAAATGATTAACCTTGATTTTGAATTGATGATGCATCGACCGATGGGAGAGACGCGAGATGTCTCTTTGGTCTCTATGCCGCCACGTTGGATGCCTGGTGAGTATGCCGAGCAAATAACACAGCTGCGCTTTTTTAAGCAGTTTGATGGCTATGTTGGTGGACAAACGGCATGGGCGTTGCTCGCTGAACTAGAGGCAGGTCGTTATCCTACTTTTAGCTACCATGACTGGCAGCAGCGCGACAAACGCATAGAGGTAGGATTATCTGCCGTTGCATTTCAGGTGCCGTATAAAGGATTTAGCGCCTGTATTCATCGCCTATTACCTTATAGCTTTGAAGACATCTCTTTTACAGTGTTAAATTTCGATCAAGGCAGTGAAGAGTTAAGTAAACCATCACAACAGCGGCTAACGCAGATTGCTGAGTTTGTGCGTTATAGTGATGATATCGATCTGGTGCTGATGGCAACATATTCTGACTCCGCGCAAGGAACCGTAGCAGCACAGGAAATGTCAGAAAGGCGAGCACAACGCTTAGAGGCATTTTTCTTATCACTGGGCTTACCGGCAGATCGCATTCAAGTGGAATCTTATGGCCAGCGCCGTCCTATTGATGACAATGCAACTCCGATTGGGCAAAGCAAGAACAGACGTGTGGTGATCTCTTTAGGCAGAGCCATGTTATAGAGCCGGATATCATGTTATTGCTTCAGATATAAAAAAACGCTCCTATTACGGGAGCGTTCTTATTTGACGGCAATACCTATCTTAAGCTGAAGCCGCTTTGTGTCCCATTGGCGTATTCGGAGCATGGCTGATAGCGCGGTGTGCTTTCATAACATAGATCTTCATTGCCGTTGAGATAACGAGCGCAATCGATAGCATGCCAACAAAGATATACATCGTCATGGTGTAGCTACCCGTTAACTCACGAACAAACGCCGCCAGTGAAGAACCAGTTAGGCCTGCAAGTGCCCATGCGGTTAGCACGTAACCGTGAATAGCACCTAATTGCTTCGTACCAAACAGGTCGCCAATGTATGCTGGTAATGTAGAGAAACCACCGCCATAACATGTCATGATAAGGAACACGACGAGTTGGAATGCCACTGCATGCGTTAGCGATGGGAGCAGTGAGAATGCTGCAATTTGGATAACAAAAAAGGCCAAGAAGGTGTTAGGGCGAGTTAAGTAGTCTGATGCTGATGACCAGAATAGACGACCAAGACCGTTGAGTAACCCCATAATGCCAACCATGGTTGCAGCCTTCATTGGGCTTAAACCAGCAATTTCTTGTGCCATTGGCGATGCCGCTGAAATGATAGCGATACCACACGTGATATTTATAAATATCATCAGCCATAGGCCCCAGAATTGCGGTGTTTTTACTGCATCATTGGCATTTTGCTGACTTAGGTCACTCGACACTTTGGTTGTAGTTTTAGTGCTGCTTTCCTCTATCATCGATGCTGGTTTCCAGCCTTCAGGTGGACGCTCAAGATAAGATGCTGCACTAACCATCAAAGTGAAGTAGATACCACCCATGATGTAGAAAGTCGTAGAGATACCGACATTGCTGATCAAGGCCTGAATTAGCGGACTTGCGATCATAGAAGCAAACCCAAAGCCCATGATAGCTAAGCCAGTCGCTAATCCGCGACGGTCAGGGAACCACTTAATTAATGTAGATACAGGGGTAACATAACCCATGCCTAGGCCAATACCACCAAGAACACCGTAGCTAAAATAGAGTAGGTATAGGCTTTCCATAGCGGTTGCGATACCCGCTCCGGCAACACCTGCACCAAAAAAGGTGGCTGCGATGAATCCTGTAAAACGAGGGCCTTTACTTTCAACGACGTGTCCCATCACTGCCGCAGAGGCACCAAGGAAAAAGATCGCGATACCAAAGGTGAAAGAGATTTGTTGCATATCCCAGCCAAATGCATCGTGGAGTGGGTTAGAAAATACACTCCACGCATACACTGAGCCAATTGAAATATGAATACCAACGGCCGCGAGTGCGATTAACCAGCGGTTTTTGATTTTTTTATCAGTCATGATTTTAGCCATAAGTAAAATTAACGCGCTAACGTTACCTCACTCGAAATGCGATGGAAATAACCGATTTCGTTATTAATAAAACTGATAACTACGACGAAATGCTTGCTTACATCGAGAAACATTTGCTTACATATGTGTAAGCAAAGTATTTTTGCTTTTTTTGATGCCCGTAAATTCCATCTTGTTGATACTAATGGCCTTTTAGTGCTTATGGTTAAGGAGTGGATCGTTTTGTTGCTGAAATTAATAGAAATACTTAGTAACTTAAAGGGCATTGCAGTAAACATACTTTCCATTTTTGAAAGAGGATGATCACAATTTGACGATTATAAAATTTGATAGTGTGGGCTGGCTGTGTTCAATATTTCTTATGTAAATGTTTATTGCAGCACAAAATGTACGTCACTGCTGAATAGTTATAGTAAAGTAATTCACTCGAGTGATTTTTAACAAAAACAAGATGGGCAAAAAAAACCACCGCATAAAAGCGGTGGCGATATACGTACATCTATGCCATGAACCAATTTTTATTCGAGGGGGCTATTCCCCCAAGCCTTTACTGGCTTGCTCGTTCTGGATCAGCTCAATTTTATAGCCATCGGGATCGGTAACAAAGGCGATATGGGTCGAGCCACCTAAGACAGGGCCAGGCGCTCTTGTTACATCGCCGCCAGCCGCTGATATGGCATCACAAGTGGCATAAATATCATCAACACCGATAGCAATATGACCAAACGCATTTCCCATGTCATAGGTGTCAGTGCCCCAATTGTAGGTCAACTCGATAACGGCCCCTTTTGATTCATCACCATAGCCAACAAAAGCTAAGGTGTATTTATATTCACTGTTCTCACTTTTACGCAGCAGATCCATGCCCATGATTTGGGTATAAAACTGAATGGCGCGATCGAGATCGCCAACCCGGATCATTGTGTGCAAAATACGGCCATTAGCCATGTTAGTGCTCCTATTGATTTTTAATATTAAGTTTCAGGATATTGCTTCTCTTTGTACGCCCGTTATATGAACTAAAAATCATCTTTACTCGGTGGGTGAGTGAGTGATTATCTAGTAAGTATAAGGGTGTTTGGTGATATCAATGATCAAAAAAGCATTACAAACACCCTTGATTTTGTAAAGGCGATAATTTTATAAGGTTTAACTAGATAAAATCATACGCAATATCCTTTACAAAAACAGTAACAAATAAATCAAATAAATTGTAGCTGACTTTACCCAAAGTCTTGGCAAGGCGATGGCCTCACTGCGTGAACCATCACCCTGCTAAAAGGGTATCTAGGGGAATGATGGTAAAGTAAAATAATAAAGCCACTCCTGACGCTCGCACGGCTCGCTAGTCGCTAGGCGTTTATGATTTTTCTTGACCATCGGTATCACTCACCAAAGAGCTCACCAAAGAGCTTTCGTAACTCGTTTTTGGACAAAACCTTGTCAGTTACATTACTAAATTAGGATGTAACTGATTAGATGAAGTATGGGAAAGTAACGCTAACTTAACCGTACGGGAACAGTTGGCTAAAATTTGAAATGGAGCGAAACTTAGCCAACTATTTTTTATCCTTTTGAGCGACTTGCTATGTGTTGTCTAAGGGCAAATAGTGCTCCAACGTTGGGCGCTTTGCAAGACACCAGTTGCACGAACACAATCTGCAAACTCGTTACTACACAATCTTGCCCAAGGTTCAACAGTATCTGAATGATGAAAGAGTGAGCATGTGTAACTTATTTGACCACCTTGCAAGCTTGAATTTGCAAAAGAAGCAATGCATTCTGAGTCCGCTTGACAAAGATTAAAACAACTTTTCCCAGTGTCACCTAGCTCATCCTCTAAAGGTATAGTTCTGGTGTTAGCAATGAAACCACCCTCTAAGATCCAGTAGAATTCGCCATATCTTGGCTCAACACTCAACAGGCCATTATTCGGCTCCAAGTTGCAACTAACCGCATTTTGTCCATCTCCAACGTCAAACGTAGATCCAATTTCTGTCAGTGTACCAATTGGGTTAGTATGACTAGCGGAAGGACAACCAGTGGGGTATTCACCTAAATTCGCAAGAGCTTCGCAAATATGCTGGTGATTGAAATCAGCATCGGGATTTTGAGTCACCTGTGTTTGAAAAGTGCAATCTTTAACATCCCAGACACCATCAGCATTAATGTCTTCTTCTGGATCATTGATTCTGTTGGAATTAGAATCCCAACAATTAATTCCATCAAGACCATCGAGACCAACAGTACCAGACTTACCATCATCTCCCTCAAGCGGACAACCAGTAAGCAGTATGGGAGTTAGTAAAAAAAGCAATGCTTGTTTAAAAATTCTATTATTGAGTATTGAGTATTGAGTATTCATAAGCTTATCTCCAATCCGTAAGATTAAAACTATCCATCACTGTACTTATAAGCCATAACCCCTTTCACTATCAATGAGATATTTCATGAATTGATAGGTAAGTATAATTTCTATGTTATTTATAGCGTACCTGTAGTGGATTAGGGGTATGAAGCCCAATGAACGTTCAATTGCTAACTTCTTCGCCACCCGTATTGCTGTACGATCCGAAACATTGGTGAGTTTGGCGGTATCACTTCCTGATTTAGTTCCATCGAATTACGCAACAAAGCCCAAATGTGAGTTCAGCATACGTTGGCAAGTAGCTATTTAGTTGCGATTTTTCCACTCAGACTTAAGCACGCCATACTTTACAGAATCGTAGTATTTCCCTTGATAATATCGAACCTTGCGTAACACAGCTTCTTGTTTAAAACCAATTTTTGAGGCGAGTGCCATCATTCTTGGGTTACCAGACCATGTTGTCATACCCACACGCTCAATAAAATGATTCTCAAATAAATAATCAACCCAAAGAGAGATCGCTTCGGAAGCTATTCCGTTGCCCCAATATTCTGAATCATAGATAACAACACCCGCCTCAAGCCAACGAGTTCTTTCACACTCCCAGTAACTGTTTACCGTCCCTACGGGTACATTATCAAATGTTACAACTTGTAGGCTAGCCCCCTCTAGAAGTCTTTGAAACACGCCTGTTTCGAAAACTTCTATCGTTGGATGAGTGTATGGAAAATATGGTCCATTGAACTTAGTCCACTCGTCATTTGATGTGATCAATAAATACAAGACTTGTAGTTCATTGGCTCTAGCGGGACGAATTTGGACTCTACTTTCTTGCACAATTACTCCTTGTTATTGTTGTTGACCAGCTTTATAGGCCTGATTATCTGATTTATGTTGCTACCTTCTGTTATGAAACTCAATAGATATCATTCCTTGTGTGAATAACTGAGCGTTTCGAGTTAGAGTCACGGCACATTACCGTACAAATACCAAAAGTACTTATTAGATTTATTTAGTCTAGTGCCGCCTTAGCGAGATAGTACACCCTTTGGGTCTAAGAAGGTTTGGGGCATAGATGAGTTAACTCGACTCAAAGTGACTGGCTAAATCACCAATGCTTGTAGTGTGGTATGCTGTGAGCAGTGGTTAAAAGGTAAAGGCATAGCTGTGAAGTCAACGAAGCAAATTACAAAAGCTCGAAATGCAAAATTTGAAAGCAATTAAAGCTGCTTACCTGAAGGCTATTGCTGAAGGGAGCATAAAGACCTATCGAATTACGCGAATCCGTTAACGAGTTCAAGACCATGTTGCTTTGTTGTTGAATTTAGCGGTAAACTAGACGCTATCAATGACAGCGGGACTTTTTCAGTACATTGATGTCTACTCTGAAGAGTCGCAGGCCGCGCCGCGATAACCAAAGACCTCCGCATATTCAATAGCCCTGTTCTCTTCCGCTCATAGAGTATCGACCACAGATAGCGCGTAATAGAGCCACTAGCAGTGGCTCTTGTCGTTTCTGGAAGCCAGAATGGCGGGTAACCTGAACTCAGCAGTGTAACTCTTAGCCGAATGTTCGTGCGAAGTAGATAAGGGCAAAAGTGCGTTGGTTCATTTGTGCAGCAGCTTGTTACACAATTGGGGACTAGAGTTACAGAGCTTTTACAACAAAGTGCACTAAAATACGCCATGCTCTAAACGACCGATCAGATCGAGTACAACCTCAGTGTCTTCTGTTGTCGAAAGCATATCAATTGGTCGTTTGTTACCAAGTCCTCGAACTGGGGTCTGAAGCCAGCGATGAGCGGCATTTTCGCTTCCAAACAGTGCAAGCGCTGCCTGAAATACTTTGTCAAAATTCTTTTTGGTTTCTTTATTCATCTTAAACTCCGCCTAAATTTATGTGATAGGTGTCATACACCATACCTAAATTAGGCAAAATAGGGCAAATATGAATAGACGAACGGATAGGTAGTAATGCTCTAAACAAAAAAATGGGGCAAAAGTAAGCTGATTCACTCCCAAGGAGCTTTTTGTTGTAATAGGTTTTTCATACCCTCTATAGCTGCAAGATCTGACTCTGAGTTTAAAGCAGTAACGAATTTTTCGTATTCGGCATCGCTTAGCGATATTGATTCAGCCTGATTTAGCATTTCAGTCCACTCTTCAATGTTAACTTCACTAAGATCGTCAGCGTGTGCCTTATATGCAGTAAGGCTATCTAGTAGCTCATCTTCAGTAAATCTTTTCTTGCTCATCGTATACAACCTAACAGGAGATTTAGATTAGTATCAGTATAGCAAAATCAGCTAGACCGCCGTTGGAACTAATGTACTGAAACAAACTTCGGGGCATTAACGAGTTTGAGATTGCCAACTCAACAGTTCTTTCAGGTAGCTATTCCGCTTATGAGAGTGACTAGGTGCCTCGGTGATCTGCCTCATGTCATCACTACTTCCAACGATATGAATTTCGCTTTCTGCTCTTGTAATTGCCGTATAGAGCCATGCTCTATCGACTATTCTGCCTTTTTGCAGAGCGATGATGATACGTGGAAACTGTGACCCTTGAGCTTTATGTAGGGTGATTGCGTAACCCAACTCCATGCAATCGAGAACAGATTGTGTAATCTCGACCTTTTCACCTGTATCTAGTGTCACTTCACCGTAACTATCACCAGAAGGTTTGACGTTGGTTAGTGTGCCAAGTGAGCCGTTCTGAATGCCTTTGTCATAATGGTTCTGCGTGAATAACACTTCATCATTCATGCGAAGTAGCAAAAAGAACTTATCACCATTGATTTCGAACTCAAGGCTAGTGCTATCTGGGTTAACGGCTTGTTGGGTGAGTTTATTGATTTCTGATACGAGTGCCTTGGTTGGAGCCATGACGCGACTGTTTTCAGGACACTGTTGGTAAAGCTCACAGCAGACTTTTGCAATGTCTGTTTTACTGGTTTCGTGAAAGTGTATTGCACCCGTATTTAATCGATCAGGCACCACTCCTTGATTGATGAGCTTTGAGTATTCGGGGATACCCGTTGAACCTTCCTGCCTCTTTACGATATCTAACTTCGTATTAGCCACCGTTTTTGCTTCAACGATGTCTGCCAACACCTTGCCGCAGCCGATGGGTGGAAGTTGGTCGGGGTCGCCAGTGAATATCAATCGTAAAGAGGGGTGAATGTGATTCACAAGACGATACATGGTTGGCAAGTCAATCATGCTTGCCTCATCAATCACCAGTAGGTGATTTGTTTTCTCGACACTAGGTTCTATGGGGTCTTCACGCAGCAATTTGGTAATGGTTGAGGTAACAAAACCGATGGACTCATGAAGTCTCATTGCAGCACGACCGCTGAGCGCAACGGCGTGTATTTCAAATCCAAGTTGATGGTAAGCCCTGAGAGCCGTTCTGAGTACCGTTGTCTTGCCTGTTCCTGCACCGCCCGTAATGCAGCATACCGAGTTATCGAGGCAAGTTGTTACCGCCTCACTCTGTTTAGGCGTTAAATCATAAGGCAAATCCGCAACCGCAGCGCAATATGCAGCATTAGCCATTTCATCGAATAAGTTATTTCGCTGAACCAGTGCATTAAGCCTTTTAGCAACGACATTTTCCATCAGCAGTTGTGCGGTTGGGTGATAAGCCCCCGTATCAGGATTTAAAATGTACTGAGCTTTATCATGACCTGATTGGAACGCCTGAGTGACCAGTGTTTTGTCTTTCAATAGTTTGTTGAGGTAAGGGCGCACATTGGCATGAGTGGTATAGGTGTGACCTTTTTCAATCTCCTTGCGAATCGCCATTTCCAGAGCAGCACTGAGCCTTCTTGGATCATCCTTCGCAACATCGCTCTTAAAATCCGTTACCTTGATAATATCTTCAATGGCACTGAACGAAAGACCAAAACCCATCAAAGCATAAGGATTATCCTTAATTACCTCTATGGAGGCTTCACCGTGATGCTTGAGCAGCCGTTGCTGCACACTGGCGGGGATGCTGTACTCGCTCATCCAGTTGCAATGTGCCAGATTTTTATATTTGGCGTACCCCTTAAAGAGCGCTTCCACTGAATCTTTACTCAAAATCGATGTCAGACGCTTTCTGGACTCTGGGGTGTCATTTCTTAGTGTGGCATGGCAGTCCTTACCCAAGAGCTGCCAGAGCGCCCTAGCTTTGCTTTCGCCAATACCCTTGAAGTCATTTTCTCTAGCGATAAAGCGTATCAGTTGCTCACCTGTTTCGGGTAAAGTGCATTCAATATGCTTGGGTGATTCATAAGTGTGCTGCTGCATTACATAATCACCCATCTCCATATTTTCTATCTGGCGAGCGCCTTTGACTGACCAATGCTGACCCAGCGTTGGAAGCACAGGGATGCTATCGGGGTCGGCTTTGATGGTGACGTAATACTTCCCACTATTGGTTTTGTAAGAGTCTTTCGCCAGCGGTACACCGCTGAATATCACCATCTTGGTCGAGCGATAAGGGATACTGGTCACACGCATTTGGTCTTCATGCAAAGCGGTATTCATCGTGGCATCAACCCCATTTCGGATAAGGTTTCAGACAGCTCACCAAAGCGCTCAAGTCGCTTTTCAAGCGCATCAACCTTGGCTTTCAATTCAATATTCTCAGCTTCTAATAACGACACCCGCTTTGAATCGAGAGCCTTTCGGTTTGCTGTGTTGTCGTAAGCTTGAGGTTTGCCCTCATTCTTCTTGGCAGCGTCGGTCAATGGTGGCAGGACACCTTTACCGCGCAGCTCATCTTCTAAGGTTTTGAGTGCGTCTTTGAGAGCAGGGTTTTGGTTAAGGGCAGATTTACCACAGCCGATCCCTTTCGCGACTTCGATGCGATTGAGCTGGCCTCGGTAGATAATTTGTTTAAAATCATCATCGCTTTGTGTTGCTACCCAAACCTTAAACGCTTCAAGATTGTGCTGCGCTTTCTGCTGACCACTTGCCATTTTAAGCCCTCAATTAGATTAAAAATACAAAGAGTTGCGTTTAGTTCTTTATTTACTTTCCTCGATACTCCGCATCGCCCTTTGAAAAATAGTCATTACATTTGGATCGCTTTGACCGATATTGGCGATTTTTTGAATAAACGCTTGTAGATAACCGATTTCATCTTTGGCCACTTTTAATTCCGCTTCTAGCTGAATGATTTTTTCTGCTAAATCAATATCTTTTTGTAGATAGGTAAGTCGCTCAGTATTGTCAGCGGAAACAGTTTGCCCTTTGAGTGAGCGTTTTCTATCTTTGTATTCATTTTTTATATTGAGATATTTATCAAGTGTTTGCCGCGTCGTAGTGATCGCAAGGCTAGAATCAATTTTCGTGACTAATAAATCCCAAGTCAGCTTTCCTTCCCAACTTCTAATTAACGCTTGAATGGAGATTTGTTGATCAGTGTCTAATGATTTAGTTGCCATGTGTATTTCCCTATACTGATCCCAAAAAGCCTAAAAAGTTATCTTTAGCGGAGTCGTTATTTGTTTGGGTTGTTGCAGCAAGAGCCGCTTGAAGAGATTCTTTCGCATCTGGTAGCGATAGCTTACGTTCTGTTACTGTCTTGGTTTCTAAATCTGTAATTCGCATGACATTTGAACGAGTCAAAAAACGAACAATAGCCCCTTCATTGATGGAGTCGTCTGATAGCACTTCAATAAGACTCTTGAGCATACAAGTATTTTGGTAGTGGGTTTCATACCATTGCTGCATTCCTTCACTGGTTGCAAAGTTAATGGCCTCCTGAACTTGCTTTAGGTTGTGTTTCTGGATTGTTAAATCCTTATTTAGCAGCTCAATCGCATCTTTATCATGCGCAATATGGCATGAGGATGAACAGAGTGTGCATTGTGTTTCAAATTCCGTCATGTAAGTGCAAGGGGTTAACGTTAAATCTTGGGTGCAAAAGCCGACCTCACTGACAAAAGTTGGGCTTAAGTTATCGGTGGCATCATCGTATTGAGCTTTACTCTGTAGGCGTTTGCCAACCTTATCTTGTACTTCTTCCTCGGTTTCTTTTTCATATAAAATATCACTGATCACTGAGGCATTTTGGGCATCAGCAGTATGAATATAGGTGAGTGTTTGCTCTGGGTTTTTACGGCCAGACAATATCGTTATGAGTAAGTGGGGCAACCCCTTATTGGCTAGGTAGTTATTTTGCCAATGCCTGAATTGGTGAGGGGTGATTGCGAAACCTGTTGAGAAACTATGCCGCTCAAAGATGGTAGCGTAACTGTTTTTACGTTTTTTGATGTTTCTACCAAAAAGAAGACCTAAAGATTCGATGGGAACTAACAGGAAGTGAGAGGCTTGCTGAGTGTTTAATTGTTTTTCTGTATAGGTAAATAAAGCCTGCTCATAATCGACACGCTTGGTCTTAGCGTTATTGTATCCTGACATAGCTTTTTGATTAATTGTAATGTAATGGTTTTGAAATTCTGCAACCGTCATTTCTGTTTGACCATTGAAATATTTACTCAATTGGCTTTTTATTTTGACAGTAGCGCCAACAAGTAGGGATGGATAAGGACATTGGCTTTTAATTTCTAGTTTATCGAGTGGTAACAGCTTGGTGATGTGTTTGATAAATACAGGGGAATCTTTACGTTTTGTCGCATCAATCGCACCCTTGGTATCGCACGTAACACGGGCATAGCCGTCGCTGTCATCATAAAAGCCCAATAAAAAACCAAGCTGGATCAGGTTGGTCGGTTTACTGTCGTTGGGTTTGAGTGCATCTAGGTTTTTGGCACTTGGCTTAAACTCACCTAACACCTTTTTTAAACTTAGGTTTGGGTTTTGATAAAACCTTGCTAATACTCTCGCTGGCTCAGTTACAAGAGCGGTATAGTGTAATGCTCGGTCTAGGCTTTCGGTCATTTCAGCATTGATATGATTCTGATAGTCTTTATATCCTTTGGACCCACGCCAATTAAGGTAGTAGACAGTATTAATGTCGTTATCGACCATTTCATTATGGGCTTTCACTCGTTGCTTGGTTAGTAACACTTGCTCTGCTGCCGCTCGATTGGGGGACGACATCGCAAGTGCTGACATGGTGCAAACATAACTATCGAGTTGACTCGTTGTTGGATGGATGAGAGCAGCCCAAGAATTAGTGTTCTCTTTATTCTTGATGTCTTGATAAGGCGGGATTGCATCATAAAAGATCGCCCCGAGTGCCAATAACGCCTTTTCATCAGGCAGTTTACTATTTTCAGCCTCGATAGCGTCATCACCGCTTTTGGCTCTTATTGAGTTTACCGCCTTGGTTAAGTTCGGAGTCATACTCGCTGGAAGCATCTTATGGGCATTTAGCCACTCAAAAAATGCAGAAAGATTCTGGATATACTTCATTTCATCGATGGTGTTTTGAATCTCATCCAGACTGGAAGAAGCGATATTTTCATTAAGAGCAATAAGAAATTTTCTTGCCGCAGTGACTTTATCTCTCTTATTATTGTTAGAAATATTTTCTTTCAGCACATCAAGAGCAAAGGCAAAGAGTAGATGGTGCGTATGTTCATCGAGCCTGTCTTTATCGGAAAAAGTTGAGTTAATTTTGGCGTGGGGTTGATTATCGTTATTAAAAAGGAAGTTAATATGGATGCCTTTGTTGCTGGTAAAGGTAACAGCAATGTCCTCCCACGTTGCTTGCTGACCTGATGGCACGGTAAAACCAAGTAACGGCTGTTTTTTCTTTTCAGCGATATAAGCGTGTTGATTAGTTATGTAACGGTTGAGCGTGTTCATTTTTCATCTCCAAGCTTAGTCGTATTTCTCTCTTCACAAATGGCTATGGTCGCCTTGATGTAAAGAATGATTTTCTTGAGGCGTTTCACTGTCGCAGGGTGTGCTGATTGACTATTTATCACCAGTTTTCTTTCCGCTTTATCAAGATATTGTTGATGGTTTGCCGTTTCTAGAGGTCTAAAGTTGTCGCAGGGATAACAGGCCATAGGCGCACCGCCTTTTGACTGACAACTGGAGCAGTTAGCAGGATTGAGTTTATGGCCAATTTCTTCATCAAACCTGCTTTTTACTTTGAAATCATCGTGCGCTTGTAACTCTTTTACCGACAGGCTATCAAATCGCTTGATGATATGGTTCCCAGCATACGCCTCATCAATTTTTATTCGCTCTGAGGTTTTCAAATCAAGATAGGGAGCAATCGCATGAATGGTGACACCTGTTATAGCAGCAAGGTGGGCAGGGCTTAACCCATATTTTGCACCTTGGGTGAGAATGGTGTGTCGCCAGCGATTGTTACCAAGTTGCAAAGAATCGTTTGGACATCTATCGCTGTTTGGCTTGAGTTTGTTTCCGAATAAATAACGTATATTGTTTCCAAGGGCGTCCGAGGTCATATGATAGGCTTTTGAGGTATCGCTATTGGAGATAAACAGTTCTGCTTTAGATTCAAAACTAGAGCTAAATAAGCTTTGGTCAGGCAATACAGGTAGGCGTCTCATGAGTTCTTTGGTTTCATCTTCATCTAATGTAATGTGTTGTATAGACAGCGAATGTAAAAGGTAGTGTTCATAAACCTGATAGTAACGCAAAAGCAGTCGAGAAAAGTCTGACTCTAGGCGGTGTGAGCGTGATTCCGCATCACCTCGAAATTGTCCATCCTTGCCTTTAAAGGTGCGAACGTGCAATTGCTCCACATCTGAGAACAAGTGTTGAGTAACGGGTTTCCAGTTAAGGTTCGGTTCTTTATGAGATAAAAAGGTTTCCCCTACAGGTAAAACATCACACCATTTAAGTTGCACAAGTTGGGTTGGTCGTCTTATCAGGGCGAGAAGTAACTGACTGGCTATGACATTCCGTAGTGCGGTAAACTTTTTTTGCGATAGTATTTCAACCTCTAATACTTGCTGTGTTTCAATTCTTAAGCTTTCAAGAATATTGTCGTGCTCAACTTCACTGTAAGCACCAGTTTTTGGATCAAGAATGCCTTTCATTACACCTTGGCGCTTTAAATTTTCATCTTTAACTGTGTCATATAACGGTTGGAGAGTATGACAGGTATAACCATTTCTTGGGTGGCATAGTGCGTATAAGCCATCTCTGACATTTTTCTTATAAGTGGTATCTAGTGTGAGCCACCACGCCTGGAAATCGTAAATGTCGAGATATTTTAAAATGGATTTGAGGGTGCTAACGTTGCCGTATAGAGTTTGTGAAGTGTAATGCTTTGCGGCATGTGCTATTGCTAATCTTAAGTCCAGATAAGTATTAGTATTTAGTTCATTCATCCAATTTAGATATAAATAGGATTTATAACCAAGCTCCCACGTATCTGAAAGTACATCAAAAGAGTAACCATCTTCTCTTGCATTGAATATGCGCTGCCCATCGTACTCCTTTTTTAATGTTGCGATATGGCTATGACTCATGACCACCTCCTAACCTCGGAACAGCTTTAGATTGGGTTCTAGCGGAAATATCAGCCACAGTGACCGCCAGTTGATATTCGTTATAGACGGATGCCATTTTCGAGTCTTCAACCCAGCCCATTGCATATTTGCGTAAATCTTCAATTTTTTCAGGCGTTAACCCATGCTCTCTCGCCTTATCTTCAAAAACTTCATTCCATTTATGACGAAGCTTGTGAGGGTGGAGCTTGATACCTAATGCCTCACCAAATTTATCTACGATTTTGTGAATGGATTTATACGTGAGCGGTTGCCCTGATGTTGTCCCTTTTTCTGAGATGAACACAAAGTCATGTTCACGGGTGGTTGTATTTTCTGCTCGCACAGTTTGTATGTAGAGCTTGATAAGCTTCATTAACTCTGAGGAAATAGAAACCGATAGCGCTTTGGTTTTATTTGATGGGCGTTCTAACCTTGGATCAGTCGGATCATTGGGAGTTCTGGTCAATAGGAAGCGAGGGTTATCCCAATCGTCAATCAAGTCACTGACTTTTAGCTTTAAAACCGCACCAACACGAACTCCTGTGTTAATTAGGATTTGCATGATGAGTTGGTTTCTTAATTTGCTGGATTTAAATGGGTTCGCAGGTGAACTCTCTTTGATGATTTCAAGCAAATAAAAGAACTTATCTGAAGGTATTACCGACTCAAATGCATCTTTAACGATGGTGTTATTTTTACGTGTGCCGCCAATAAACGTGTTGATGTATAACTTAAACTTATTGAATTGGTCGTCCACTCTGGCTTGAGTATTAGTTGGCTCTTGATCATAGTGGTGGCAAACGAACAAGTATTCGATATAAGCCCTCAGTCGAATTAAGCGCTGACGTAATGTGTGTGCGGAAACTTGTGGTTGGCTATGTGAAGTCGCATGGATGGCATCTCTTATGCGCTTGTCAGAAATTGCTACGATATTACTTTCATCAATAGCGCCTTCATTAGCATAAAGCTTGCACGATCTAACAAAATCATCGACCTCTTGCCTTGAAAGAAATTCACCAGAGCTGACACGCTCAACAAGATCGATACCTTGCTCGATAAAATAACAGTATAAAAATTTCAGCTCATAGGCGTATTTTTTTAGTGTATGAAAAGCTGGAGTTTGAGCGCTTGCTTTATTCTTTCTTGCCGAAAGTGGGGAGTTATGGTTTCCGTTAAGATAAGCATTAAGGTACAAGCAAGCGGGAAATACACCAGATCTTACAATGAGGGGAAAGCTGTACCCATCGGCATCTTTATAAATTTTTACTGCAACATTTTCACTTAATTCATTCATTACAAAATCACAAGTTGGTTACAGATTAATCTAACATAGTTACACTTGGTGATTTTGTAAAGTAAAAAAAATGGCTCATTAAAGATCCATCAAGGATTTAAGTGTATTTATTTCTTCTTTTTCTTTACACTTTCTTTTGGTGGAGAGTACTCGCAAAGATCTTCGATAATACAACTGCCACAGCGCGGTTTTCTTGCGATGCAGGTATAGCGTCCATGGAGAATAAACCAGTGATGAACATCGAGTTTGAATTCACTCGGTACAACTTTGAGTAGTTTTGTTTCGACGTCATCAACGTTCTTACCCATCGCAAACTTAGTACGATTGGCTACACGGAATATATGGGTATCAACCGCAATGGTTGGCCAGCCAAAAGCAGTGTTGAGAACCACATTGGCTGTTTTCCTGCCGACACCAGGTAGGGCTTCAAGGGCTTCTCTGCTTTCAGGTACCTGTCCATCGTGTTTATCTATTAACTGCTGGCAGGTTTTAATGACATTTTCTGCTTTTGAGTTAAAGAGACCAATTGTTTTGATGTAGTCTTTCACCCCATCAACGCCAAGTGCGAGCATGGTTTGAGGCGTGTTGGCGACAGGGTAGAGTTTATCGGTAGCTTTATTGACGCTCACATCGGTTGCTTGAGCAGATAAGAGTACCGCAATAAGAAGCTCAAATGGATTATTCCAGTTGAGCTCGGTCTCTGGTTTGGGGTTGTTGTTGCGCAGGCGCGTTAGAATTTCAATGCGTTTACTTTTATTCATAAAGGCTGCTGCTTCCTTGTCTAATAACACGTGCGCTCTTTCTTTTGAGACGAATAAGCGCACAAAGTTTAACGGGCGGCAATACCTTTGCCGCCTTTTTCTATTTGATGTTACCCGTTACTCTGACGCGCTCTATTCCTGTCTCTTCTGTTTGCGGTTGTGCTTGCTTCTGGCGGCTATCTACCATGTTTTTCAACGCAATGAGCAAGCCTACGCCAATAAAGGCGCCGGGTGGTAGCATGGCCAATAAAAAGTTACTTTCTGTCGAAAAGATCTCAATACGTAACACACTTGCCCAGCCTCCCAATAAGCGGTCAGCACCGTCAAACAGCGTTCCATTTCCGAGCACTTCACGCATGGCGCCGAGCGCGACAAGCGAGGCTGTCATACCCAGCCCCATCCATAGGCCATCCAGCGCCGCGAGTTTTGGGCTGTTTTTGGATGCAAAGGCTTCTGCACGTCCGATAATAATGCAGTTCGTTACGATCAACGGAATAAAGATCCCCAGTGATTGATACAAGCCATAGGTATAGGCATTCATTAACAGTTGTACACAAGTGACCAGCGAGGCAATGATCATTACGAAGACGGGGATGCGTACTTCGTTAGGAATAGCATCACGAACCAGTGACACAGTGACGTTTGACCCCAGTAAGACCAACGTGGTTGCGAGGCCTAAACCGAGTGCATTCGTTACCGTTGATGAAACAGCCAAAAGCGGGCACAACCCTAACAGTTGCACCAGCGCAGGGTTATTGTGCCATAGGCCATTTTTCATTAGATCTTTGTGTTGGCTCATGCTGATTCCTCACACTGTGCTGCTGCGTCAATAATGTTGGTTTGCTCACGCAAGAAATAGAGACCGGCGTTTCTGACAGCGTTGACGACTGCCCGTGGTGTGATGGTCGCGCCAGTGAATTGATCAAATTGCCCCCCATCCTTACGCACTTGCCAGTCAGATTGATTGTTCTTCGATAATCGGCGTCCAACAAAGTTGTCGACCCAGCGGGTAACGCGAGTATCAATTTTGTCACCTAATCCAGGTGTTTCTTGGTGTTCCAGTATACGCACACCGAGCACTTTTCCTTCAAGGTCGATACCGACAACGAGATGGATATTGCCGTTATAGCCGTCAGGAGCAATGGCCTCAATCGCAATGGCACTCGGTGCACCGGCTTGGCTCGCTAAATACGCTGGCATTGGTTGCGGTGTACCTAAAGATTCTGGCGCCTCAAGTGTTAAGCAGCTTTGGGCTAAATCGTTATCATACAGCGTTGCGGGAATAACTTGTTCTAGGGTAGCAAGTAATTGACGGCGCTGTTGGTCGGCGATGGTGCTAGCAGTTAGCTGATGTGTTATTGCAACCAGCCCAGTAGACAAGATAGCAGCAATGGTTAGCACTTTCGCATTTTTTTTAATCGCGTTAATCATGGTAACCTCTTAATGGCCATAAGTTCGAGGGCGGGTATAGTGGTCAATTAATGGCACGGTCATGTTTGCGAGTAACACAGCAAATGCGACGCCATCGGGAAAGCCACCCCAACTACGGATTAAAAACACGAGAAGCCCAACCAAGGCACCAAAAATCAATCGTCCTTTGACGGTTGTGGCGGCGCTAACAGGATCGGTCGCGATAAAAAAAGCGCCTAGCATGGTTGCACCAGAGAAGAGGTGTAGCAATGGCGAGCCGCTACCATCAGGATTAAATGCAAAGCTTAGCGTAAAGAGTATAAACATTGTGCCCAACATACCAGCAGGAATGTGCCATTGGATCACGCGCAGTTTAAGTAAGATTAACCCTCCCAACATAAACCCTGCATTGATCCAAAACCAGCCGATACCGCCGATTGCAGCATAAATGGGCTGAGTCAGAGTCTCACTGGTCGTGAAGCCCGTTGTTAACGCCGTTTTCATGGTGTCTAATGGTGTTGCCATGGTGCTGCCATCAATACCGATGCGCAGCTGATTAGCGCTAAATCCATCAATGCTGTAGCCATTAAAAATAACGGATATTGCATCATAGGCCGTAATTGGTTCCGCCATCAGTTCCAGAGGTGGTTGCCATGTTGTCATTTGAACAGGGAAAGAGATCAATAAAACAACGTATGCCACCATAGCCGGATTAAACAGGTTTTGTCCTAATCCGCCATAAACATGTTTAGCAATAATAATGGCGAATAAGCTACCGATAATCGCTATCCACCATGGCGCTAGAGGGGGAAGGGCGATACCAAGGAGGACCCCAGTGAGCAACGCTGAGTTGTCGCTAAGATAGGGCATGATTGGACGTCGGCGACATGCAACAGCACATGCTTCTGCGATGATGGCCGTTGTCGCGGCCAAAGCAATTTGGATTAATGAACCATAGCCAAAATAGTAAACTTGCGCGATAACCCCAAAAAGGCAACACAAGATCACGAGGCGCATAATTTCATTCGTGCGCTTTTTGCTGTGCGTGTGGGGGGAGCTGGCAAATAAAAACGCCACGTTATTCTTCCTCTTGTTGTGCTTTTAAGGCTGCTTTTCGTGCTTTGGCACGAGCAATCGCAGCGGCGACAGCGGCTTTTTTCGGATCAGTGTCTGCAACGGCAGCAGTCTCTTCTTTATTTGCTGCCGGTTCAGCGTGAGTGTCGGTCGGTGCAGAGTCGGCTTGTTGGGCTGCTTTGCGCGCTTTAGCACGGGCAATCGCAGCAGCGACAGCGGCTTTTTTCGGATCAGCGTCTGCAACGGCAGCGGTATCTTCTTTATTCGCTGCCGATTCAGCGTGAGCGTCGCTCGGCGCGGATTCTGCTTGTTGGGCAGCCTTGCGCGCTTTGGCACGGGCAATCGCAGCGGCGACAGCGGCTTTTTTCGGATCTGCGTCTGTAGCGGCAGCGGTATTTTCTTTATTCGCTGTCGGTTCAGTGTGAGCGTCGCTCGGCGCGGATTCTGCTTGTTGGGCAGCCTTGCGCGCTTTGGCGCGGGCAATGGCAGCAGCGACAGCATCTTTTTTATTGGTGGGGGGCGGGCTTTCGGTGCTCTCTTGTTCAGGGCTTTCCGCTTGCGCTGCTTTAGCAGCTTTTTTCTCGCGAGCGAGGCGTTTGCGCTCTTCCCGCAGCTGATTCATTTCGCTGTTATCTGGTTGGGTAGAAGTACTACTTTGCGCTGCGGCCTGTTTTGCTTTTGCGCGCGCGATGGCGGCGGCAACGGCGGGTTTTGGCGCGTTATCCGTTTGTGTTAGTGCGGATTTCTGTGCTTTAACACGAGCAATCGCAGCGGCGATTGCGTCACTGTCAGTGCTTTTTGTCGATGCAACTCGGTTTTGTGCTGCTAGTTTGTGGCGATTCTCTCGTTCTTGCTTATCCCGCTCTAGACGCGCTTGTTTCGCTTCGAAGCGTTGGCGTGCACGTTCAGATTTTTGTGCATCAATATCGCGTTGGCGAATTTCCGCTTTAGCTTGACGGTAATATTTAACTAAGGGTATTTGGCTCGGACAGACATAGGCACAAGCACCACATTCGATACAATCAGTGAGGTTATATTCTGCACATTTATCGTAGTTTTTATCGCGCGCATACCATTGCAGCTGTTGTGGTAACAAAGACGCAGGGCACGCATCAGCACAGCTGCTGCAACGAATACAGGCCATTTCACGGTTAGATACCGGGATCTCCTTCGTCGTTGGCGCTAAAATGCAGTTCACCGTTTTGGTTACGGGCACAGCGGTATGAGGAAGTGTGAATCCCATCATCGGCCCACCAAGAATAACGCGATCTTTACGTTTGGGTTGGTGCCCATATGCGGCGAGCAATGTAGAAACAGGGGTGCCAATACGCACCCACGTGTTCGCGCGTTTAGAGAGGGCATCACCAGTCATCGTTACCACGCGCTCGATTAACGGTTCACCATCGACAATGGCGCGTTTGATAGCATAAGTGGTACCGACATTTTGCATCATAATGCCAATATCTGATGGTAACCCTTTGGTTGGTACTTCTCTGCCAGTGAGCAATTTGATCAGCTGTTTTTCCCCACCAGAGGGATATTTGGTCGGGATAACTCGGATAATGATCTGATCATTTTCATTGGTTATTTCATGAAGGGCACGAATAGCTTCAGGTTTATTATCTTCAATTGCAATGATGGTCAGTGCGGGCTTTAAGATGTGTGCCAGTATTTTGGCGCCATCAATGACCTCATCAGCATGATCTTGCATCAATCGATCATCTGCAGTGATATAGGGTTCACATTCAGCAGCATTGATAATCAATAGCTCAGTATGTCCCATCGCGCTCTGCAATTTACGGTTGGTTGGGAATCCTGCCCCCCCCATCCCAGATATTCCGCTGAGGCGTATTTTTTCTAATAAATCATTGGGTTCAGCGCAACGGAAGTTGGCAACGGGGTGCCGCTCGGTCCACGTGTCTTCGCCATCGGGTTTAATAATGATGCAGAGATCGTCGAGCCCTGATGGGTGGGCAATAGTACGTGTTTCTATCGCGATAACCTGACCAGACGTCGGTGCGTGGATAGGCACACACATCGCAACATCGGCAACGGTTAATGCTTGGCCTTTTTTTACCTGTTCGCCCACAGAAACACAAATGTCACCAGTGGCACCGATATGTTGTTTTAATGGGATGACATACTCATCCGCTAACGGAGCTTGGGCAATAGGTGTTTGATTTGATTGTTGCTTATTGTCTTGCGGGTGTACCCCGCCAGGGAAGTCCCACAGTTTGCCATTTTTTATTTGTTGAATAGTATCAAGCATCTGCGTTACTGCTCCGCGTTTTTCGTTGTTAGGGTTGTGACTGGAATTGCGTGTTGCTGCCATTTCCAAGTATCTGGTGTGTCTACGACAGGAAGCATCTCAATGCAGTCTGTCGGGCAGGGATCAACACAAAGATCGCAGCCGGTACACTCTTCTTTAATAACGGTATGGATGGCTTTTGTACCGCCGACAATGGCATCAACGGGACAAGCTTGAATACATTTGGTGCAACCAATGCACTGCTCTTCGTGGATAAAGGCGATCCGCTTTATCTCATTCTTGCTATCTTGATCGGAATCTGGGATTTCTACGCCCATTAAGTCAGCAAGCTTTTCGACAACGGCTTGTCCTCCCGGCGGACACTTGTTGATGGTATCACCGTTAGCAATGGCTTCAGCATAGGGGCGGCAACCTGGGTAGCCGCATTGGCCGCATTGGGTCTGCGGTAAAATAGCGTCGATTTTGTCAACAATAGGATCAGCGTCAACCTTAAAACGAATAGAAGCATAGCCAAGTATGGCGCCAAAAATGGCGGCTAAAACAGCCAGAGCTAACACTGCAAATAGGATAGTCGTCATTATAGTTTTACAAGTCCGGTAAAGCCCATGAATGCTAGAGACATCAATCCAGCGGTTATCATGGCAACAGAAGCCCCTTTAAAAACATGAGGAACATCTGCAGCCGCAATGCGTTCACGCATCGATGCAAACAGCACGAGAACGAGCGAGAAACCAAGCGCAGCTCCAAAGCCATAGATGACCGATTGGACAAAGTTATGGTTCTCGTTGATGTTGAGCAACGCGACCCCTAGCACCGCACAGTTAGTGGTGATAAGAGGTAAGAAAATACCTAATAATCGATAAAGCGTTGGGCTTGTTTTGTTTACGACCATCTCTGTAAACTGGACCACGACTGCAATAACCAAAATGAAGCTCATGGTACGAAGGTATTGAATACCTAGTGGTGCCAAGATATACGCTTCTACCAGATAAGCAGTAACGGATGCCAAAGTAAGAACAAAGGTGGTTGCTAAGCCCATGCCAATGGCGGTTTCTAGTTTTTTAGAGACACCCATAAATGGGCAAAGGCCAAGAAACTTGACCAGTACAAAGTTGTTCACCAACACAGTGCCAACCAAGAGTAAAATATATTCAGTCATGACGATGCCGTCGAGCATAGAGAGATCCCCCTATTATCTGATTAATGACAGCCTATAACAACCTTAATCCTGTAGGGCTTTGTTTACTTGTGCGGGTTGTCAGCAATGGTTGATAATTGGTTAAGGCTTCATTGCTTAAATGTTATGCTGTACGGACGGCTAAAGAAGGGTATTAGGCTAACTGCAAATTAACCGTAGAGGCGACAAACAAAAAAGCCTCGTCTATTGACGAGGCTTTTTTGACAATTTGGCTCCCCCTGCTGGACTTGAACCAGCGACATACGGATTAACAGTCCGCCGTTCTACCAACTGAACTAAGGGGGAATTGTGTTCTATCGTCTTAAAGACAATAGAAAAATTTGGCTCCCCCTGCTGGACTTGAACCAGCGACATACGGATTAACAGTCCGCCGTTCTACCAACTGAACTAAGGGGGAATCGCTGAAAGCGAGGCGAATATTAGCGAGCCTAAGTCTACCTGTCAACGGTGTTTTTTAAAATTTATGCCGTTTGTGTAAAAAGTAGTCATGCAATGAATGAGGGAGGAGCTGATGCTATATCAGCTCCTCCCTCAAAGCGCTTATTCTTTGATTAGCTCGTAGTGCATGGCTTGATCACTCGCAATTTGCTCACCATTGTCATCTAGCTGGAACAGGCGTCCTTCGGCGACAAAATAATGTTTGTCGTCAAGCGTGATGGTGTTACCTGCAGCATTCCAAGCAATTTGCCCTGATACCGTGTTGTCTTCTTTGTCGGAACCAATGAACTGTTCAACTAGGGTGTATTCACCATCGAAGTTCAATGTCAGTTGTGTCGTAATCCCTTCACACTCATCGCAAGGTAATGTGCCGGTATAAGTCCCATTCCAATCCAATGCATTTTGCGCAGTGTGAAGATCGCCTTCTGGAATTTGAACTGGCTTGGTTGTTTTTTGAAGAGCCTCGCCTTCCGCGCCTTGAATGCCATCGACACCCTCTACTTCTTCGGGTAATTGAACGGGTAGCTCTGCTTGCTCTTCACTCACTTCTGGTAACTGTGCTGGAACCGCTTCTTCAGTTTGAGGCTTACAGCCAGCCATGACTAATACAGATAGCAGCATAGTTAGTAGTGTCTTTTTCATGTTCATCCTTTCTCTTTTATTGTAATGAGATGGCGCTATTGTAAACATGCTCAATAGGTTGCGATGTTAGGGTAATGTCAGAAATGATTAACGCCCTTTGATAGTTGGATTAACATCGCTAACCGGGTTTTCTATCTGCACTTGCAGTTGGGGAGGGGCTAAAAGGATGCCGTGTTGAATAAATTTTTCCCTGATCTTCTTGTGCAGATCATGGGTGAGCCTGAGTCTGTGATCGGTTTCTGCTGCGTAAGCACGCACTTCAAACTGCTGTATGTTAGCGCTTAAACCAAGAAAAAAGACTTCGGGCGACGGTGCTTCGAGTACCAGTTCGCACTCGTTGGCCGCTTTGGCTAATAACTCGGTGACGAGATCGCTATCGGCAAGGTAATTGACATCAATGGCGATTTTAACTCGAGTGATTGCATCGGATAATGACCAGTTAACAAATTGCTCAGTGACAAACGCTTTATTTGGCACAATTACCTCTTTTCTATCCCAGTCGACGATAGTAGTGGCACGGGTATTAATTTTGGCAATGGTGCCAGTGAGATTGCGAATAGTAACGGTATCACCAATGCGGATTGGCCGCTCAAATAGCAGAATGAGACCGGAAATAAAATTGGCGAATATTTCTTGTAAACCAAAGCCTAGCCCGACCCCAAGAGCCGCAACGAGCCACTGCATTTTCGACCAATCAAAGCCAAGGTATGCTGAGCCGACAAGAATACCGACCACGATGACAACGTAGCGCGTTAAGGTGGTGATAGCATAACCGCTGCCTGGAGAAAGGGAGAGGTGCTGCAGGACTAACAGCTCCATTGCCGCAGGAAGGTCGCGCGATAGTAACAGGGTGAGAACAAAGGCAAGCAGTGACAATACCAGGCTGCGAAGTGTAATGGCGGAGATCTTTTCTAAGCCATCAATATTGCTTGACGCGTCCCAGACGATGACTTCTTGCAATAGGGTTGATGCTTGATAGAGATCAGACCAAAAAACGCCTAGCGCGATGAGATAAATGATAAGTAACAGTGAACGCAACAGGCGCAATGACTGATCGCTAATCTGATCTAAATCTATCTCTTCATCTTCTATTTCTGGATGAGATTCATTGTGGCTATGGCCATCGTCTTGTTCACTGGCTTCTGCTTGTCGCTGCATTAACTGCTCAATACGACGTGCTTTAGCGCGCTCAAATGCAAGCCGACGTTTCTGTATTAGCATTAGACGTTTAATCAGGAAGTAAATTAATAAGGTGAGCACACCGATCACCGCTGAGATAGCGAGGTGCTGCATAATGGCTTGTGATGCGGCGAGGTACCCTTTTAAAGCGAAGAAAGAGAGAATCTGCGGAGTTAGGGTAAGGACGCCCCAGAATAGATGGTGTTGAAAGTGCACTTTTCCTTCCGGTAGATCCGCATAAGTGAGAGGAAGTTTGGCTTGGCCCATTCGCCATAAGAACACGCTAATGGCAATGTTGCTAAAAACGAAGGCAAGCCTGCCGAGTGTTGCGTTGATATCGGTATCACTATAATGCAAGGCAAACATTTGCATGATAGTGAGTGGAATATACATCCACATTAACTGGGTAAACAGCTTTAACGGAAGGGCAACGGTGCTCTCTTGCCAGCCAAAGTGTGCGATTAGCAAGCCGTTAGGTCTGGATAACTCGCGAATGGTTAAGTAGACCAACAGTATTGGGGTGATCGACAGAGCTTGCCCAATGTGGTGCCAAAATGGGTATTGCCATGCTGATTCAAGGGCATAGCTAACAAGGCTGATAATAAAAGGGATGGGTAAGGCAAGAAAGAAACAGATGACAGCATTAATAAAACTATACCGAATGCTGTCTTGGGTCACTTTACCAATTTTCTTGGCTGTCTCCTTGAGGTAGCGCTTCCAACTTCGTTTTGCAACACCATATATAAACAGAGTCAGGGCTATGATTAAAGGTAAACCAATTATGACGGTGAGACTCAGATCGGCGACAAGTTTTGCGCCCGAGACCCAATGCGAGGGTGAGAGAAACCATTGAATTCTTAGCCAAGTTTGCGTGACTTGTTCTAAGCTGGCAGGGTTTACATTGGGCGCCAAAAAAAGCAGCTTTTCAGCCCGTTTTTTTAAAGAGTTTAACGCGTTGTTTGTCTCTTCATAGAGTAGAAGTAGTGTAGCCTGCTCAAAAATAAGATCATCATAAAGGTCGATGACTTGCTGAGTATATACGCTGTTGCTTTCCAATGCCTCCGCGAACGGAGCCTGCTGATCCAGAGGAATGTCGGAACTTGACGGCAGGGTAGATTGTTCTAGTAAGGCTTTACTTCTTTGTTGGTAGCTATACTTGTTGAGTTGATTTCTGGCAATACTCTCTTCGAGATTCTGAATCGGTGCTTCTGGAGGCAACTGTTCAATACGACGACGAAAACTGTCTGTAAATGCAGGGCTTAGCTTTAACCACTCGGCAATTTGGTCGAGTTCGTTGCTGGTGGTAGTGATGGTTTGCTGTATTTTTTTTGTCTGACTCTGTTTTACTTGGGTTTGAGCAATGTCTGTTTCGAGTTGAACCAGTTCATTTTGGATTCTCTGTTGGCGCGATAATAGCTCCTGTAGTAACTCGGGATGATCGAGGTTTAAAATACCTGTTGCGTTACTTTCCTCTCTTTCTGTGACACTTTGTAGTGGTCTTTCTCTTTCGCGCAAGGTGCGATTAAGGTTATTTAAGTATGCTTGTCGAGTGTCTAAGCTTAAGCCAATGAGCTCAAGCTTGAGTTCGCTGAGTACAAAGCGATTTGACGCTGAGCGGTATTGAATTTCAAGCAATTGAAGTTGTGCGCGTGCATCGCTGATCGCCAGTTGCGTAAGCATATTATCTAACGTGTCTTTGTTGTTACTGCGCTCAAGCTGTCGCTCCTGTTTCTTTACATTATCGGTAGTGGCGGCATGCAACTCTGGATAGTCATTAACGAGCAAATCGATTTCTTGTAGTGTTTTTCGCAGCGTTTGTCGTTCAATCGTTTGTTGTTCAATTAATGCTTTTTGTTGTTCAATGGCAGCCTTTAATTCATCAATGTCGAGGTTGTTTATTGGGGGCAGAGCTTGTGTTGAAAAGCGATTGATAGCTTGGACTATTGCTTCTCTTTGTTGAGTAAATTGTTCTATATCGCTCGTTAACTGCTGTATTCGCCGATTAGTCGTAATAATGCTCTGTAGTTGGGTTTTTCCATCAAGGTAACGCTCTAGCAGTGCAACAACGTCTGGTGTTTGTTGACGCTGTTCAAGCTGGTCAATGTTATTGCTAATGGATTCTTGCCATTGCTGAATGGTTTCTATCTCTGGAGAGTGATACGTCGAGTCTATCGGAGGTGATGCACTTTCTGCGAATAACAAGAAAGGACTAACGAGTAAGATAAGAAGGAAAAGCCTGTTGATAGGCTGCATTAGTTTTTTTTTGTCCATTTCCTCCTCCTTCATCTTGACAGTGTAGCAGCTTGCATTTGACCCGAGAAATATTGTCGAGAGTCATATTTAGATCATGCAGTGCTCATAAACTGTACAGAGAGTTTGATGTTAGTCGCATACGCTGGGACAACTATTTGGGTAGCGGCGGTTTTTACGTAAACTGATTAATACGGATACCGTTAATGCTCGTGCGGAATTCGTTATACTCGAGACGCGAGTCACGACGTATAAAACTAAAATAATAATAAGGTGGTTAGCCATGATATGCACAGACAGGAATAAGGCGATTATCGATAATATTGCAGAAAAGCACCGCTTAGAAAGAGAGGAGTTTGAAGCATTAGGAGGAAGCGTTAAAGAGTTGCTTTATGTACAGCGCGAAGAGTTACGTGATGAATTACAGCAGTTCTCAGCCAGCGAACAAACATCTTGCTTAAACTATTATGAGGAGATTACATTCGCTTATTATGAACAAGCTGATTTATCCGGCGTTACGTGGAATAAGCTCTTAGTATACCTAGGGCTAATTAGTTGCATTGTTACGTTTTACTTTGCGGTACATCGTTAAGCTAAGTTGTACTAGTGGTATGTACGTTACTCTATTCAAATGGGCCCTATGCAGTAGGGTGCAAGACTAATTTATTTTTAAGCTGTAGGTAGGTTATACTCTCCCGATTAGCCTATTTGAGTAGCGTACAGTGTTCTTTTCCTCATCTAAAGCTGCGCATTTTGTTAGCCTGCTGCTGCTTGCCATCGTTTTATTGATCTTGTTTTTTGTCTCTCCAACTCCCGATCTGCTAGCGCCAGTATCTTCTGTGGTTGGGATAGCGCTGGGGGCATTGTCCGCATCAGCCGGTGAGCCACTCTTTCTTATGATGGTAAGTTTGCTTTGTTTATCTCCTCTGTTGATGCGCTTATCTCTGCAGCGTTCGGTATCATTGTGGTGGCGGTTCGCCCTCATTTTATTACTGAGTTTCATGCTAAAAACGGGCTTGAAGCAGTTTACTGCCGTACCGCGACCCTATGTCGTCTCACTTGTTTCATTACAGTTGACGCCATCAACCTCGGCATTTTATGCCGCAAATGCCAACGAAAAACAGCAGATAGTAACTGCTGCCGCTAAAACAGTGAGCCATTGGCGAACGCAACACTGGCAAGGTGAAATGAATTATTCTTTTCCATCTGGGCACACTATTTTCGCTGCTGTTTGTGTGGTGTTTTGGAGTGGTTTTTTCTGGCGGGCTAAAGCGATTGTTCCGCTTGTGTTGTTGATGAGTTGGGCAGCCGGCGTTGCTGGTAGCCGTGTCTATTTAGGAATGCACTATCCGGCAGACATTTTAGCGTCTGTGATATTTGCTGGATTATTATACCTTTTCATACCTATCGATTCCTCCTCCTAGCGCCTCTTTCGGGAAGTTCTGTCTTTTACTCATAAATGAGAAAGCCCGTCGCACAAAGCTTATATACAGTTAGCTCAATATAAGTCTTAAGGCGATGGGTGCCATGGTGCGCATTTCTCGATAATGCAGTGAGAATACTGGCATTGAGTAATGGCATGCATTGCGCCTGCAAGCGGTAAAAGGTGTTAGCGCGATGCATATTGTTAAAGTAAATAACGAAAATCTGCATATTTATCTTAATCTTGCTCAAGCTTATGAAGGTGAATTCTCCAAGATAATGAACAAGAAACCAAATCAGAATGGTATTTTTCCCCTTGATACTCAGCTAGGTGGCAATGTTTGTGGCTATTTACTTTATGTTGACGGCACACCAGCGGGACATACTGCTATAGCCATTAATAAGCCAGCCCAATACGAAGTGTGCGATTTCTATATCGTGCCATTTTTTAGGCAGGCCAGGTTGGGCCAGCGCTTTATTGTGGAGATGTTTAATAAATTTCGTGGCCATTGGCAGATAAAGCAAGTGGAAGGGGCGAGTCATGCTGTGCGTTTTTGGCGTGAGGTAATAGGAAGCTATACGAGTGGACACTACACTGAGGATGTCTACCTCGATCCCCACTGGGGGTTGGTGACTCGGCAGCAATTTGATAATGCCGAAAGTGACGGGATTAAACGTCAAGAAAGGGGGCGTTAGCCCCCTAAAGTGAAGAACAACGGCTGGCTTTTATTTTACAGAAGCATCAGCAGGCTATTCTAATCTTAGTAATGCTGAGGTCGGTGACGTCAGATAGCAAAGATGTGCTGAATTACTCTTTGTCAAATAGACCAGATGTAACGATAGGGCGTAAATATTGCTGAATTCGCTGTGTACCTTCAGTAGCGAAGTAAGCGATAACAAGGTCACGATCTGGTGAGATATAAAGGCCTTGGCTATTCATGCCTGATTTAAAGAAATCACCATCATCCCAGAGTAAATCAAACTGGCGACCAGCACCTACAACACCTTCAGCACTATCCAGACGATTGATAAAACGATATGCAGAATCGGTCTGGAACCACTCAGGAGATCGAGTCACTGTTTGATAGCGCTCTAGTGCTTCATCAGAAATGATCTGCTCTGTAGAGACTAAATCCCAGCTAGGTGTGTATAACATACCGATACGCGCCATGTCGCGCAGGTTTGAACTTGCTGGGCCACTGAGCAGTGCAGTGCCTTCTTGCGACAGATGTACTTGCAATGGACCTTCTACATGCATCTTTGAATAAACTTGTTGATCAAAGAATGCAGGCCAAGGCTTTTCTGTTACGGCTTCAGCAAGATAAACCAAAGATATTGTTGCAGCAGATGAATATCTAAAGCCTTCGCCTGGCTCTTCAAGCTTCTCTGCATCGTTAATAATATCTAAAAGGGTTTCGTCTTTTGAACCTGCAAGCATGGCAGAGAACATTCGAGCAGTAACAGATTCAGGGTTAAAGAAGTTGGCAGCGTCGTCAAACGCGTTGAGACCTGCAGTCATATCCATTACATCAACGACTTTAATCTCTTCCCAAGCAGTCCCTCTGAACTCAGGAACATAAAAGCCCATAGTTTTATTTTCATCAATCAAACCATCATCGATGAGTAGGTCGATAGCCATCGACGCGAGTATTTTGGCATTTGACGCCCAAAAGTGTGAATCCAGAGGTTGCATGCCTGGATACTCTTCATAAACAACATTACCTTGATGAACAATAACCATGCCTTGTGCATAAGACTTCTCATGCACTAGATAATTATCCAGGCTCATTTCTCCAAGATCGGTTTCAACGACGATCTCGCCGATCGCTGGTACCTTTTTTTCTTCAAGTGTAATTACGGGTTGTCTACGGAGAAGAACTGCTGTCGGAACTTTTTGCGAAGCGTGCATATTGTACCACAAGCCACCAGCCGCGCCTCGTGTCAGCATGCCAACGTTGAAGTTCTCCATATAATAACGCGACTCTGCATTTGAGTAGCCTTCAAGAACTTTTGATACTGCTTCTGGTTCATAGTTTTGAGCGCTGACTACCCCTGAGACGAGTATGCTAGCAATAGCGGAGGCGGTAAGTAATTTTCTTTTCATTATTTATCCTGAACATTACAACAACGAAAGTACATTTCGTTAACAACAAAGCATTTTACATAGAAAAATGCGGTAAGGTCTGCGCACTAAAAGTTAGGTATTCTCACTATTAGGCCTGCGCATTATTATACGTAGACAAACACTACCCCCAAGTCGATAATGTTCGAGACGGCACTACAAATGGTTTATCATGATTACACTTGACCAGATACATTGCTTTCGCAGTGTTTATGAAACGAGATCGTATAGCGAATCTGCGCGAAAATTACAAAAAGGGCGTAGCACGATTCGCGAGCATATTTTGGCATTAGAGGATCTTGCAGGTTACAAATTGTTTCAAATTAATGGTAAGAAACTCGAGCCAACACCAAATGCAACTCGCCTTTACCCTCGGGCCTTGCATATCAGTAAGCAGTCTGGCGATTTTGCTTGGCTTTTGTCAGAGGTCGACTTTAATTTAAAGCAATTAACAATTCTATATGATCCGCTATTACCAAAAGAAATGATAAAAGAGATTGACGTTGGTATTTCAATGTCTATGCCTTTGCTATCTGTAAATTGGTTGTCTTCAGAGCGAGAAAAGGCTTATCTCAAAATAAGAAACCGCGGTGCTGAGCTGGCAATTATGGCCGGAGAGCTAAAAGTAACAACGGTAGAAGCTGCGGAGATCAAGCACTTGAGCTTAGGTTATTTAACGTTAGGCGCATTTGCAGGGAAGAATCACACATTATCTGAATATAAAGAGCTTAGCTATAACGATTTAGAAACTCATATGCAACTGTTGATCGAGAATGAAGGTGGACAAGGAATTGCTGCTTTTAAAGTATCGCCACTTTGCAGATATATTAGTGATATGTCGGTGTTAACTAGTTTACTACAGGATAGTGGGTGGGCTATTTTGCCTCGCTGCAGCGTTGAACCACAATTGAATGCGGGTGATTTAGTTGAGTTGTTTCCAGTTGAGTTGCATCATACTTATCTGCAGAGGTTATGCTTATACCACTCATTGCATGCAAAGCATAATCCAGAAACCATGCGTGTGATTGAGGTAATTAAAGCCGTATCAAACCGCTACCTGAATCGCGGTAAGGCATAAGAAAGTACCATGTATTTCTTCTTCATTCTTGGGCCGTTAATCCGTGAAATGGCTAAGCGGCGATGAGATTATTACGTACCAAGCCGCGGCGTATATTCTTACACAGTTTGGCAAAACGCGATATTTCATCGAACTGAGGGACAATGCCGCGCTTCATGGCCGACTCCCAATAAGTTACTTCAGTATCGACTATCTCCAACAGTTTTTTGGGACAACCAATACAGTTATTGTCTGGTCCGCAAACAAAGGTATCTGATTCATACAGTGGCAATTCACTTTTTACTTGGTGGATGATCTGCCACATGGCAGTACACCGATCAGGTTTTTTGGACATGAACTAGTACCCAGGTTATGTCGTGCTACAGAGTGATATCTTATCATTGCCGTCTAAGAGTGCAATTTAAACGGCGCATTACAAATAAGATGCACCTCTGTGTAACCTGGTTCAAGAAAGGCCTTTCATCTCGCTTGGTTAACCGCGTATTATTTACTGGCATCAATAAACATAGAAAGGGACAGCAGCATGCAAGACTTATCTCAATCGATAACCGAGAGCCGTAATGAAAGCAGTATGGATATCGACACGTTATCGACGCTCGATATGCTACGCGTGATTAACCGTGAAGATAAAGGTGTGGCCCTTGCTGTTGAAAATGAATTGCACAACATTGCTCAGGCGGTAGAGGCGATTGCTACTGCGTTTTCTCAAGGTGGGCGATTGATTTACGTTGGGGCCGGAACCTCTGGTCGGCTAGGCATACTGGATGCCAGTGAGTGCCCACCCACCTTTGGCACAGATCCCGCACAAGTGGTTGGGTTAATCGCAGGTGGACACCGTGCAATATTGCAAGCGGTTGAGAATGCAGAGGACGATACACAACAAGGGCGTTTGGACCTACAGTCGTTGTTGTTAAGCGATCGGGATGTGGTGGTAGGCATTGCCGCTAGTGGTAGAACACCGTATGTGCTGGGGGCAATGGCGTATGCCTCCGCAGTGAAAGCAACGGTGGTGAGTCTTAGTTGTAACCCTGGTAGTGAAATGGCTGACGCGGCAGATATTGCGATAAGCCCGATTGTTGGACCGGAAGTCATAACCGGCTCGTCCCGGATGAAGGCTGGCACGGCACAAAAGTTAGTGCTGAATATGCTATCGACGGGCGCGATGATCCGCAGTGGTAAAGTGTATGGCAATCTAATGGTTGATGTCGAAGCCACCAATGCAAAATTGGTTGAGCGCCAAAAGCGTATTGTTATGGCAGCGACCGAATGCAGTTATGCAGAAGCAGCACAGGCACTGCAGCAAGCAGATGGGCACTGTAAAACTGCAATTGTGATGCTTTTGACAGGGTGTGATGTGTCGATGGCACGTCAGCGCCTTGCGCAACAACATGGCTTTACCCGCAAAGCGATTGTAGAACAATAATTTAATGCGGGTTAAATTGCCGGGATGAAAGCAGGGATAAAAAAATACCCCCCAGTTAGACACTGGGGGGTATTTCGTTATCAGCACGGCATTAGCGCGTGTCGATATTTTAACTTAAACGGTTTGTGGCTCAACTTCGTCTTGGCTGCGAGATAACAGTTTGAACGCCATGATGCCGATAACCATCGCTTTGATAATCATCATCTGAATAGTACCAAAGTACGCTACCATGCCCACAAAACCAGAAATCAGCATCAATACACGGTATTTACGTAGCGATTTCATTGAAAGCGCGGCAACAATCAGTCCTAGATCCATAAATTGGAATGCAACAGGGAGTGTTGGATCTGCGATAAAGCCGCTGACTGCCACGTAGACGATATATAGAATCGATGACGCCATAATTGCAGCCATGACATTTATGATTGCCTTAGGCGCACGAGTAAAGTCTTTCACGTAGCGGAAGCTATTAATTGCCGCAACTGACAGGTTCAAAATCAGTTTTGGCCACCAGCCCATAAGAATAGACCAAAGAATATCGTTACCCGCAGAGCCAAAGGCGGCATAGCGAGTTACCTTCATGCTATTGAAAATAGTAATTGAGATGTAGAACGCAACTGAGGTCCACCCTAATACTTCTGTAATCACATCTAACAAAATCTCTTCTCCTCTGTTGCTTTGCATTATTGTTGTTAAGTGTCAATACTTTATCTTAAAATTAGCACCTTGCTCAGTGTTAAGTATTGTTCACAGGTGTAAACACTAGCATAAAGTAGGAGTAGGGATCTACTTTTAATGATTAAAAACTGATTAAATTGTACCCATGTGCTGATCCGGCCAGCAGGTTGTTATCGATTGTGTTTGGAAATGTTTAATAATCGTAGCTATAGCGCTAAAGGTGTTTAATGCGATGAGGCTGAGTTGTCGCTCTACAATGTAAAGTATGGATTATTGCGTGTTACTCGTGCCATCAGCACAAGGCTAGTGGAGTGGTGCTTGTATAAGATATTGGTCTAAGCTGTTTTAATATTCTGCATGATTTGACTGCTTAATGTACGATATGCAGATCTAGTGAGGTTAGGGGGAAGGGGATGGAGTTACTCGAACGAGCTCAGCAGCTATTTCAGCAGCCGCTAACCATTGATTCATTGCGCGAGCTAGATCGTTTAACGCGTGTCTCTATTGGTACAGAGGCAGCATTATTAACTTCGCTATGGGAAGTGGCATTGATCTCTGCCAGTGAAGCGGTGCTAGAGCAAGCTATGGATGAAGGGTTGCTTTAAAAGTAAAGGCAGAGGTCGAAAAAGAGAGAGTGGAAGCCCACTCTCTTTGTGGTTTGTTGCTTTGATTTTGAGCTGTTTTTCTATTTTTCTTGTCAGCGAAAAGAAAATTAGTCAGCGTATTCGTTCATAATTCTTAGAACAACATCGGATGCCACCTTTGCCTCTTCAAATAAACTTTTGGTGCGGCTTTGTGTATTAAACCACACTTCTATTTATTGATTCCCCCTATACTGAGGGAGTCGATTTATAGAGGGAATGCCAATGCTAAATGAAAATCACGCCTTTATCTTAGACTTTCCTGAGCTTAAATTGGATATTGTCCAGCTCAACCATGATGACCCCGAATTTAAAGCAGAGCTTCAGCAATACCACGAGTTAGATTACCGTATTCGCCAACTCGAGATATCGGGCAGCCCGATAGATGATGAGAGCATGCATGATTTAAAACTGAAGCGAGTAACGTTAAAAGATAAGTTATACCAGCAGCTCAGCGAGCATCATCAGCAAGCCAGCCCCCATTCAACTTGAGCATAAACGAGGCTAACGCTATTACTTAGACGGTGTTTCGTTTTGAAGCCTACAGGAAAAGTAGGCTTGATCGCTTGTCATACTCGCATACGTATGAAGAGACTTACGCCTCAGACCGCAGCAATACAGAGAAGGGTTGGCTTCTATGCCAACCCTTTTTTTGTGTTTGATTGGCAGCTTTTTACTGTTGATGAGATTGTAATAACTTATTAATTGCAATCAAATAATTTTCTTTTTGATAATATTAACATCTTAACAATAGGCAGATAACTGGTGTATTCTATTTAACTTTCCTTACACACTTGTTATGTAAAAGAGCTAATCATGGATGATTATTCGTTTTCTATTTCCACGTTTATTGACGAAATGGCCCGCTTTTCAACCAGCATTGAGGGGGTAACGCGGTTTCCTTGTACAGATGAAGCGTTGCAAGCGCGGCAGTATGTGCTTAACACAATGACAGCGCTGGGTTTAACCGCATATGTTGACGAGGTTGGCAATGTTAGAGGACGGAGGCAAGGGGAGCAGAGTGAGGCGAAAACGGTCGTGCTTGGTTCTCACTATGACTCAGTGCGAGAGGCCGGAAAATATGACGGATTAGCAGGTATCGCCTGTAGCTTAAAAATGATTGATTCGCTTAATCGTCGTCAGATTAAAACCGCGTTTCCAATTGAAGTGATTGCCTTAGAAGCAGAAGAGGGGTGTGATTTTAAAAGTCCTTTTATTGGCAGTAAGACGGTAACAGGACAATTTAGTCTCGATGATCTTAAACAGATTAAGAACACTGAAGGCACCGACTATGTCACCGCGTGCTTGCATAATGGCCTGCAGCCAGACGCCATTTTAACGCAGCAATATAGCAGTGATAACACTGCTGCGTTTATTGAATTACATATTGAACAAGCGGCAAAGCTGGATAAGCTTGGCCTCTCTTTAGGTATTGTGACCGCCATTAGCGCGTTAAAGCGAGTGCGTTTGTCGTTCTTTGGTCAGGCGAATCATGCGGGGGCAACGCCAATGGATCAGCGGCGTGATGCCATGGTTGGCGCTGCGGGTTTTATTCATCAGATCCCTGTTTTACTGGATGCTCACTTTACCGATAGCGCCACCATTACGGCAGGGCGTATTACTTGTTTACCGAATCGAGCCAATATTATCCCCGCCACCGCGCACCTTGAAATTGATATTCGAGATGTGAGTGACTGTTCACTCGATGATTTACACCATCAGATCGTTTGCTATTGCGAGAACTTAGCAAAAGAACACGGTTTACGTTTTGAAACGGAAGTCATGGGAGAAGGACCAGCGGTTGCCATGGATAAGGCGTTGCAACTTCAGCTCGGAGCAGCGGCAGAGCAAATCGGTTATCAAACAGTGCCAATTCATAGTGGTGCGGGTCACGATGCGGGTATCTTTTCCGCGATCTGCCCGGTTGGCATGATCTTTTTGCCGAGCGAAGGCGGCTATAGCCATAACCCGCAGGAACACACTGCCAATGAACACTTAGAGGTTGGTGCAGAGGTGCTGACCCAATTTATTATTAATATGGAAATTTGATAGGGACGTTACATGCTAACACAAGAGTTAGAGAAAAAAGCGACGCTGGCCGATAAGCTAGATAGTCGTTTCCAGTTCACCCAGAAGGGGTCGTCGTTGAGCACTGAGCTGATGGCGGGCATCACTACATTTATGGCGATGGCCTATATATTGATTGTCCATCCGTCGTTTATGCGCGCAGCAGGAATGGATGTGGGTGCGGTGACGGTGGCAGTGGCACTGCTCTCTGCATTGGCTTGTTTTGCTATGGGTTACTTTACTAATCTCCCCTTTGCCATTGCCCCAGCGATGGGTGGCAATGCTTTTTTCGCCTTTACTTTAGTTGCACAAGGTGTGGTGAACTGGCAAACCGCGATGGGGATGGTGTTTATTTCAGGTATTGCTTTCATTATCTTAACGTTTTTGGGCTTGCGTGAACTTATCGTGAAGATGATGCCAACCAATGTCAAAATTGCCATTGGTGCTGCGGTTGGCTTGTACATTGCTCAGCTTGGATTTAAGAGTGGTGGCCTGATGGTGATCGGAAATGGATCGATTGTATTAGGCAGTATGAGTGAATATAAGGTCTTGTTAACCTTGCTTGGGTTAGTACTGGCATCCGGTTTTACCGCTCGAAAGGTGAATGGTGGTCTATTGTTGGCAATCATTATCATCACTGTGATCGGCATTCCATTAGGAATGACGCAAGTGCCAGATCATCTTATTTCTCTACCCCCATCGATGGCACCGATTGCCTTTGAGCTTGATATCGTTGCCGCATTACAATTTGGCTATATTTCTTTCATCTTTACGTTTTTTGTCGGAGATTTTTTCTCGACCTTAGGCACCTTGCTTGGTGTATCAGAAAAAGCAGGTTTTCTGGATAAGCAAGGCAACTTACCCAATATCAACCGCCCATTTTGGGTAGATTCGATTGCCACAACCGTGGGCTCTTTGTTCGGTATGACAACGTTAACCACTTATATCGAATCAGCGGCAGGTGTTGAAGCGGGAGGCCGCACAGGGTTGACGGCGATATCAACCGGCCTGTGCTTTTTATTGTGTGTCTTTTTAACACCAATCGTTATTATGATCCCCGCTTTTGCTACCGCACCGATATTGATCCTTCTTGGAATGTCAATGCTAACGTGTGTGAAGCGACTTGAATTTGAAGATCCGACAGAGTTTATGCCGGCGTTTGCCACTATTGTCTTCTGTGCTTATACCTCAAGTATCTCCAATGGGATCAGCATGGGGATTTTATCTTATATCGCGATTAAGCTGTGTGCTGGTCGTTACCGAGATATTCATCCTGGTCTGTTTGTGTTGGCGATACCACTCATTTACTTCTTTGCGATCAAATAGGAACTGTATGAGACTTAATCCTAAGGATATGTCTGCCTTGGTTGCCGCCTCGATGGGGCGGAAACCCGTTGACTTGCTGCTAACGAATGTGCAGGTTGTTAATCTATTTACTGGCGAAATTCACCCCGGTCAAGTGGGGCTATATGATGGCTTTATCGCGTATGTTGATATCGACCCCGAGAACTTAAAGCGTGAAAACGTTCAGCGTGAAGCAATTGAGGTTATTGATGGACAGGGGCGCTATTTGATCCCCGGGTTTATTGATGCCCACCTGCATATAGAAAGTACCATGATGACGCCGCAGAACTTTGCTAAGGCTGTCTTACCGTGGGGAACCACAACCGTCGTCACTGATCCGCATGAAATTGGTAATGTGCAGGGGTTTGATGGGGTTAAGTACATGGCGCAAGCCAGTGCAGATATGCCACTTCGGAACTTGGTGTTAGCTCCTTCTTGCGTGCCAGCGTTGCCGGGAATGGAGTCAGCGGGTGCGACATTTAGCAGTAAAGATGTGATCGCATTGTGCAATGATGATGATGTTTTTGGTGTCGGTGAGGTCATGGATTTCTTGGGTGTGCTGGAGCAAGACGATCGCATGAATCCGATTCTTGAGCATTCGACACAGCAGTCGACCTATATTCAGGGTCATGCACCGAGCATGTATGGGCAGCGCTTGAATGCCTACTTATGCACGGGCCCCACCAACGATCACGAGTCGCGTTTTGGCCAAGAAGCCAAAGATAAAATGCGCCTTGGCATGTATGTGCAAGCGCGGGAAAGTTCAATGTCCCGTAATGTTCGAGATATTGTCGATGCGGTTAAATCGTTTAAATATCACGATTACCTTTGCCTTTGCACCGATGACAGAGAAGCGGCTGATATTCTTGAGCATGGCCATATGAACCATGTGGTGAAAGTGGCCATTGAAGCAGGGTTAGATCCCGTTACTGCGATTCGTTGCGCGACGTTACACACCGCAAAAGATCTGGAAATTCGTAATTTAGGCGCGGTTGCGCCGGGTTATGTAGCAGATTTACTGCTGGTTGATGATCTGAGTGACCCACGCCCAGTGCAAGTTATTAGCCAAGGAAAGCGGGTTGCAGAGCAGGGGCAGTATATCGCGCCATTCACGCCTCAGCAGCACCCATTGGAAGTGCAAGATACCACCGCTGAGTTGCCGGACTTCACGGCTGATATGTTGACAATCAACGCGCCAGTTAACGAAGGCTCTGTCGTTGTTAATGTTTTGCACTACCTGAAACTGAATGCGTCGTTAACTGAGTGGCGAGAGATATCTATCCCCGTCGTTGATGGCCAGTTAGTGCTACCCAAAGGGTATCAATTTGTCATGATTCAGAACCGCTATGGCAAAAAGGATCAGCGAACGTTGGCGGTGGTAAGTGGCTCTGGCCTAGAGCAAGGCGCTATTGCTGCGACTGTTTCTCATGATAGCCATAACTTAACGGTGATGTATGACACGCCAGCGAATGCGATAGCGGCGATTGAGCAGGTAAAAGCGATGAAGGGTGGCATCGCGTGTGCCAATCATGGTCAGCTACTGGGCTCGTTAGCACTACCTGTTGCTGGTTTGATGTCGACACTGGATTGCGAGTCGTTGGCGGTGGAAGGTGAAAGGTTGAAAGAGGCAGTGTTAACCTTAGGCTTCGAAGAGGCCGTCAATCCAATGTTGCGTATCGCGACGATTGCATTGCCTGTCATTCCGAAGGCAAAACTGTCTGATAAGGGATTAATCGACGTTGAAAGTAAAACCTTTGTGCCGTTATTCCCATCATCTTCACGCTGACGGGAACCATTGTTATTAGCGAAGTTCTGTGTCGCCTCTTTCTATAATAAGAGGCGATATTGAACGAACCAAATACGATTAGTGTGCTTGTTAATGTAAGTGAGGAGTGGTTGATATGGAATGTCCCAAAAGACCGGTAAATAATCATGAGGCTTACCACGCTCATATTTATTTTGATTCGAATACATTGCTGTTTGCAACGAACTTGTGTCGTCGCATAGGGGAAACATTTTCACTCAGGGTGGGTAGGCTACATCAAAAACCTGTTGGCCCCCATACCAAGTGGAGTTGCCAAGTGCTATTCACCAAGGCAGATTTCGAGCGTTTTATTCCTTGGTTGGACGAAAATCGTGGCCAACTGAGTGTATTAATTCATGCTGACACGGGTGATGACCTGATTGACCACACAGCCTATGCTTATTGGCTTGGGGATGCAGTGGCGTTGGACTTGCGCCTTTTTGAGGCGCGATCCAAACAATAGCAGAATAGCGTTAGCGCTGTGTTATTGCAGTGCTTCGATACCACTGGCCAATAACGCATCAAACCTTGGATTACCATGTAGCCCTTCTAAGTCTGGTTCAGTGTTAATAAGGTCTCTTAATGAGGGGCTTGCATTGATCGCCATTTCTAAGTCGGTTATTGCTTGCTCTTCGACGCCGAGCCTTGAGTGCGCGCAAGCACGCTGGTAGAGGGCTGGGCCATTGGTATTGTCTAGCTCAATGACGCGATTACACAAGCTCAAGGCCCAGTTGTATTCTTCAATCTCCATTGCGGCATCGGCTTTGTAGGTTAGTGCTTCAAGATCACCTGGTCGAATACTTAAGATTTCGTCATAAACATCAATTTTTTGTTCTGCGGTTTGCGCACTTTGCGCGCGTAACCACAAGTTGTGGATCTCATTGATCCTTTCAATTTCTTTATTATTCTCACTGATAATGCGCGTTTTCCTTTTTAGGTCTAGCTCTAACGCTTTGAATTTTCGTTCATACTCTTTTGCAATGACATCTAACCGTTTATCTGCCATTTCTTTTGTATTGTGCTTGAACTCACGCAATGATTGCCAGCCAACCAGTGCGATTAACGAAGCGACGCCAGCAATAATATAGAAAAAATAGGTGACAGTAACATTCGCATAGTTAAGGGATTTATCTGCAACGGATAATTCTCGATCGGTGATCTGAATGATGAGCCTTTTCTCCAAATCTTGCTGATCATAACGCAGTGCCTTGAGCTCATCGAGGATGTAGCGCTCCATGAGTGGGCGATCCAACAAGTCGGTATCTGAGTGGGCCTCTGGCTCAGCATAGGTGGCACTAGAAAAAGAAATAAGAATGATCAACAACGGAAGTAGGTAAGGCATGCTGTTCTCGAACAAGGCGGTGGCATATAGAAAAGATAGGATTACCGCTCACGCTCGTAAATGTTCTTGTGTGAAAAAGTGCGAAATAACTACTTTTAAGGGCATGACTTAACGTGTGACTGATAACACATAGGCATTGTGGCGATTTATCTCCTGCCACGCTCGCACCCTCGTACCGAAACGGGTAAGCTAGCGTTTTACGTTGCGTAAGCGCGCAGACCAAGATTTTATAAGCGACTATGACCGTATTACACCAGCAACTGAACACGGCAGGTTTATCACACCTGTCACTGAGCCCTCAGCAACATGAAACAATGATGGCATGGATTCAAGCCGAATCTGCCTCTTATGATGAACGCTGCAAGCAGCTGGCGAATCACGGCAGAGAAGATGTGCTATTAGGCTTTTTGACCGTAGCAGTAAAAGCGTATCAGCAACAGCTCGATACCCATGCAGAGTCAATGCAAGCGATGGATGGTATTCTTAGCGGTTATCTTGGTGAACAAGGCTATCGCAATAATCTGGCCGACGAAGCAGAAATCGTCGCTACATTATGGTTTATGTATCAAGGGTATCGTGCTATTGACTACTCACTAGCGATCGAATATGCCATGGCCATGGTTGAGTCTTTAACTCGGGCGGGGCAAGGTCAGGGCAACGCGCTTCGAGAGCGTTTTATGGGAGCGTATTATGAGGGAGACAAATGCCGTCCGCGCTTGTCTTGGCGAGCGCGCCTTAAGGCATTCATTTGTCGTTCCTAACGCGCTGAAAGCAAGCGATAGCCACAACGCGTTATCTGCATCCTTGACCGTTATTCCTTGAATTTTGCCAGCCACCTCGCGTCAACAATTCCTAATAACACCAAGCCAATAGCGAGTACCGCTGCAATCACCCAACCAAATGCCATGGCGAGAAGGCCATACAGCAGAACATCAGGCAGCCATACTGTGAATGGGGCGCTAAACTCAGCGCGATCAAAGTCACTATAAACCCGCTTAACCCATGTTAACAAACCGCCCAAGCCGATAAGAACAAACATAACGCCATAGCGTTTTTCACGATCTGCCGTTAGTAGTACATTTAAGAAGCGCTGCATTCCATTCCTTAACATTGTTAATATTTTGTTAAGTATTGCTTAAAATATGAAATTTGGGCAAAAAAAGAGAAGAAATTCGGTAACTTCGGTTTCAGTTAAACGGCAAATTGCCACATAACGATACTGGCGTCATCGCGGTTATGCTGGGTAATGCATTACTTAAATGTGGTTGATATCTTTCCTATCAACCAGTTAAATGCCATACCGACGCCATGATCAGTTCTTTTTACAATACCGACTTCGACTAGCATATTGCGATGAATGTTCTCAGTTGAAAGGTGTTTTATATCATCATGATACCAATGCGATTGTGCCACATGATCAGGGATCAGTGCCCAGCCAAGTCCTTGAATGACTAACTCGGTTATCATGAAGTAACTATCGATATGCCAATGATTTGCTGTAATCGGCTTTTCACGCCCATCGCCTCGTTTATCACAAATGACTAATTGGCGAAAAGGTGCCAGTTCACTTATGGTTGGGGCTGTGACTTTCGCTAACGGGTGATGTAATGAGGTGATCAATGTCTGCTGGAAGCTACCTATCGGATGAAACTCAATACAAGCCGGTAATTTGCCACTGTGGAATAATACACCAATATCAGCGGTTTTCTTCTCAACGAGCGCAGAGATATCGTCACGAGATCCATTAATGAGGGTTAATTTTAGTAGTGGAAAGCACAAGGCTAACTCTGACAGTATGGATTGAAATGCGAGGATGGGGACGGCTTCATCTATTGCGATAACTAGCTCGATCTCTTGTTGATTTGTTGCGCTCGTGGCGCGAGCGTTGAGTCGCTGGCACTGTGCTAAGACCGCATGTGCTTCATTTAAAATCTCTTTACCCACTGGCGTTAAAACAGGCAATCTTGCGCTTCTATCAAACAATTCAACATTAAGATCTGCTTCAAGATTGGCAATTGCTGTACTGACTCTTGATTGCGCCTTGCCTAATTGGCGCGCCGCTGCTGAAAAAGAGCCCGCAGATGCTGCCGTTGTGAACGCTTCTAGCTGATCGATGGTCCAATGCATTACTTACCAACCTATCCGAAATAGTGATGGATATTAACTTCCATCAATCTCATACTCAAGCATAATGGCATCAGAAAATGGCACATATAGAGACCTGTACATATGCAAGGACATCCCGAAGAGATTAATGGCGATGAGTCGGTAAGCAAAACGTTTTGGCGGTTCGCGATTCCCTCAATAGCAGCGATGGTGATTAGTGGTATTTATCAAGTTATTGATGGGATCTTTGTTGGTATTTACATCGGTTTTGAAGGGTTAGCTGGAATAAATATGGCATGGCCTATACTCGGCAGCATTATGGGAATTGGCATCATGATTGGCATGGGGGGAGGGGCCTTAATGTCTATTTATCGTGGTGAAAGACAGAGAGAGAAGGTCAGCAGAACACTGTCGAGTGCTTTGGGTTTAATCGCTTTATTCGGTTTAATGTCGTCTTTTGTTCTTGCGTTATCTATTGATGAGCTATTGCAACTTCAAGGCGCCAAAGGAGAGCCGTTACGCCTGGCCAGTGAATACTTAAATATCTTCATTTATGCCGCCGTTTTTACCATTGCTTCTGGCGCATTACCCATGTTGGTTCGTAATGATAATAGCCCCAAAGTTGCCACAGCCCTCACTATTATTGGTGCTGTCACCAATATACTTCTCGACTACCTATTGATAGGGGTCTTTGATATGGCTCTAAAAGGCGCAGCAATTGCGACGGTAATATCACAAGCCCTCATACTCTTGCTTGCGTTAGGCTACTTCTTGTCATCAATGTCGACCATTAAGCTTACGGTTTACTCGATTAGGATTGAACTGTTGATGAAGATTACATCGTTAGGTGCATCAAGCTTATTTATGTTCATGTATTTTAGCTTCATTACAGCCTTACATAATAAGCTATTTATGCTGCATGGATCGGCTGTGCATGTTGGAGCTTTTGCTATCGTTGGGTATATGGCAACAATTTATTATCTTTTTGCTGAAGGTTTAGCGTCTGGTATGCAGCCACCAGTCAGCTATTTCTTTGGGGCTAAAAAGTACAGTAAAGTAGAGCAAACCGTTAAATTGGCTTTTAAGGTCATTGTGGTTTCAGGTATAGGGGCGGTCATCATATTGAATGCCTTTCCGGCGCAAATTATTCAGGTATTTGCCCAAGGTGACAATACCCTGCTGGAAGCAGCGGTACAGGGGGTTCGTTTACACCTTTTTGCGCTCTATCTCGATGGTTTTATTTTCCTTGCATCGGTTTACTTTATGGCGGTAGGCAAAGGTATGTATGCTCTGCTGGTGTCGGTGGGTAATATATTAATTCAGGTTCCATTTTTATATTTATTACCACAATGGTTATCTGTTGAAGGTGTTTGGCTCTCCGTCCCGCTGTCGAATATCACACTGATATTAGTGATAGCCCCACTGCTTTGCCGTGACGTGATAAAGATGAGGAAAAGGTCTGCTAATAGTGAATTGATTCTGGCTTAATATTCGAATGATGGCGGTGAAGTCAGGATCACAACTGCTTTATGCTGAACGCATGCCTTTGGTTAACAATAGCATGCGTTAATTATTTTTGATATGTTGTTCTATCAGGGATGTTTCAGCGCAAAGCGGGCAACACCATGATTTGTTATGCATTTAAGGGAGGTATATGCAAAATGGATATTACCGTTAGAAAGTCAGAGCCATCAGACGCTCAATTAATCAAAGCGATTTATGAGTGTAAGCAGGCATATTCAAGCACATTGCAGTTACCTCATCCTACTGTCGAGATGTGGACTAAGCGGATGGCTAATATCCCAGATAATGTCCATTCTTATGTGGCAGAGTTAGATGGAATTGTTGTTGGTAACTTAGGGCTAGAAATTTGCACTAATCCTAGGCGTCGTCATGTTGCTTCTTTTGGTATGGGGGTGAAAGATGACGAAATGGGTAAAGGGGTGGGAAGTGCGTTGTTATCAACTGCCGTTGATTTGGCCGATAACTGGTTGAATTTAAAGCGACTCGAACTGACAGTATATGTAGACAATAAGCCAGCAATTGGCCTTTATAAAAAATTTGGTTTTGTTATTGAGGGTGAATCTGCATTATATGCATTCCGTAATGGCGAATACGTTTCTGTGTACCATATGGCTCGTCTAGTCTCTGGTTGAAAATGCTTAGGATTTAAAGCAACGTTCCCCAACTGAATAGAGACGTGTTACACCTTAAAGCGTAACACGTCTTTGTTGTATTCTGCTTATTCAATGATTATTCACGCACTGTTAGTGCAATTTCAAATTAGGCGGCAGACTCAGCGAGTTGAACCTTAACCAGATCGCTGGCACGCGCTAGTCGTGCTCGGCATTCATCGGTTAGCCCAAGCAAATACAGGCTCTTGTCCTGAGCTTGGAAGTTACCGCTGAGCTTATGGATCGCTTCTAGTGCAGAGTGATCCGCTAGGCGCGCTCGGCTCAAGTCGAGACTAACGTGCTTGGGAGCCGCTTTGATATCAAACAGGTTATGAAAGTGAGTGACAGAAGCAAAGAACAAGACCCCTTCCAGACGGTAGTTCGCCGTGTTGTCGCCAGCCTCGGTGCTGAGCGTTAAGCGTGTAGCCTGATCCCAAGCAAAGCGTAGTGCAGATACCAACACGCCGACCAATACCGCGAGGGCGAGGTCGGTCAGTACGGTGACCACGGTGACTAGAACGATCACAAACACATCTGCTCGTGGTACCTTGCGAATCATCCGCAGGCTGGCCCATTCGAACGTGCCCAGCACGACCATAAACATAACACCCACCAGTGCGGCGAGGGGGATCATCTCGATAAGATGAGAGCCAAATAGGATAAAGCCAAGGATCGAGAGAGCGCAAGTCGCGCCGGATAAACGAGAACGACCGCCTGAGTTAAGGTTGATCATGCTCTGCCCGATCATCGCACAGCCGCCCATGCCGCCGAAGCAGCCGGAGACGATGTTAGCTGCGCCCTGAGCCAAACATTCTCGGTTAGGTTGGCCGCGGGTTTCGGTGATCTCATCCACCAAATTTAATGTCAGCAGGGATTCTAGTAAGCCCACAGCCGCCAAAATAAGCGCATAGGGGAAGATAATGCTCAGAGTTTCCCAACTCAGTGGTACCATCGGTAGGCTGAAGTTAGGTAGAGTACCATTAAGCGTGGCACTCGCATTGCCGGACATGCTGCGAACAAAATCGATCACTGTGGCAGTTTGCAGGTCTAGTCCATGCACGAGAGCGGTAACGACAAGAATCGCCACCAGTGACGCAGGAATGGTTCGACTAAAGCGCGGCAGAAAATGGATGATCGCCATCGCCAGACCGACAAGACTTAGCATCAGCAACATCGGTGTACCAGAAAGCCAGTGCCACTGTCCGTCTTCAAGGGTCTGAAACTGTTGCAATTGGGCAAGGAAAATCACGATCGCTAGGCCATTTACAAAGCCCAGCATGACCGGATAGGGCACTAAGGCGATAAAGCGGCCGAGGCGAAACAAACCAAACAAGAGCTGCATGATCCCCATCAAGACAACGGCGGCAAATAAGTATTCAACGCCATGTTGAACCACAAGCGCGGTCACTACCACGGCTAAGGCTCCGGCGCCACCGGAAACCATGCCCGGACGGCCGCCGAATATCGCAGCGATCAAGCCAACAATAAAAGCGGCATAGAGGCCCACCATGGGATCTACGGTGGCGACGAAGGCAAAGGCGACCACTTCTGGCACCATGGCTAGGGAAACAGTCAGGCCAGCGAATAGATCGGCGCGGACTGATGCATTGGGGTTACTGCGTAATTCAAACATCGATGGGTAAAGACTCCGGGGTAAAAAAGTTACGCAATGTACCAATACAATGCTGTAATGTCGAACATTAGATCGACAGTGGTGGTCCTTGGTTTTCCGTATGTAAAAGTAGAGGGAGTTTATGCGTCATACGATTAACGATACGCTGACAGAAAGGTTGAGAAAGGGCGCACGAGATTGAGGGGTCATGTCAGCATTTATAAATAAAAGCCAACGAAATGGAGTTTTACGGTAATGGTAGCTAGCGTAAAGAATATTAGTCAAAGTTACTGGACAAGTCAGTTCACCCCTTACCTGACGGTGCGATCGACTCAAAACAGCACACAAAGCTATAAAGCTCACTGCCACTCAGACTTATCGATTGGAATAATAGAGGGCGGTGAAACACGCTTGTCGCTGCCCAAGGGGCATATCGCCCTTAAAAAAGGAGATATTATCCTTATTGAGCCTAACATGGTTCACGCCTGTAACCCTGTGGATGAAAAACCGCGCAGTTACCACATGTTATACATCGACAACGATTGGTGCTGTGGGGCGTTATCAAAGCTATTTGGTTATGAGGTTACAGAGTACACCATTGACCAACCCTTGTTTCGCCATGATGTTAATGAGCGCGATTTGGGGCAATTGGTGTCAGAGCTCTTGAGGGACGAGTCTTCGCAAGTTGCTTCAATTGTCGAAAGCTCTCTACTCAGCATACTTAGTCGGTGCTGTTTACCAAGAAACGAGTTGCTCGATGCTGATAAATTGGCGCTTCAAGTTAAAGAACGCCTTCTTCAAGATATCGAAAATGCCCCCCGGTTAGATACGCTTGCTCATCAGCTTGGGCAAAGTAAAGAGACACTAATTCGAAAGTTCAAACGCCAATTTGGAATTACACCAAAGTCATTTTTAAACAACCATAGAATCGAGAAAGCTAAAGCATTGCTCAGAGGTGGAATGCAGATCGCCGATGTTGCTATTGAAGTTGGCTTCTCTGATCAAAGCCAATTACATCGAGCTTTCGTCAACTACACAGCCTCGACCCCAAAGCAGTATCAAAACATAAAGGCAATTTTCGATAACAATGACTAAAGGAAACAAGTCATAGTAAAGTATTGCATCGCGTCTGTTTTTAAGAGTGGCAATGTAGTGTTTGGATTTATTTGAGGGTAGTTCCAGATTTAAGTGAAAGTACTGAGTGGGTCTAAGGAAATATTTATCTTAGATCCATTTTATCTCTTGTGAAAGAGGGCAAGCCCTTAAGGTCATCATAGAATATCCTTCAAAGTAGGGGGATTTATGAATAATAATATTAAGTATACGATTAAAGATGGATTGATAACTAACTCCAATGTGAAAGTGGAGACTTATAGTAACATTGAGCAAGGGGAAATGGCTGAGGTCAATGCCATAGTATTACATAGAACAGCAGGCTCAACAGCTCAAAGTGCGCTAAATGGTTATAAGGGAGGACAAAAAGTTGGTGCACACTTTTTGATTGATAAAGAGGGGAAAATATATCAAACGGCTTCATTGACTAAATTGTGCTGGCATGTTGGCATCATGTACTCTAGAGGTAGGAAAGAAAGCAGTGCAGATCCTAAAGAGTTAAAGAACATTAATGCAATTTTGCATGAATCAAATGTTAGTTTTAGTAACCGAGTCAAAAACCTTTCAAGGTATGAGGCCAAGAAAGCTTACCCAATCAGGTACCCTTCAAACGCCGACTCCGTAGGTATTGAAGTTGTTGGTAGATATAATGCGGGAACGAAACAGTTCACGGAACCAACACAAAAACAATATAACTCAACGAAGTGGCTAGTTGAGGTATTGATAAAGGAATACGCTTTAGGTCTTCGCAAAGATGTGTATGCTCATGGCTCTATCGCAAGAAAAAAAGAAGCGGAAGGAATTCAATTGCTAAATTATTTGCATAAAGGGCGCACGAGTGAATAGATTTCTAGTTAAATTAATATTGGTGTTAACCTTATCTGCATGCGCTAGTGGTAGTGATATTGAAGTAACTAATTTCTCGCTGTCTGATAATGAAGAGTGCTCGGATTATGATATAAGTCGAAAGGTAATCACAGACTATTTCGATAGTGCGACTTTAGTCTCTTCTGAAAAAGCTAACCGCGAAGAAATAGTTTTACCCTGCTCAGTTAATGGCGCGCTAATATCTAATGGGCAGGCGTACCTGTTCGAGCTGAATTCAGGAGGAACTGGATATTGGTATAACCGTGATGGTTGGGTTGTTAATAGCTTTCAATGTCAAGGTAGCTGCTGCGAAGTTTTAACGCAGTTTTGTCTAGATTTGGAATGAATTAAGGAAGCCATGTCAGCTCCAAGGGAAAGAAACATGGATCTAGGCAATATCTAGAAGCTAAAGCCAATTACATCGAGCTTTCGTCAACTACACAGCCTCGACCCCAAAGCGGTATCCAAACATAAAGTCAATTTTCGACAATAATGACTAAAGGAAATAAGCCATAGTAAACAGCTGATTTTACGATGGATGCCCTGATATGTCTTACTCTACACTTTTTCCCGTTGCTTTCCCCGCTCTCGTTCTCGCTCACTTTGTTGCTTTACTGAGTCCGGGGCAAGATTTCTTCTTAATTGTTGCTCACTCCATTCGACATAAGTTAAAGGGCAGCCGCTTTATTTGCCTCGGTGTCGCATTAGGCAATGCTGTCTATATTGGAGTGGCGATAGTTGGGTGGACGAGTATACGCGATAGTAAAGTGATCTATTCGCTGGTCGAAGTCATTGGGGGGCTCTATCTCTTGTGGTTAGGTACTGCTTTACTGAAAAGTAAAAAAAGAGATGCGGAACTACACGTGGGCCAATTAGCGATGCCATCAGCGATGAAGCAGCTGATGCTGGGTTTAAATTCGGCATTGCTTAATCCTAAGAATGCGCTGTTCTATATGAGTTTAATGACGGTCATTCTTGGTAGTGATGTGACGTTAACCCAACAAATATCATGCGGATTATGGATGTTTCTCGCTGTTCTCTTCTGGGATTTGTTCATCGCGTCAATGATAAGCCAACCTCGTGTCCAAAGGCCCCTAAGTGGGTATATTCATATTATTGAACGGACTGCTGGCCTTGTTCTGATCTTCTTTGCAATGACGTTATTTGTTGGCTATTTGCATTAGGGCCTGCTGTTATATCAACTAAAGAACATGCCAACTCAACCAGTTATAAATCATTTATACCCTATCGGTTTCGGGGTTGTCTTATTAAAATAAGAAATAAGCGTTCAGGTTAACGGAGCTGATATGTTTGAGATCTTTACGCATCTTGCCAACTGGATGACTTACCAGCTATTCGCAATGCAGCGAGAGACTAAGCTTGCGGATGCGGTTCACTTTTTTATAGAAGACACAAGTAAAATCATGGTGCTCTTGGTCACTATGATTTATATCATCGCTCTGCTTCGCGCGTCTTTAAATGTCGAAAAAGTCAGAGATTACCTAGCGGGTAAGCGGCGTATTTTTGGTTATGTAACTGGGAGCTTTTTCGGTGCGATTACGCCATTTTGCTCATGTTCCAGTATTCCTGTCTTTCTTGGTTTTACATCCGCGGGTGTCCCATTGGGAATTACCATGGCATTTCTAATTACCTCGCCATTGATTAATGAGGTAGCTGTCTTACTACTGCTTAGCCTACTGGGCTGGAAGTTCACCATAATGTACGTGGTGATAGGCATGCTTATTGGGATATTGAGTGGCTGGCTACTTGATGTAATAAGAGCAGATCGTTGGCTACAGCCTTTTGCAGCGAAAGCGATGCAAAAGGCTCAAGCCCAGCTAAGTAATAATGGTAACCGCGAGCAAAATGCCGCTGATTCAACAATAACGTTGTCTTACCGACATCAATTTGCCAAACAAGAAATGGTTGAAATAGTCGGTCGCGTTTGGAAGTGGGTGTTTATTGGGGTAGGCATAGGCGCTGGTTTACATGGCTTCGTGCCTGATGGGTGGATAGATGCCCATTTAGGCTCTGGGCAGTGGTGGTCAGTGCCTGCCTCCGTATTGATTGGTATACCTCTGTATTCTAATGCGACTGGTGTTATCCCAATTATGGAGAGCTTGCTACGCAATGGCCTTCCGATTGGTACGGCGTTAGCATTTTGCATGAGCACTGTTGCTGCCAGTGTTCCAGAATTTGTTATGTTAAAACAAGTTATGCAGTGGCGATTGCTTGGGCTTCTCTTTGGCCTACTTCTAACCGCATTTACTGTTATGGGCTGGATATTCAACTTACCATTTTGGCAAATTTAGGAGCTGAAAATGAAAGTGTTTAAAGTTTTAGGTTCAGGCTGTGCTAACTGCGTTAATACCGCTAAATTGATTGAAAGGCTTGCATCTGAGCAAGGCGTTGAAGTGTCAGTTGAAAAGGTGACAGATCTTGAAACGATTATGAACTATGGTGTGATGTCTACACCGGGCGTTGTCATGGATGAAGAGCTCGTTCACGCAGGAGGAATACCAAAGCCAGACGTAATTTTAAGTTGGTTAAAAGGCTAAACATAACTGTTTAAACTGGGATAAGGGGGCATTAGCCTGAGATCTTTTTAGACCTAACGTAAAGTATGTAACCATAGAGCATTGGATATTGATGATGGCGTAACGGTCAATAAAATTGAGCCACAAGTTAATGGATTTAGTGGTGGGCAATGTTTCCATACTTAATAGATACCTTATGGCTGATGGGTTTTGTTGTGTTGTAACTCAGATATGCCAATCACAATGTGAGTGACCACTACCGGCGACAGCATACTGGCGTTGGGAATCAAACCAAAAGGGGCTGACACAATGTGTCAGCCCCTTCGACATTTTAGCTGTTACTCTGGAGCGAAAACGTTGGATTTACTCGTAATCAGACGAGTAAGTTTCTTCGTACGTGTGAGAGTAAAGTTCAAATAGGTTACCAAACGGGTCTTCTAGGTAGACCATTTGAGCTGGTTTATTATCATCTTCAGGGTGATAACGCATGATGTCCATGCGAACCTTACCGCCAAACTCTTCGGTGCGTGCAATCACGCCAGCAAAGTCATCGGTTTGTAGACAGAAGTGGAAAATACCCACACGAGAGAAATCAACGTCGTGACGCTCTTGGCGCTCTTTCATTTCGAACAGCTCTACACCAATGCCGTCATTTGTTAGTAGGTGAGCAATGTTAAAGCCTTTAAAGCCTTCGCCGAAAACAGCGATACACATACGGCCGATAGCGGTTTCGCGCTCTTCAACCACTTTAGTGTTGTTCATAACAATTTTAAGACCTAGCGCTTTAGTGTAAAACTCAACCGCTTTATCCATATCACCGACCATGATACCAATGTGATTCATCTTCATAACTTGCTCCAACTCAATGCTTATTTTGAATATCTAAGTGAATCGCATCTGTGATGCGTTTCGATGGGATGAGTATAGGGATGCGCGATCAAAATAAGAAATTATTAAAATTTATAAATTTAATAATTATTTGTTATGGCTTGGAGTGGTACGCATACCTTTATGCCGTCAACTATTTCTGGGCGGAACACTTACGGCGTTTTTCAAGCTAGTTATTGATTCGAATAGTCGTTGCATTAAGTCAACCCAAGAAAGTTCGTTACAAAATGTGTCGGCGGAGAGGTGTATTTTCGCCGATTTTATTATTGCTGCATTTTCGCTATAAGATCCGTTATTTTTAGCTTGAATATATTTATTTGGCAGGGTTTTTAGGCATTGTGCCGTTTTGGTGGGGCTCGTTTTCTGCCCGTCTGCTGTTGTTAACGTAGTCATTTGATGCCTGTAGTATGGGGGGAGATTAATTTGATAATAGAAAGGGATTTATGCACAAGTTTAGTTTTCCTATTGCGGAAGAAAACGGCACTGAGTTTAATCGGCTAGATGATTTTAGACGACTCTTTCGTGGTGTTACCTCTGGTCGCTTTGCAATATCTCAAGGTGCTGGTGGTTGGCACGGAGGGCTACATATTACCGACAGAGTGGCCAGTTGGCTTGGTGACACTCATCCAGTCAGAGCTATTGGTGATGGGCATGTTGTTGCCTACAGGATGAATGAAACGTATATCACCACTCAGTTTGCATCGCGTGACTTTAGGTTTAGTAATAATTTTTGTCTGATAAGGTACAATTATTTAAACCCAGAAAACCAAGAAGATAGCTTTGTGTTTTATTTGCTATACATGCATTTAAAGCCACACGGTGTTTTACGTATTAACTCAGAGGCTCATTATCGAGCTAAAACGAGGCGGGTTGTTTATCATGAGTCTGAAGACGGTACATATGTGTCGTATGCTATACCGCCGGGGAGCATTATCGTGTTCACTTCAAATGAGGAAAGCGACCGAACAGAAAGAGTTTATGATGGCGTTAATTATGAATGGATAAGCTGCTATCTTGCGAAGCTCGGTCCTAACGCAGACACTGCCACATTGGGTGATCTTGTTGGTAGATATGTTTGGATTGCTGCAAACCGTGCACAAGGGCAAGCTACTGATGCATTGCTAAATAGTAATTACGACAAGGTTGATTACTCTATTGGGTGGCACAGTCGAAGTGAAGAAGGGAATGACAGTGACATTGTAGAGACGGGAGAGGTGATTGTCCCTTCTGATCCCATTCCAGTTGAGTCTGGAGAGTCAATTGGGTATGCGGGGCTGCATGAGTTTCCGAAGGATTCAGATGGTAATTTGGGCTTTGATAATAGAGTTCACTTAGAATTAATTAGCGAAGACGAACCGCCAGTATGGTTCCTAAATATTCTTTCAGGTACAGATAATGATGAGCAAGCTGAACATGATTATCATGTAGTTGATGGGAGTGGCAGCAATGGAATATGTGAAGCTGCAAATAGCTTTTATTGTGACCTGCTGGGTCAAGTTCGATCACAGGAAGGTCGAAATATTACTGAAGCTGATCTTGCCATATATTTCAGTGGTGAAACTAACGAGTTGGAGAAAGCCGTCATTAAGCATCCAACAGAATGGTATAATCGGGCTTCAGCAGTGACGACCCTAGAGCAATTGATTAATAGTGATAGAGAGGAAAAGCACCGCCGATTTAGGCGATGTTTTCGCTCAGAAGAAGCATACCAAAATAGTCGAGATCACAATCTGATTGAGCAGATTTTTGATGAACAATTAGCACATGAAATAAGTCGAGCTGAAAATCTTGTCTGGATAGAGGACGCTGTATCTGCTGGTTTAGCGGGCTTTAGCACTGAATCTGATTCTTTAAGCTTGTGGCACTTATGGCCTCTGTCTCTTTATCATGTTAACCCCACTGGTATATCTAACAGGGTTATCGAAAGGGTGAAAGACAAACTGGAAGAGTATGAGGGGCGAATTTCGCATATGTATTTGGACTCGGAAGGCTATGTGACTATAGGGGTAGGACATTATATTTCCGATGTTGATAGTGCGATTGAGCTTTCAATGATTGTTGATGAAACTGGTCTTGAAGCGACAGAGCAAGAGATTGAGAACGAGTTCAATACTATTTTAGGGCAAGGACAAACAGGAGATCGTGGTGCGAGATACTATTCTCGATTTGCTTCTCTTCATATTACTCGAGAAACGATGGATGAACTGACAGATGAGCACCTTCAGGAGTTTCAGAGAGGTCTAGAAGTTATTTATGGTGCAGAAGAGTTGTATTCCTATCCTGCCGATGTGCAAGTCGCTTTATTTGATATGATATTTAACTTAGGTCAAACTCGTTTGACTAATGTATTCGTTAACTTTACAGCACATATAAGGGCGCGAAACTTCCAAGCTGCGGCGTTGGAAAGTAGGCGTCCACAATTGGGTGATGCCCGAAATGACTTTGTAAGAGAATTATTGGAGAATGCTGAATAATGAGAATTTGTATTAAGTATATCTTGATGTTGTTGCTTTTTTTTACGTCGTTTGTGACTGCGGAGCTGCATAGTGATATCTATATTAACCCAGTACACTCCATCAATGACTGGCTGGATAAGCCGATAGAAATTTCTGAAAAATCTGGTGTAATTGAAGCGATAACTGCAGATTGGTTCCTTGGTCTCAGTTTGAAGGACCCTGATAATGTAGAAGATGTCATAGAGGTCAATAATTGTCGAGAGCTCATGAGTGCATACTTAGCAGGTCGGAGAGGGATTAATTATCGTGAACAGTTAACCGTAGTGAATTTGATGATGGTATGTCACACGTTGGAAATTGCATCTAAGTTGGAACCCGCTAAGGTCAGCTATCTTGACAATATTGTACTTGATATGCACTTTGCCAAGATTTCTCCTGCCTCGTTGGGTTTACAGATTTCTAGGGAAGATATAGAAAAAGCAAGTAAGCTTGAGACATGGAACGATTTTGGTAAGTTTGAGCGGGTTAAAGTGAGAAGTGAGCACTCAGCTTCCTACTATGATCATATGAAGGGCATTCAGAATGCTACAATAGTTGCGACTGGTGATTTTGATGGTGATGGTATCGAGGACTTAGTTTTGTACGTCAGTAATTCTCTTATTGAGGGCTCCTATCGTTCCTATCATATATATGTTCTTACTCGTGATAGTGAAGGGGCTAAATTAATATTAATTGATGAGCCCAATTTGCTTGGGTCCTACTAGTGCTTGATATTATGAGAACATTGTTGATTATGTCGGTATTGCTAACATCTTTTTCTCTACGGCAGAGCAAATAGACGTATATGTATACCATGACCACCCCATTAACATTTGGCTTGAAGATCCCATCTCGTTTTAGTTATTTGAATGACTTGGTTCTTGATGAAAGCTTCACAGAGCTAGCGCCAGCTAATTTAGGCTTGCAGCTTTCGGTTCGAGAAGTCGAGCAAGTCAAGACTCTTTCAACATGGTCTGAGTATGTGAAAATAGAGAAAGTAGATATAAAAAATCCAAACGTAAGTGTTTTTTATGATAATAAAGGCAGCATTCAGCAAGTTGACATAATCGCAAAGGGCGATTACACCGACAATGGAATAGAGGACTTGGTTCTCTTTACTGGAAATGGTGTTGAAGGTGGGTCACATTTTTCATCTCATATATTTGTTTTGAGCAGAGATGAACCAGACTCAAAATTGGAGTTAGTTGAAGAGCCGCGCTTGTTGGATTACTGATTTTGAGAGTGTGTTGAGCTGTAATTATTAAGCTATGTCTTGTGATACTCAGTGTTCACCCTAATTGAAATTGTTTAAAGAGCTGCAAAAAGGGGCTTTCGCCCCTTCTATCAAACCTCAATTTCCAGCGATTTATACAACTCACTTCGGTGTTCGAGAAAGGCGTTTTCGCGCAGTTCGCCATACAGCTGAGTAAACGCACCGCCTAGGCTGTAACCCCACCAATCGCGGCTACCGCGTATCGCATAGCTCACAATAATAAAGTCTTTTAACAGCGTTAGTTCGTCATCGGAGAGCTATAGCACTTCCAATATCTGTAATAAACCACTAGGTATGAAAAAGAGGTCGTCAAAGCGGGATTAGCCGGGAAAGGCTGGGAGCTGGTGGGACGATGAAAGCCTGAAAGCGGCGTGTGCTCTGCGTTTAAGGTGAGTTAAACGTGAGGCTTTGATTGTGGGTAAGTGTGAATTTCTGCCACTTTTTATGCGTTTAAGAAAATTGGCTAGTTTGAAAAATCGCGCATTATGGAAAACGAGAGCAGAAATGTGTCCAACCCTTGGCGTGTTTCGTAGCTCGATGCATCCTGATGCCATGCTCAATGATGTAAGGTGGCGAACTTAACGCATACCTAGGCGTAAGCAAAGAGAGTGGGTTGCAATATTACCTCTATCAATTAGACAAACACGGCTATATCGAGCGTATTGACGGACGGTATCACCTCGCGACTGCCAAGCCGCCAAAGCGCAGATAGATGCGTGTATCGAACGCTGGACGCAAAACAGCAACGACCACATCAAAGCGTTAGTCGAACACGCCTTCAAGGTTAATAAACAAGGCCGAATCGATGTGAATCCGGTTCTTAGCCTTCGAGCGTTGGATATTGATGACGCCGACTGGCGTAACGCCATGGATGCCATTGCTGACAGCATATAAGTATCAGGGGTATGCAGTTATTTGCGCCTATACGAGCGTCAGGAGAGCGGTAGTCATCAATATTTACCCTTATATATCAGTAAGATGTAACGGCTAGCAGAAGAGCGCAGAGCGCTTGAGATAAGACAAACGCCCCGATGTTGGGGCGTTTTTTGTTTGGCCTAAGGCACAAAGCTAAGTGCAAGGTGTGAGTATGGCTCTTCCATTATTGCGGTTTAGCTTGCAAGTTATGTTACTCATTGAGTCGTGGTGTTCAGGCTAATGTTTACATGAGGTAGTGTTACTTTCAAATATTCAAAACAGCATGTTAAGGAGAGCCAATGAAAGCGTTGTTAATTAGTATGTTATTTCTGATATCACTACCTTCTTTTGCTTCGCCAGGGCAGATGCATTATGCGAAAGCTATACAAGTTGAAGTAAGAGAAGAGCCGTCTGAGTCAGCAAAGGTCAAGTTTGTTATTGCAGCCGGTAGAAAATTGGTGGAGTTTGACCGAAAGGGAAAATTTGTCTGGGTTGGTGTAGACAAATCGGGAGGACTTGAAGGTTGGGTGCTCATGGAGCATGTAGGGTCAACAGATCCTGATGGTCTAAAGTACTGAGTTCAGGATATTGACGATGCAGATTGCCGCGATGTAATGAATGCCATCGCCGACAGCATACAAGTCTCAGGGACATGCAGTTATTTACGCCTATACGAGCGTCAGGAGAACGGCAGCTATCAACAGATACTGTTAGATATCAGCAAGATTTAGTTGTGATGAAGGGCGTGTAGAACGCCTGAGATGCTACAAACGCCCCTGTGTTGGGGCGTTTTTAAGTTGTACCATCTTTGGCTTGAGCTGGTAACACGATACTGCCCCAAGGCGTGTTTAGAACGTAAGAAACCATCATGAGATTTATTTGTGCAACAAGCTGTTGCACAATTGTCTAACAGGTTGGTTCATGAATTATTTCGGCTCCATTTCGCGTTATAAGCCTATCATCCAGACTGTTTGATGCCGTCCGTGTTATAACTTATCTGAGCGACTTTCTTTGCCTGCAATGCTAAACTTTACAAAAATGTGTAAGGAAGCTTGGTCGATGCAATTTTGTGTTTTAGCTAGGTTTGTTCTCATAGGAAGTCAGCAGATACCTTAATCAAATAAACACAGAATGTGAGTAGCAAAACCCCACCTCCAATACGGTGAATATGATAATCCGTAGTCTGCTCCTTAGATACTCCTACCCTAAAATAGGAAAGAGCGAACATAACGCCTAACATTAATGTGAGCAGAGCCATAAAAGGGAGATCTCTGGTTAATACTTGCTCGGGAATAGAGACATTGTCACCAAGTAATGCTGGAAACGCTATCACACCCAATAAATTAAAGATATTCGATCCAATCACTGTGGCGAAAACGATATCATACTTTTTTTGTCGCACTCCTGCTATTCCCGCTGCTAGCTCGGGCAAACTGGTACCAAAGGCAACGATTGTTAGCCCAATAGTAAGTTCGCTTAACCCCGCGGCTTGAGCTAATTTAACAGCTCCCCATACCATCAACCGAGACGAAGTTAATAATAACAACAGCATGACCAAGCTCTCCCAGCCGGCACGTTTTTTTGTTAAGGGTAAAAACTCGAATTCATCGTTAACTACCTGATATTGCTGTACTGATTTTGCTAGGTAAAAACAATATGTAGATAACCCAAGCACCAATATCAGACCATCAATCTCGCCGAGATTACCTTTTAACATCAACGCTGTACATAACACTATGGAGATGGCTAATATTGGGAATTCTCTTTTTACAAAACGCTGATGTGCTCGAATTGGGGAAATCAGGACACAAATGGATAGCACAACTCCGATATTAATGATGTTTGAACCAATACCGTTGCCAATTGCTAATTCATTGGAATGATTAAGAGCCGCTACAAATGAAACAAGCAGTTCTGGCGCAGATGTGCCAAATGCAACCACAGTCATCCCAATGAATATAAGAGAAACATTACAGTGTTTAGCATATGTTGCCGACACAGAAATTAATCGGTCTGCGCTAAATGATAAGGAAACAAATCCTAAAGATAGTGCCAATAATGGCAGAATTAAAGCGGTCATATGATGATAGCAAGAGGGCTATTAAAACACGAACAACCCCACACTAGCCCTCGCAAAGTGTGTGAGTTGTTCGAGTCTCGCTTGGTAAACACTAAAAAGTGTTACTGGTCGCACCATGACGTGTTGTCAAATATGTTGATACAACCTTTTACGTGTTTATGACGCAAAATAGCTACTCCCTCAAACGGTAGGCAAAACTAACATATGATGTGTCAAAGTCAATACATTATTTGACTCCGTCATAACATTCACATTTCCATAACCAAGTGTTTCTCTGCTACGTTACAAACTGCTTTGTGCTGCGAGCACTCAGTTTACATACCAAAGCCTGAAATATGTAGATTCCACATAATCCCTAACTCAGAAATGTCCAAAAACGCGCTGAAAAGGGGCTTTCGCCCCTTCCATTAAACCTCAATGTCTAGTGATTCATATAGCGTGTCTCGGTGTGCAACAAGGTCGCCTTCGCGTAATTCACCATAGAGCTGAGTAAAGGCTGCGCCAAGGTTAAAGCCCCAACAATCACGCCCCCAAACCAGTCGTTTAAAATGAAAAGTTTTTTAAACCTCGCGGTTTCTTACATTTTTGTAATAAACCACTAGGTATGAAAAAGAGGGTGTTAAAGCGGGATTAGCCGGGAAAGGCTGGGAGCTGGTGGGACGATGGAAGCCTGAAAGCGGCGTGTGCTCTGCGTTTAAGGCGAGTTTAACGTGAGGCTTTGATTGTAGGTAAGTGTGAATTTCTGCCACTTTTTATGCGTTTAAGAAAATCGGCTAGTTTAAAAAAAGAATCGGATCATCGATCCGATTCTCTACATTTTTGAAAAATCGCGCATTATGGAAAACGAGAGCAGAATGGGATCGTTACTGCTTATAAGAAGTCCGTTGAACGCTGCACCACTTGACCAATAATGCATAGCTGATCGAGGTCTGTTGCTGGCACTTCTATCGATGCATATTCCCGGTTGTCACTGATAAGGCGAAGTGAGCCGTCATAGCTCTTTTGAATGCGCTTTGCATATAGCTCATCCCCCAAGCGTACCACAAAGATATGGCCATCAATTGGTTTGACTGACTCAAGGTTTACCAACAACGAATCATTGTCTTTGATAGTCTCTTCCATTGAATCGCCACGAGCAAAGACAACGGCGAGCTTTTCTGGATTAAGCCCTTTGTAATCTAAGTACTTCCTTCGAAAAGCTAAGAAGCGTTTAGGTTGTTGGTCTAAGGCATTACACCCATTTCCAGTAGAGACTTGAATGTGATAGCCGGGAACAAGAGCAAACTCTTCTTCAAAATCCGGCATAGCAGCAGGTGTCGTACTGACATACATACTATCTTGAGAATGATCTTCAAAAGGTTCTTTGTTACCTGTTCCCATCGCAAACCATTCCAGCTTGGCATTACATGCCTGACAGATACGGATTGAAATTTCCAAGCTAGGTGCTGTTTCAGCTTTCAAATATTTCCTAATCGCCGTCTCAGAGACGCCAATATCTAGTGCAAAGCTTCGCACAGATTGCGAACCAATAAGCTCTTTCAACCGTTCAGGAAGCGATCCTATTTTGTCCATTAGAATGGGATCGCAGATCCGATTCTCACTTGCCGATCCCTTTGAATTTTTATTACTTTCCATATCAATGACTTATGTCTTGTTGCATGTATGCATGCGTATTTTTCGAGTCACATCACTGCGTTGGTGTTGATGTGCGAACATATGCGATCTATTCTCTGTTTAAAAGTTCGCATGACGAACATTTAAACAATTATTGTCCGTTCGTAATGCGAACATTTATGGAGTGTAACTGATCCCATGTCGATAGTCACCGCCCTCGAAATCCGTGCAGCCCTGCTACAACAAGGATTTACTTGTCGAAGTTGGGCGCTTATTCATGGCTTTAACCCGCGCACAGTACAAAAATGCATTAGCACTTTTAAGCGAAGTGACTCGCGAAAAGTTCGCGGAATAGTTAGCACCCGCATCCTTTATAGACTGTCGCAAACCCTAGAGGTAGATCTGCTAGGGACAGATTATGAATATTGAGTGGTTCACCGCAACCCAATTAGCAGGATTGCCGGGTTTGCCTAAATCATCACGCAACATTCGCATAAACGCACAGCGTGGTAATTGGCAATCAAGACCGCGAGTGAAAGGTAAAGGGCGCGAGTACCATCTATCGAGTTTACCAGAACAGACACAAGCTCACCTTGCCAAGCTAGAAGCCAAAAGCCGGGTCTCTGTTACCGAAGCAGGGCAGACCGCCGCCCTTGATATCGTCCAACTGGAAAGGTTGGAGCAACAAACCAAGCAGCAGCAACAGGCAAAGAAGTCGAAATCATTACAAGCCTTTCAATCGTTGCCACATCAGCAACAGAGCAAAGCCAACGCTCGTATGATCATATTGCAAAAGCGGGAGATTTACCTGCAACCCTACCGTGATATTAATCGGCTTACTGACGGCGAAAAGCACTTTGATGAAGCCTACAAAAAACAGCGCTTAGGGTTTGAAGATTGGATCTATCAGCAGGTGCCGAACACCACTTGGCAAACCTGCCGTCGCTGGCTCAAAAGGCTCGATAGTGAAGGGCTTGCATCTTTAGCCAATCAATATGGGCAGCGCGAACGAGCGGGAATTATTGAAAGCCAACCTGATTTACACAATTACCTGTTTGCGGTTATCACAGGTAAGCCCCACTTAGCAGCGCGACCTTATGTCTTAGAGCGGATGATCAGTGAAAAGCGAGAAGACTATCCGCAATGGAAGATGCCTAGCCCGTCGTCAATACGCCGTTGGTTACTGAAATGGAAGCGCGACAACGGTGCAGCGTTCGCTTACCTCACCAACCCCGATGCGTACAACAATAAACACCGCCCCCTTTACGGCAAAATGTACCCTTGGGTGCAAGCGCCTAATGATTGCTGGGAATTTGACAGTTCCCCAACCGACGTACAGCTGCAAGTTGAAGGCAAATTAGTACGTTACAGCATCATCGCGGCCATCGATGTTTATACCCGTCGAGTAAAGCTGTTGCTCTCACCAACATCAAACTCAGAAGGGATTTGCCTACTGCTACGCAAATGCTTATTGGAGTGGGGGATCTTAAATGATGACGGTTTAGCGCGAACCGATAACGGCAGTGATTATGTCTCTAAGCGCGTCACAGCAATCCTCCACATGCTAGATATAAAGCAGTCTCGTGCCAACGCATTTTCAGGGTGGGAAAAACCATTTATTGAACGGTTCTTTGGCACATTAAGCCAAGGTTTATTCGAGTTGTTACCCGGCTATATTGGTCACAGCGTGAGTGACCGCCAACAGATAGAAGCCGCCAAAGCCTTCGCCAAGCGAATCGGGGAAGGTAAGAAGCAAGCAGAGCAAGAAGCGATAGAACTCGCCCTTAGTCCTGATGAATTAGAGCAAGTGATCAACGACTGGTTAGAACATCGCTACCACAACAAAGTACATGGTGGGCTAAAAGGGCATACCCCTTTCCAGCAATACGCTAACAGTCGCTATCGCCCTAAGCTAGTCCCAGAAGTTCACAGCCTTGATTACCTGCTCAATTACGTTGGCGATGCCAGTGTGATACGCGGCGGAGTGAAGACGGGCGGCATTCGCTATACCGCCCCAGAACTCATGAATCCAGAACTGGATCGTAAACGAATGCGAGTCTTCCTCGATCCGAAAGATGTGGGACGCGCCACCCTGTACCCCCTTGATGATTGGGATACCTACATCGAAGCCATTAGTGACGAATGGGTAGGGCGCACTATCGATCCCGCAGCCTATCGAGAGCAGCGCAAACAATACACCAAATCACTCAATCAACTGCGTCGCGATGCCAAGCGTTTTCAAGCCGAATTTGGCATTAATAACCAGTATGCCAGCGCCCTTGCCGCTGATAAGGCGCGTAACAATCTGGCGACGCTCCAATTGCCCGGAGAGATCACCGATAACCCTGCGCTCAGTGCATTAAGCAATACCCAATCCGAGAAGCCCAAAGGATACAGCGAGCAAGAGATTGAAGCGTTGGCAAAACAACGTGAATTGATGGCGCAGAAAGAGCAACAAGTAAAGCAGCAGAGTCGAGTGCTATTTCGCAGCATGGAAGAGAAAGCAATCTACCTTGCCAAGCAATCACAAACCCGAGAACTCACCACCAAAGAAAAGGAGTTTATAACCGAATTCACCCGCAACAATCAGGTAGGCAAAGCGCTTATCGAAAGAGAAATGGCACGAAGCCGCCAAGCATAGCGTGCCATTAGAACATTCGCAAAAATGCTCATGAGGAGTGTAACAATGAAAGCTGTCGTCGCACCAGTAAAAAACGTGTCGTCTACCCAGATCGCATTTAGCGCACTGGTTAAACGTTCGTACGGCGTGCCGGGCATAGGACTATTGCACGGTACAACAGGGTTAGGCAAAACCACCACCACGACTTACCTCTACAACCAGCTAAACGGAATTTACGTTAGCGCAAGAGCAGAGGACACCACCGCTAGCATCACCAGTCGCATAGTTGAAGAGCTGGGTTCATCTCCGCGCCGTGGCATCAACAAAAACATCGACTACATCATCGAACAGATGAGTATGCATGAGCGCCCACTGTTCATCGATGAGGCCGATTATCTGATGAACGATGTCCGCACATTAGAGACCATCCGCGATATTTACGACGGCACAGAGGTGCCAGTGATATTGGTCGGCATGGATCAAATTGCCCGTCGTATCTCAACACGCAAGCAGTTTTACAACCGCATTTCAGAGTGGGTGGAGTTCCAACCCGCCGATCTCGAAGACGTGCAGATTATGGCAGAGCACCTGTTAGACGATGGGATATGTGTCTCCGATGAACTATTGGATCACCTCCGTCATCAGTCGTGTGGAGAGATGCGCCGCATCACTATCGGGCTAAATAAAATCGAGACACTAGCCAAAGCCAATGAGCTAGAAATCGTCACCTTAGCTGATTGGGGCGAGCAAGTTTTCCATGGCCTAAGAGCGCCCACTGTTTGATAGGAGGCTGTATGTCGAAACGCCGTTTGGCATGGAGGTATATCTGCCATTTCGACACCACGCCATTTAAGGGGAAGCAGTTGATGCAAGCCGTTGAGATGTCAAAAACCCAGACACAATCCTTCATTCGTTTATTGCTTAAACAGGGACGCATAGCGCTATACGACAAGGGAGATTGCTTTATCAATAATCGTTATCAGCTGGTGGATAGAACCCCACCAACAAGGCCGAATACGACGAAGAGCAAGCGCCCTTGTGTTAGGCAACGCATCTGGAACTCATGCCGCATCATGAAACGGTTTAGCTTATTTGATGTGCGCAGCACCGCAATGGCAGGAAGAGTCACGACTACCCGCTACCTGCGAGCGCTAGAAAAGGCGAGTTTTGTGCGTCGAATCGACGTGCAGGGCGAAGAGTGTTACCGCCTTAATCTCAACTCAGGCGCACAGCATCCCGAGATCCGCAAAGATGGCGTGTACTGCCCGAACAGACAAGTGCTTTACCCCTTTAAGGAGGAAGCATGACAGATACAGAGTTAGTTCAAATCTTACAACAAGAGGTAGCCACCACGGGACAATCGCAGAGCCAATTAGCCCAGCGACTAGGGGTTAGTACCTCCTTACTCAGTCAGGTACTGCGTGGAATTTATCCTGGCAACACCGACAATTTAAAAATCCGCGTTAAAGGCGTCATCTTACGTCAAACCGTGAGCTGTCCGGTCAAAGGAGAGATTTACATCCATGAGTGTGCATCTCATCAAGAGAAGCCATTTTCATCGGCCAACCGTGAGCGGGTAAAGATGTATCGCGCATGTCGGTCAGGTTGCCAGCATTCCCGCTTAGAGGTCTCAGTCAAAGCGCCTCAATTGGGGAGCCAATGCACCAGCGAAGAGATGTACAACTTGGCCGATCAACTCGCCTATCTCAAACGTACCGCAGAAGGTGATCCCGCAAGGCTTAGTCAGGGGTTAGAGAAAGAGTTAAGCCGCTTAGCTGCACGTTACAACCAACTGTTATGGAAACAGAATTATTCAAGGAGAGAGCCATGAACACCCAACAAACGAGCGAGCAGGAGCGCCGCCGGAAAGAAACACTGACGGCGAAAACTATTTCAAAACTGACACGACATGGATACACCGTCTTATCAGCAAAGGTCTTTCTCGCCAAGCCAATGATTGAAATCAAAGGCGATGCAAGGTTGGTCGGCGGCGAAGAGATCACCGTGGGGACACCCCAAAACCAAAAGCTCATTCGCGCCAGTGCGCTTGATGGCTGCTTAGTGACATGGAGAGTTTAATGAATAATAGCCAACAAAAAGCGAACACCCTGAGTCGAGTAAATGCAGAAATGTGTCCAACCCTTGGCGTGTTTCGTCGCTCGATGCATCCTGATGCCGTGCTCAATGATGTTAGGTGGAAAACGAATCAACCAGTCAGCCAACCTGACACTGTAGAAGACAGAGAACGCCGAAAGTTACTCGTTGACAAAGTCAGCGATAAACTCACCTTGCAAGGTTACGAAGTGCTCTCATATCGGCTCTATAAGGTAAAGCCATTGATTCAGGTTGCACCCGACTCAAGGCTACAGGAAGGCGATGAGATTATCGTGGGCAATTTGGATTACCACGTTTTGATGCGCTCGATTGAACTCGATGGCTGCTTGGTTGCATGGAGGATTTAAGAATGTATCGAGCCATATGGGAAGCCCTTAAAAATACGCCAATGAAGCGCGGCAAACTTAACGCATACCTAGGCGTAAGCAAAGAGAGTGGGTTGCAATATTACCTCTATCAATTAGATAAACACGGCTATATCGAGCGTATTGACGGACGGTATCACCTTGCGACTGACAAGCCGCTGTATTGTCCTTGCTCGCGTTGTGGGCAAATGGTGTTGAGCTGGCAATTAGATGCCAAAGCACGTGGCAAATGCTGCCACCCTAAACGGTATTTACGTATTGTGAAAAAGGCGTTTCCACCCAAGCGTTACCATGCACTGCCAAGCCGGGTTTTACAATGTCCATTTAGCCAGCAAAGCATCGCCGTTCTGTTTCCAAACAAGGAATTTACCAACAAGGAGTTAGCATGAATGATCACCATATACCAACTGGCTTTCGCCGTAATTCTCTTAATCATTTGGTGCCAGAGAGCCAAATAAAATCAGTCGACCGTTTGCGTGATGACGTGGTGCTATCCGTCATCGAACGTGCCAAGGCATTGCAAAAACATCTTGCGATGTTTAAGGCACAATCGATGACGAACATCAGCGATTTTGTTGACCTCAGTGCCGAGGAATACGGCGTGAATTGGGGCGGTGCAAAAGGTAACGTGACCTTAATGTCATATGATGGCCGTTACAAACTGATGCGCGCTGTTGGTGAGCACCGTGTGTTTGATGAACGTATCCAAGCCGCCAAAGCGCAGATAGATGCGTGCATCGAACGCTGGACGCAAAACAGCAACGACCACATCAAAGCGTTAGTCGAACACGCCTTTAAGGTTAATAAACAAGGCAGAATCGATGTGAATCAGGTTCTTAGCCTTCGAGCATTGGATATTGATGATACCGACTGGCGTAATGCCATGGATGCCATCGCCGACAGCATACAAGTATCCGGGACATGCAGTTATTTGCGCCTATACGAGCGCAAGGAGAACGGCAGCTATCAACAGATACCGTTAGATATCAGTAAGCTGTAAAGGTTAACTGAGGCGTGTAGAGAGCCTAAAGATACGATAAGCGCCCCTGTTGGGGCGTTTTTGTTGGGTTCAGAAGTTATACCTGTCACTCATAGAATAATGGGTCATAAGCTTGCAAGAACTTGAAAAAGGCCTTGTCGATTTTTTTGTGTAGAGCGTTTGTTGTTCTTGGGTGAGATTCTTTTGTTGAGATTTGTGGCAGTTCGTCATCATCGAGGCGAATTCTCTTACGTGTATCTTCGATCACATTAAGAGCCTCGTTGTGAGTCCGGGGTATTTCATGGGTTGCCAGTACACACACCGGTAGGTCAAACCGTCCGAGAATAAATTGAACGATCTCATGTTGTTTTGAGGTTAGTTCGTTGTTCGTTAACATTGACTTACGGGTTGCAGTTACGCTGCCATCATCGTTTTCTTCGACAACGCCAAAGACAACCATGTCATCAAACAGCAATACGATATCAGTGCAGACATCGATGCGTCCTTCAACAATGCGAAAATTTGAGTCACTGATACGTGAAAACTGGTCGATTACCTCCGTCTTAAGTTCAGCCAGTGTTTTTACTTTTTTGCGCTCAATGAGTCTTTCAACATAGTGGCGAGAATAGGTATCTTTAGCATCAATCGCAATGCGTGTCCCAAAACGCTCCAGCGACATGGGATAGTAGGCATACTCGATATATAGATGCCCGTGCTCAACATGCAGTAGTAAGCAAAACATGACGTTCCCATAATACTTTAACTTAGTGATTATTTTGGGTTCAAAGTGATTTGTGCGAGCATAGTGACGATGTAAAAAGTTGTAGAACGAGGTTGGTCTAGATGTGGTGAGCCGTCGACAGACCTCAGCATGCCCTTCAATGATCTCGCGTTGTAGTTTGCTCCAAACTACCTTTGCTTCGTTTGCTTTCACTTACACCATTCCTTAGCTTTTCCCTAGAGGGCTTTAATGATGCCCCAGTCACGTTGTTGCTAGAAATGTTCTATGCGGAACTACGACGCACTCTACAGTTGTACCTTGAATAGTGGTGCAACGCTTTAACGGTTTTTGCCCCAAGGCGAGCGTTAACTGCGCACCTTGGGACAATGAAAGTAAGTTGATTTTTCCCGTTAAATCTATTTACAAAACCAATAGATACAAGGTCAAATTTGACGTGCCACTACACTTTTCACTCTTTCAGAGTTACTAGCGTCACAGTTCCTGAAAGAGTATCTCGATACTGTTAATCCTTATTACGCATACAGGGGTATTATGCTGTAAACCGCATAACTAATGTATTTGCGCTCGGAGTACTAGCAGGTCTATGGATAAAGCACTGAAACCACAGCTTGATAATTCGGCTGAAATCAAGAGTATCTTGAAAGAAGTTCCTTGTAACTTTCGACTACCTGATCAGCGTATAGTTAACACGCTGCTGGTCTATTTGCCGTGTCATGAAGATGGTAAAATTAGCCTCAAAGAGTTTTTTGAATTTGTTAGAAAAGGGATACTCCAAAACTTTGTTTTTTCCTGCAAGGAGATAGAGAAGAAGCTCGGTATGCAGAGCACTACAGCTATGGAAGATTTGTTTGATAAAGCATTAAGGAAAATTAGTAAACATACCGCTCAAGGTGAATTAGGAGAGCTGCTCCTCTTTACTTTGCTTGATGTATACCTGAAAGCTCCAAAACTACTAAGTAAAGTTTCTATGAAAACTGTTCCTACAATGCCTGTTTTTGGAGCTGACGCAGTGCATGGTCAAATGGTTGATGGTGAGTTCAGAGTTTATCTTGGGGAATCTAAGCTGTACCAAAGTTTCAAATCAGCTGCTTCAGCAGCAGCTTCTTCTATGGTTAGTGCAAAGAGTAAGTTTGATGTGGAATTTGACTTGCTTGATAGTCATATGGACTTTCCAAACTTAGACTCAGAGTTTGAAAAGACTATTTTGGATGTACTTAATCCTTACACCACTATAGACAGCGCTAAGAAAATACATTCCCCATGTTTTATCGGTTTTACTCAACCAGATGTTATTTTTGAGAATGATGTTGATTATGTCGAAGCATATAAGAAGGTTGCATGTCAGTATGTAGGGGACTTTTTCAATAAGGTGGAAGGTAAAGGTCTTGAAGCGGAAGAGGTAACTTTATTAATGCTCCCATTTACATGTGTTTCTGAATTAGTTGATGAATTTATTTCTTATGTTGGTATCTACAAATGAGTGAGATAGTTGAGAAAATAACCCAAAACATACTTTTCAATGCTGATTTTATTAAAGATAGAGAAAGCTTGTTTGTCGGATATGTAGATTTTTTATCAAGTACCCCTAAAGCTTTTGATAAATCACTTGCAAAGAGACTTCTCACTTCAATCCAATACTTTTGCAAGTCTAGTGATGCAGAAGTTCGAAAAGAAGGTGCTATCCTACTAGCAATGTTACTTGATGTAGCTAGTAAAGAGTTTCCTGATATTATTCCTATAGCTCAGAACATATTTGTTGAGTCTGGAGATTTTCCTAATATTTCTCTGTTAGGGCAGAGGTATCCTGAAATTAAATTTGATCTTGGGTTTCATACTAATGCTAAGTTTGATTTTAAGATGGAATTGAATTCAGTAACAGAATTAGATTTCCCATTAACAGACTTTCAAAGGCTGCTGTGGAAGAACTTAGAGTCGGATGAAGATGTCATTACCATTGCCCCAACTTCAGCAGGTAAGACGCATATAATACTAACTTATCTAGTTAGAGAGGTTGCTAATTCAAGTGGATCATTTGCCGCAATAGTTGTTCCTACAAGGGCTTTAATATCTGAAGTATCAAGCAAGGTCTATGAAATAGCAAAAGGCATGGGCCAGCATGAAAAAATAGATATATGCACTATCCCTAGAGATGACAAGGAATTCAATGAAAAGACAATTTTTGTGATGACACAAGAAAGGCTTTATGAATTGATTCAACGTGGTGATTTAAGCTTTAACTATCTTTTTATTGATGAAGCACATAATATTTCCGATAAAAGCCGAGGCGTTTTATTACACTTAACGCTAGAGAAAATTCTAGAAGATAGCCTTCCCCAGATAATTGTAAGTATGCCATCAGAAAGTTATCAGAATGCTTTTACTTCAGTTTTTGAAGGCATAGATTTTCACAAAGAAATCACGAAGCATTCCCCCGTGGCAAAGATACTGATGTCAGTAAAACTATCAGGAAGAAATATAGAGATATCAAGGATAAAATCAGATCATATAGTAAAGATAGCTAAAAGATTTACTGGAAAAAAACTAGCTGATACTGTTATTAGATTAGGAAGTGGACAGAGTAATATAATCTATAGAAATAAGACCAATTACTGTGAAGACGTTGCTAGAGATATTTCAAGTAGAATAGAAGAGTTTGAGGTTACCGAGCCTTTAGAAGAGGCAGCTGATTACATTGAACAATTCATACATGAAGACTTTACATTGGCAAGTAATCTGAGAAAAGGTGTCGCTTTCCACTACGGCCCTTTACCAAGCTCCGTTAGAGTAATGATTGAGAGTTTAGCGAAAGAAGGAGAAATAAAATATATTGCTTGTACTAGTACTTTAGCTGAAGGGGTGAATCTACCCGCTAAGAATTTATTTTTACAAAACCCAATCCAAACAATCATAGGGCAACCTTCAGAGCGGCTTGAAGATGTCAAGATAAACAACATTACAGGTCGTGCAGGAAGGATGTTAGAACACTTCTCTGGAAATGTTTTTCTGATAGAACCTGATAATTGGACATTCAAAGATTATTTTGAAGAAGAAGAAGAAGACAACAATAAAATACCAACTTATTATAAAACACTAAACGAAGAATTAAATGATGTAATAAAGGCCCTCTCTGGTACATACCCCCACAATGAATCAGACCAGTATCGTTTTTATACAATTGCTAATAAATTGATTAGAGAATTTTCAAATGATGGACTAGAAAATACGGTTAATTCTAAAGAGTTAAATTTAGATAGCTCATCTATTGATTTTTTAGTTAAAAGTGTAGATGGCGCTTTTCGATCACTTCAAGTAGCCCCCTTTACATTAGAAGCAAATCCAACTGTTGGCTATATTCAGCAAAATAAACTATTTAATTTTTTAGAAACAATAGAAAGTTTTGATGACTGGATCTTACCTCATCCCAAATCTCCAGAACTATATGGTTCGTTAAACAAAGTAGCTAAAAAGCTAAATGAGCTAGGAGTGTATATCAACAGTGACGAATATAGTATCGACTATATCACATTGATTTCTTCCAAGTGGATCTCTGGAAAAAGTCTAAAAGAAATAATTTCAGAGCAGATTAAGTGGGATAAGGAAAATCTTGGAACTCGTAACGTCAATAAGTCGGTTAGAAATGTTATCAAGGTAATTAACAATGACGTAAGGTTCAGGTTACGTAATGCAATTAGCTGTTATCATTTGCTATTGACGAATAAAATGAGACAAAAGTCGATTGACAAGACAAGTGTTAAACTACACAACTATCTTGAAATTGGCGCATGTGATGAAAAAATGGTTAGTTTGATAAACATAGGGCTATCAAGAGAGGCGGCTAAAGAAGTAGAGTTGTGCCTACCTCTTGAAATGGTAGATATTTCAATCTATCAGCTGTTAGCAATGTTAGATAGCAATCAATTAGATATGCTACATCCCATAACTCAAAAAGAAATTAGGACTCTAGCTAGCTAAATTTTTAACGAATCGTACGCTGAGTTTAACACTTTTAAGGAAGTACTTTGATCTATGTACTTACTACGGAGGTTAAGCTCGGCTTTATGGTTCATAAATGCATTTCCGAAGTCTAAACTCACCTTTCTACCCTCATTATCTAACCCTTTTACTTTTAAAACGGTACAAGCATCATTCTCTGAGAGATAATTTACAATCTCTATTAAATTTTGTTTGGTAATTATGCTTTCTGGCTCGTCACTACAATCTAAATCTAATGATAGTTGTATGTTGTTCTCAATATATGGTGCAGAGCTTAAGTTTTTAATTAGTTGGGGGGCGTCATCAGATACATCAGATAGTGACGAAGAGTTAACTTTAAAGTGTAGGCTGCTATAATCTGGAAGCTCTCTAAGCTTTGAATATTCTTTTTCTTTTGGTATGAGTGATAGACTGATATTTTCATTTCTATCAGAGTTGAATTGCTCTAACGCAAATTTAGCGGCACTCTTTAAGCTTCCAATTGGGCCTGTAGTAAAGCCAAAAATAATTTTGTGCTTTGGCAATACGCTAAAGTAGTATGGATCGCCTATTATACCTTGATTGATTGATAAACCTGTTATCTCCCCATCACGAGTGGCTTTTGTTTGCCAAGTGTTTCTTTCTTTAACCACAGATATTATATAGTTATTAGTAGTGTCTGATATCGTTTTGATTAAGTGCTTTGTATTTCTAATTGTTATAATTCGAGAAGAAGAAAGCTCTTCGCTACTGATAGAGTAATTAGCAGGAAAATTTTCGAAGAATGAAGCACTTGCATCTATAGAAAAAAAACGGACAGTTATACATTTTTTTATTTTGTTCATTTTAACTCCGATCGAAAATTAAATGCTGTATTAATAAACAGTATTTTAGCATGTGGTTAATAATAACGGAAGTTATACAAACGTAAAATAAGACTTACACCACTGAATCTTAGCCTTTTTCTTCGTTACTGCCCTTCGTTCGGTTGTTTCTTAAGTAGTCACATGTCCGTCAAAAGGTCAGAAGTGCGTATAGTCGCTGACTTGATAGACACCTTTTAGTTAAACTTCGACTTTCCAAACCTGTATTTATTCCTCATAGCCAATTGAGCAAACCCCTTGATACAGAGGTGCCCCAAACTGTGTTACTAAAGGGGCTTTCGCCCCTTCCATTAAACCTCAATGTCTAGTGATTCATATAGCGTTTCTCGGTGCGCAACAAGGTCGCCTTCGCGTAATTCACCATAGAGCTGAGTAAATGCTGCGCCAAGGTTAAAGCCCCACCAATCTCGGCTATCACGTATAGCATGGCTAACCACAACAAAATCTTTTAATAGTGTTAGCTCGTCATCAGAGAGCGATAGCACTTCCAATATCTCATCGTATTTCAAGTGCAAGATCTCGTTGGTAACGTCTTTAATTTGATCACGAAACTTGTAACTCTCATCACCACGCGTGTACTGCTCTAGGTTGCTAATGAGCGTTTGGCATGCCTCTAACTCTAACGTCGCCTCGTTTACCGCTTCACGCGCCGCTGGGATGTCGTCAGGATGAATCACGCGGCGTAATTCATTCTCCATTCGCTCAAGAGTGATACATAGTCCCGGCTCTTTGCTGCGTTCATACGCCAGCATTTCAAGCTTGTTGGCAACATCGGTCTCGTATTCGCTTAATGCTTGGCGTAATTGTGTTAACTTTGCTTGTAGTGCGTCCATTGACATGGGCTTAGTCCTTTTTGCTGCTGGTGGTAGAGTGGCGCGTTATACTTCTGGCGAACGCGTTGTGTGTGAGTTAGGCGCAATGCAATATTGCGCGCATGAAAGCGACGTTTAACCGACATCAGTGCAACTCTCTTGAGCGGCGCAGCTCTACGCGACGTGCTTTGTACATGTCTTCGATAATGCGGTTGATACGACGGTTACTCAGGTCGTAGCGAGCCGCCAAAATGGTGGGAGAGACTTTACCTGCTTGGCTAAATATCTCGTTGTTACGCAGCGCTTGCTTGATTTTTACCCCTTTTGGGAGGTAGATGTCTCTACCACCAAAGTAAACCGCTAGAGCTAGCACCATGTCTTTGGCTGTTTCTTGGCGGGTAGGCGTATCAAGGTCAATGTTTGAGGTTTCGATTGCGTTTAAAAGGCAGTCGTAGAGCCGCACTAAGGTTGTTGGCCATTTGGCTTGGTCGCATGGATAGCCTTGGCTACGTAGTGCATGTTGCTCTTTAACGATGGTGCTGATTTGACGAATAGAGAGCTGATAGCGCTCTGCGGTCTCTTGAGCACCCAGTGATTGTCGCTGGTGGTAAATTTCGCTGTTGCGAATCGCATTGTCTATGCTGATTCCTTTCGGCAGGTAGATATCTTTACCGCCGCACTGCTCAGAGAGCGACAGC